>CANRKY010000105.1 GCA_947631355.1 uncultured Marvinbryantia sp.
CATACATTGTCTGTCTCTCCCTCTGCGCCTGCAGGAGCTGCAGCCCCAGCCAGAGGATGAGGCATGTCACTATGAGGATAACCGGGCGGAAACCGTCCAGGTAGGTTTTTCTTCTGCACATACTGCCTCCTAACTCTGTTGTCTGCACGCTGTCTCCATTGCCTGCACGCGTTCTCTGCTGCCTGCATGTTCTATCGCTACTTACCTGCCGCCAGCAGATCTTCCAGTGCGCGCCGACTCTTTCGCAAACGCAGGGCCATGCCGATAAGGATCACAAGAAACAGCAGAACAAGCAGCACCAGGCTGGCCGCCCACCACTGGTTCGTCTGCACTTCTTCTTTCTCCACCGTCAGCTCGATGGTCTGCGGCTTTTGGATGACCGTGGAAAATTCCTGCGTCTGGGAGTATTTTTCCCCGTACGCGTCCTCGTATGTGAGCGTGAGTGTGCCGGACGCAGGCCCATATGCGCTGTCGTCCGTCCCTGCGCCTGCATCAGACAGCGCAGTCATGTTTTTGTTTCCCACGTAAATGCGCAGGGTTCCCTCCCCGGCCGTGCCAGCATCCAGATTTCCCGCGAAAACGGTTCCCGTAGCGAACAGCCCTTCCCCTTGAAATTCCACCTGTGCGTTGTAGATCATGGTCTTTCCCACATTTCGTATCTGCACGCCGGATTCGATTGTCTCCATGGAGTACACCTGGGCGGGAAGCTGAAACCCCTCCAGCGATACCTGCACAGACTGACAAATGTCCAGAACAATCTCCTCTGTGCCGGAATAGGCTGTTCCTTTTTCATTTTCATACTCGTAGGATATGGTGACAGGCATCCTGCCCGCCGGGGCGTTTGCGGCGGCGGATACCGCCGTGGGAAGTGTGATGGTCTCTTTGGGATAAACCTTTCCAAAATAAAAGGAGGAGGTGCTGAGAGAAATCTGTTCCGCGGCAGGCTTTACGGATATTTTCAGATTGTAGATCGCCTCGTTCTCATTCATATTCTGCATAGAAAGATTCAGTTCCATCCGCTGCCCGGCCAGCAGGGGTTCCTCCGGTATCCCGCCCGCCAGCAGCATCAGGCGGGGCTGACGATGTATTTTCTCAGTCTCCCCGCCGGAACCGCCGTCTGTGTATCCCCCATAGCTTCCGCCGGAAAAACTGCCCAATTCCGCAGGCATCTCCGTGGCGGGCTCCTCTGTGGACGGTTCCCCTGCGGATGGTTCGTCTGTGGGCAGTCCGTCTGGATACAGTTCATCCATGTCCGGTTCTCCGGTAGGCTGAACGGAGGGATCCTGGGTCGGCTGAACAGACGGATCCTGGGTTGGCTGAACGGAGGGATCCTGCATCGGCTGAACGGACGGATCCTGCGTCGGTCGGTCGGACGGATCCTGCATCGGTTGGACGGACGGATCCTGCGTTGGCTGGACAGAAGGATCCTGGGTAGGCTGGACGGACGGATCCTGCGTCGGCCGGGCGGACGGATCCTGCGTCGGCTGAACGGACGGATCCTGCGTTGGCTGAGCGGACGGATCCTGCGTCGGCTGAACAGAGGGATCCTGGGTCGGCTGGACAGAAGGATCCTGGGTCGGCTGGGCAGAAGGATCCTGGGTAGAGCTGCCCGGATTTCTCCCGTCGGAGATGGTGATGTAGATGCGGCAGGCCAGCTCCGTTTTACGCCCGCTTTCGGAATATCCCACTGCCCGCACCAGCACCGGATATTTTCCGTTGATCCTCTGTGGTTCCAGGTCGATCGCGCAGGCAAACACATAGGCGTCCACACTTTTTTCAAACAGATAGGTTTCCTTTTTTACATTCTTGCGATAATTTGCATACACAAAGGGCGCATTTTCCCCCATGATCAGTTCCACCGTAAGACGATCGTTTTGCAGGGGCCCATCAGCCACAAACGGAACCACAAGGAATACCCGGTCGTTCTGTATAACCGGAATGTAGCCCTGCGCGTAAGAAGTGTTCATGCTGGCATAAGCATGATCTGTGTCTATATCCAGATGCACCTCGCTATCCGCTTCCGGTGCAAGGTCTGTCGCCTGGGTCAGTTGTGCTTCTGATGTGTGTGCTGTCTGGGTCAGCTGCGCTTCCGGTGCAAGGTCTGCCTCCACCCGGAGGGCTGCGATACAGATCCCCCAAAAACAGACTGTCCGAAAAAGCAGTCTGCGCAATGCCCGCGCAGTTTTTCTTTTTCCCATCATGTGTGCACCTCCCGCATCACGCCCGCATCCATCTCAAACACCCGGTCACAGAGAATGTGGATATCCTCACTGTTGTGGCTGGCCAGAAGAATGGTTTTCCCTTTTTTCTTCTCATCCAGCAACAGTTCCCGGATCTGCGCCACGCCGTGCTTGTCCAGGCCGTTGAACGGCTCGTCCAGAATCAGCAGCTCCGGGTCTTCCATGATCGCCTGGGCGATGCCAAGGCGCTGGCGCATCCCCAGCGAATATTTCGCGACCGGTTTTTTCAGAGCGGGATCCAGCCCCACCCGCAGCAGCACCGCCGTGATGTCCCTGCGCTTCAGCTTTCCCCGTAGATCCGCCAGGATCTCCAGGTTCCTCCGGCCGCCTAAATTGGCGAGAAAGCCCGGCGTCTCAATGATCACTCCCAGGCTCTCCGGAAAATCCACTTCTTTGCCGATCACTTTTTTATTTACTTTCACAATGCCGCCTGTTGTCGGCAGAAAGCCGCAGATGCATTTCATAAGCACCGTCTTCCCGGAACCGTTGTTCCCCACAATGCCGTACACCTTTCCGCGCTCCACCTGAAAATCCAGCGGCTTCAGCACTTCCTCATCCCCAAAGCACTTTCGCACCTGAGAAAGCTCGATATAGTTTTCCACGGCTCACACTTCCTCCAATCTGTGCATAAGCAGTATCCCGTGCAGGCAGGAAAGAAACAGGGCCAGCAGCAGGAGAAACAGCCACAGCCCCATCTGATCCGCGCCCCAGTCGTTTTCCGCCCGGATCCACTCCGAGGGGTCTATGCAGTACAGGTTATCCAGGTAGCGTTCCCGCAAAATGATGCAGGCATAAAACATCACGAAAGGCAGCCCGAAAGCCACATACACAGACATCCCCAAAAGGGCGCACACCGCGCCGAACGCGGACACCGCCCCGGCCACCAGGCACACCCTGCCGAGCACTTTCAGAAGTTCCAGCAGCTGTGCCTCCTGGTAAGAAAAGACTTCCTCAAATCCAAAAAAGAGCAAAAAATAAAAGAGCACCGCCAGCGCCGCGGCGATAAGCCACACCAGCATCCCCGAGAACACGGTGGTCAGCACCTTGTCCCTGCAGTATTCCTGCCGGGTTCTGCGCACAGATAGAAAACGGAGAAAATTTCCCTGCCGATCCCGCAGGTACTCCTCCGCCATGGGAAGCACCGCCGTCACCGGCAGAAAAAACAGCACGGCATCGGAGGTGAGGCCCGACGCGGCAGTGGTCAGGAATGTGCCGCTGGCAAGAGCCGTCTCCTCCGCCTCTCTCGGATCCGGATAATCCGCTCCCAGCAGGATGCCCGCAAGCGCGATCGCGATGGCAAGATAAAATTTTTTGTCCAGAAACATTCTCTTGAAGTCCATTCTTCAGCTCCCCAGAAAGGTAAAATTATATCTGCGGATGACGCGCAGGGCAATAAAAAACAGCACCAGCAGGATCAGGGCAAAGATCGTCAGGGACTGCCCGATGGACGGAAGGTTATCGTATCCGAAGTCGTGCATCCCGTACACCGCGTGGTTCAGCGGGCTGATCCATCCCACTGTGCTGCGGATGCGGTACAGCTCGTATTCCTCCATGCCCAGCATCTTTCCCAGCACATTTGGATCCATCAAAAATCCGTACAGGCTGTAGCCCAGGGCGAGGAGCATCCCGTATTTGCGGCCCGCCAGCAGATTGCCCACCAGGATCAAAAACCCCAGGGTGAGACTGTACCCCAGCATCAAAGCTGCCGCCTGCAGCATACAGCCGTAGGGACTGATGCTCTCCATCACTTTCACTGTGGATGGCACATTTAAGGCGCGCCCTATGGGAGAATACCCCAGGATGGCCGCCGTCTCGCTCCACAGATTTCCGATAAAGGAATGTTTCATGCACAGCAGTATGGTGACTAAAAGCACAAACCCCACATAGAGCAGCGTCACCAGCACAATATAGAGGAACTGTGCGGCCAGCCATTTGCGCCTGGTCATCCGCACCAGATAAAAGGGCGTAAACGCGGAGAGCTTTGGCAGATCGGAAAACAGGAAGATCAGGAGCAGGGAAATAAGCAGCACGGCGGTGGCATCCCCGAAGGTCCAGATGAACGGCTCCGCCGCCTGCATGCTGGTGTGAAAGCGCTCCACTACTTCAAATACGCGTCCGCTTAACAAAAAGCAGACCACCATGCTCAGCAAAAATACGATCACGGTGCGGGCGCTGCGAAAAAAGCCAAGGAAGTTGTAGCGCAGCGCCGCCAGCACCTTGCGCATCGCTAATACCCCAGGCTGCGGTTGACGATGGTGCCGTCCGCCGCGTTAATGGTGAGAAAGCTGCGATTGCTGTATGCTTCCTTTGAATAATAACTCTCGCCCTCGTAGGTACCCGCGTGCTCCTGAAAGCCGAAGAAATCCCACACCGGCACCAGCGTGCCTATAGTGCTGTCCACGCTGGGATCGTAGATGCGCATATCGCCCAGGGCGATCTTTGTGATCGTGATCTTTCGCTCGTCCGTGTTACCCATATCGGCATTCTGGATCTGGATGATCTGGGCAAAGATGTCGGCGATCTCCGGGAAAGACAGCATCTGCACGTTCTCCATGCGCTGCTCGCCCATGTCGTACAGATTTTCAATCCGCGCGAACTGAAGTCCATCCTGATTGACCGTGATCTGGATCAGCTCATAGCACCAGGGTTCCAGGGTGCTCTCCATGGATTCCAGGGCACCTCCGCTGTCCATCTCGTCCGTCACCGGAAAGCCGTCAACATCTCTTGTGTAGTCCACCTGCCAGCCGTAGCCGCCGATGTACACATCCGGGTCGTCCCCACGCATGTCCCCATCCCATGTCCCGCGGGACAAGATGACGTTTTTGGCGGAAACTTCCTCTGCAAGCCCCAGCCGTTTCACATATTGATCCGCCAGGGCAATGGCCTCCTCTTTTGTGATCCCTGTCTGTTCCTCCAGGAGCGCCCGCTGTTCTTCTTCCGTGAGGGACGCATCCGCCTTTTCCTCATCGTAGAGTCCGAGCACCTGAAACCAGTCCAGCCGGCCGTCTCTTTGCGCCCCTTTTTCTCTGTCTATCCGCTCAACGCGTATCTCCATCGGCATGCTCGACCACCTCTGAAAAGAATAGAGGAAATTACCGTCCTGCGTTTCCACATATCCTGTGAACGAATCGTTCAGGTAAGCTTCTTCATCGCTCTCCGGAAGATTGGCAAAACCCGGATGTACCTCCTTCTTTTCTTTGGTGTCCGGCGCATCCGCATAGAGCCCCTCCCACTCATCGATGCTGTCCTGCAGGTAATGAGATAAGCGCTCCAATTCTTCCTCGTCCGCGCCCGCCTCTTTTGCCTGTGCAAGATAGCCGTATGGGTCCAAGTTTCCCGCGGCCAGATACCCGTTCCACTCGTTCAGTTTTTCCTCGATCTCCGCCTTCGTCCAACCGTAGATGTAGTCCGAGTCGCAAACGGGTGCATCGCCGAAGAACGCCTCTGTCACCTGATCGATGACTTCCTGGGAAAATTCCTTTTGACTCACCTGATAAATGGGCACTTTTTGCACATCCGGCACATAGACATCCGCGTCACACTCCAGTTTGAATTTTCCATCCTCTGAGGTGAGGGACAGCTGATAATTCTCCGGCGCCTGAAGTTTCTGTGCCAGCGCATTTTCCGCGGTATTTTCTGAGACGTCACCTGCACTGTTCTCTGTGTTATCCGGCGTATCTGCGGCATTTTCTGTGTCGCTGTTTGCGCCGTCTTCTACGTTATCCGGCGTATCTGCGGCATTTTCTGTGCCGTTGATTGCGCTGTCTTCTATGTTATGCGGCGTATCTGCGGCATTTTCTGTGTCGCCGTTTGCGCTGTCTTCTATGTTATGCGGCGTATCCGCGGCATTTCCTGTGCCGCTGTTTGCGCTGTTTCCTGCATTGATATCCAGGCTTCCGGTATCTTCCTGGTATCCCTCCACGCCGCGATCGCTCTTTTCGCGCACCACTGCCTGCTCCGGCGTCTCTGCACAGCCGGAAAGTGCAAGTCCCAAGATCATCAGCATGATCCAATATTTTTTCTTTTTCATTGTGATACCCCACCTCGTTTATTTTCCGTACATTAGTCTGCGGCAGCCGGTCTGCGGCTGGCAAGCCTGCCATTATTTATGGTCAGTATAGCCGCCATTTATTGTCAGTATAGCGCCCGGATGTTTGCCGTGTCATCAACGCCATGTTTCCAAATTGTAAACAGCGGCTGCCGATGTAAAAGCCCTTCAAAACAGCTGCCGAAAAGCTATGTATAAAAGGCCGCCCCAGTCTCCCAGGACGGCCCTGCGCTTTCTTTCAGTAAAACATGCCTTCACGCATACTCTCATTTGCCGCAAAAATGTGCTGAATTTTCGGTTCGCGTTATATTATTTGCAGCCTCTGTATCCAGATCTGTATCTCGGACACCTCTTTTTCCAGGTCGTCTGCGATCTGTTCCAGAGATTTTCCTTTCTGCAGCTTTTTACTGATCAGGGAGCGGTACATATCTTCTTCCTGTTTCTGACGGCCGCGCCGCTCACCACGCTTCTCGCCACGCCGTTCGCCGCGTTTCTCGCCAATTTTTATTCCTTCGCATATACCTTCTTCTCGACTCTCTTGTCTCATATCACTTATCGCCTTGCACACATCATATCCCCCTTTTTCCGTGCGGATCTCATCCTTTATTTTTAACAATCTCGTTGTCTCTGTGGTGTACGCTATAAACTCCAGCGCGTCTTCCTGCATATTCTGGAACAGTTCCTGGTTCTCGTTTATGTACGCCCACAGCTTGTCTTTGTCCGATGCGTACTTGATGAACATAAACGTCTCCCGCAGGTCTGTCTGCAGAGTGTCCACTCCTTCAAGCCGTTTCACATCCAACACCAGCACATGATCATCATTTACGATCTGTCTCAGCTGCGGACAGATATCCGGGAATCGGAGGATTTCATGCAGGGAACACGCCGCGTCCCATTGTGTATCTCCATAGTAGAGCACGATACACAGTGCCGGAATGAACCGTTCTTCTTTTCGCATACCTGACAGGAATTCCCCGTCATCTTTTAAGTCTTTTGCATTTTCGTGCTCTTTTCGAAGTTTTGCTCGCTGCTCGTGGTAGCACGCTGCCTCTAATGTGATGTTGCGCTCTGTCATAGCGTAATCTATATAGGTCTGATTCTCCAGATATACATAGATCGGCATTCCCCCGATGGACACCAGCTTCGCCCCATCCAGCAGCCTGGTAAAACTACGCTTGTTGGATGCCTTTCCCACCTCGGCGGACAGTTCTCTTTCTGTACTGCTGATGCCGTCCGACCGCACTACATTCTCCCCGTCAAACAACACCCTGTTCAGCAGCTCTACCATGCGCCCCTTATTCTCCCAATATTTTTTGTATGCCAGATCTTTGTTGTTTCTTTTCATTCTTCCCGCTCTATATCCTCCCACTTACGTCGCGCTGTCTTAGCAGGTTTTCGACAGCATAGCTGCGCTTTTTGGTTATGACAATTGCTGCTTCTCCACCCAGATCCGTATCTCGGACACCTCTTTTTCCAGGTCGTCCGCGATCTGTTCCAGCGTTTTCCCTTTCTGCAGCTTTTTTTTGATCAGGGAGCGGAGCAGTTCTTCTTTGCCTTTTCTTCGCCCCTCTTTTCGGCCTTCTTTTCTACCTTCTTTTCTGCCTTCTTCTCGTCCTTCTTTTCTGCCTTCTTCTCGTCCTTCTTTTCTGCCTTCTTCTCGTCCTTCTTTTCTGCCTTCTTCTCGGCTCTCTTGTCTCATATCACTTATCGCCTTGCACACATCATATCCCCCTTTTTCCGTGCGGATCTCATCCTTTATTTTTAACAATCTCGTTGTCTCTGTGGTGTACGCTATAAACTCCAGCGCGTCTTCCTGCATATTCTGGAACAGTTCCTGGTTCTCGTTTATGTACGCCCACAGCTTGTCTTTGTCCGATGCGTACTTGATGAACATAAACGTCTCCCGCAGGTCTGTCTGCAGAGTGTCCACTCCTTCAAGCCGTTTCACATCCAACACCAGCACATGATCATCATTTACGATCTGTCTCAGCTGCGGACAGATATCCGGGAATCGGAGGATTTCATGCAGGGAACACGCCGCGTCCCATTGTGTATCTCCATAGTAGAGCACGATACACAGTGCCGGAATGAACCGTTCTTCTTTTCGCATACCTGACAGGAATTCCCCGTCATCTTTTAAGTCTTTTGCATTTTCGTGCTCTTTTCGAAGTTTTGCTCGCTGCTCGTGGTAGCACGCTGCCTCTAATGTGATGTTGCGCTCTGTCATAGCGTAATCTATATAGGTCTGATTCTCCAGATATACATAGATCGGCATTCCCCCGATGGACACCAGCTTCGCCCCATCCAGCAGCCTGGTAAAACTACGCTTGTTGGATGCCTTTCCCACCTCGGCGGACAGTTCTCTTTCTGTACTGCTGATGCCGTCCGACCGCACTACATTCTCCCCGTCAAACAACACCCTGTTCAGCAGCTCTACCATGCGCCCCTTATTCTCCCAATATTTTTTGTATGCCAGATCTTTGTTGTTTCTTTTCATTCTTCCCGCTCTATATCCTCCCACTTACGTCGCGCTGTCTTAGCAGGTT
>CANRKY010000106.1 GCA_947631355.1 uncultured Marvinbryantia sp.
CCGATATTGTATGCGTCCTCTCAGATCACTTCCAGATTTTTTGCGCCTCTGGTATGTCCGTAATTGCGCGGCATCCCCTTGCTCTGGGCCCAGCGCCCGTTGCCGTCCAAGATGATGGCCACATGGCGCGGTATCACAAGCTCGCTTCTGTCCATTATACTGTCATGATCTCCTTTGATTTTTCCTCCACCGCGCTGTCGATATCCTTGATATACTTATCGGTCACTTTCTGCATCTGCGTCTCCAGCTCTTTGATGGTATCCTCCGACACCTCCGTCCCCTTCAGCTTTTTGAAGGACTCATTCGCGTCCCGGCGGATGTTGCGCACGGCCACCTTCGCCGCCTCGCCTTTTTTCTTCACATCCTTCACCAGGTCTTTTCTGCGCTCCTCGGTCAGTTCCGGGAACACCAGGCGGATCACCTTGCCATCGTTGGTGGGGTTGATGCCCAGGTCGGATTTCTGGATCGCCTTCTCAATCGCTTTCAACAGGCTGGTATCCCAGGGCTGGATCTGCAGCATGCGCGGCTCCGGCACATTGATATTGCCCACCTGCTGCAGCGGGGTCTGCGTGCCGTAGTAATCCACCGTAATGCGGTCCAATACCCGCGGGTTCGCGCGCCCCGCGCGGATAGCGCCAAACTCCGACAGCAGATTGTTGTACGTCTTTGTCATTTTCTCGTCAAATACCTTCATTCTCTCATCCATGTCTTTTTCCTCCTGATCCTTTCTGCATTTTTTTAAACATCTTCCATATACTTTTTAAACTTCATCCGTACATTTTAAAACGTCTTTTCTGTACTTTTGAAAACGTTTGTCACACATTTTTTTAAACGTCTTCCATATATTTTTTAAACTTCATCCGTACATTTTAAAACGTGTTTCCTGCACTTTTGAAAACGTTTATCACGCATTTTTGAAAACATGTTTTCTACATTTTAAACAGTCACCTTTGTTCCGTGGAAGTTCCCCTTCACCGTATTGACAATGCTGTTTTCCTCATTCAATCCAAACACCAGCATGGGCATTTTATTTTCCATGCACAAAATGGATGCCGCCAGATCCACCACGCCCAGGCGCTTGTCGATCACATCCTGGATGGTGATCGTGTCGTATTTTCTGGCGTTCGGGTTTGTTTTCGGGTCGCTGTCGTACACGCCATCGATGGATTTTGCCAGCAGGATAACGTCCGCCTCAATCTCCACCGCCCGCAGCACCGTGGTGGTGTCGGTGGAAAAATACGGGTGCCCCGTGCCTCCCGCAAAAAATGTGACCATGCCTTTTTCAAAGCACTCGTTCACCCGGTCTTTGGAAAAAAGTTCTGTGAAAGCCCCGCAGACAAAGGGTGTGAAGATCTGTGTCTTCATGCCCGCCGAGCGAAAGATCTCCGATACATAGATGCAGTTCATGACCGTGGCCAGCATACCGATCTGATCCGCCTTTATGCGGTCGATGTTTTCGCTGGAACGCCCGCGCCAGAAATTGCCGCCCCCGATCACAACGCCCACTTCCACGCCCTCATCGGTCAGCTGTTTTACCTGGGCCGCGACTCCCGCCACCGTGGGCTCGTCAAACCCCGTCTTTTTGTCGCCCGCCAGCGCCTCTCCGCTTAATTTCAGTAATACTCTCCTCATACCGCTCTCCCTCTCCGTTTCTTATCCGAACTCTGCAAAAATGCAGTCTATTTGATTCAGTATAACATACTTTACAAATATTTAATACACTTTTTTTAAAAAGCGTGATAGACTATAGAAAGATCACAGAAGAAATCACCGGCTGCCGCCCGATGGCAGTCAATACAGTCAGACGAAAGGATTCAGCCATGAATATTGAAGACAAAAAAACAGCTCTGGACGATGATTCCCTGCTCTATCAGAAGCGGGATGATTCTCTGGGAAAGAAAGATACTTCCAACCTCACGCGGAAGCAGAAAGTGCAGTATTTTAAAGACTATTACCTGAAGGCGCTTCTGGTGGTCATCGCCGTGCTCATTCTGGCTGGCGCTCTGATCTACAATATGTTTTTCCGGCACCAGGTCGATGTGCTGCACATCGCTTTTATCAACGGCGCCTACGTGTCCGATACCGACACGATGCAGAACGATCTGCGGGATTACTATGAACTCACCAGCAAGGACGAATACATCTCCCTGGACTACTACAACCTGGACGACTACACCGCACAGATGAAACTCTCCACGTTTCTGGGGGCGCGGGTGATCGACCTGATGGTGTGCGATGAGGAATCCTTCGCGCAGTACTCCGCCCTGGGCTGTTTCGCCGATCTCTCGGAAATACTGCCCGCCGATGTGTATGCGCAGTATAAAGATCAGATCGTGATGGGTCACGAGGAAGAAACCGATGAAAACTTCAACGTCATCAAAACTTACCCGGACAAGCCGTACGGCATCGACATCACAGACAACGCCGTTTACCGCCAGTACGGCGGCTCTGAGAAAAAATCTATTCTTGGGATCGTGGCCAGCACGGAGCGGCTGGAAAATGTGATGAAGTTCTTTACCTATATTTCGGACACTCCGTAAATACTATTTCGGAATTTACCTGTTTTGTATGTTTCCAGAAAAATTGCCCCGGCGCATGCCTGTTCTGTACATTTCTATCAGGCTGCTCCGGGGCTTCTTCTATAAATATCTGTCTATGCCGCCCGGAGCTTTTCTGTCTTGTACATTGAAATCACTCCAGGCTTTTTCGATAAACTTTTGCCCATATCGCCCGGAACTTTTCTGTCTCGTACATTGGAACCGCTCCGGGGCTTTTTCTGTTCTATAAATACTGCTCCAGGTCTTTTCTGTCGTTGGAGAACTGGAAGGCGGCCTGGGCGGTGATGGTTCCCTCCCGCACCAGTCGGCAAAGTTCGCTGTTCAGCGTGTGCATGCCGAACGCCGCGCCGGACTGCATGGCCGTTCCCATCTGATGGGCTTTGGCCTCCCGGATGAGGTTCAACACCGCGTCGGTCCCCACCAGGATCTCTGTCGCCGCGATGCGCCCGTTGCCTGCCGCCAGCGGGATCAGGCACTGGGTGACCACGCCGTTTAACACGCCGGAGAGCTGTGTGCGCACCTGGTTCTGTGCCTCCGACGGGCAGGCGTCCACAATACGATCCATGGTCTGCGCAGCCCCTGTGGTGTGCAGTGTGGAGAGCACCAGATGGCCGGTCTCTGCGGCCGTCAGCGCGGCGGAGATGGTCTCGTAATCGCGCATCTCTCCCACCAGGATCACGTCCGGGTCTTCACGCAGGGCCGAGCGCAGGGCCGATGCAAACGACACGGTATCGTGCCCCACCTCTCTCTGGTGGATCAGGGATTTCTTTGTCTCATACACATATTCCACCGGATCCTCGATGGTGATGATATGGCGCGCTTCCTTCTCGTTGATGTGGTCCACCATAGCTGCCAGCGTGGTGGATTTTCCGCTTCCGGTGGGCCCCGTCACCAGGATCAGTCCTCTGGGCTTTTCCGCCATCTCCCGCAGCACCGGAGGAAGTTTCAGTTGTTCCAGCGTGGGGATCGTGTTGTTCAGCAGACGGATCGTGGCCGCCACCTTTCCCTGCTGGCGGAACACATTCACTCTCTGACGGTTGCCGTCCGAAGAAGTGAGGGAGAAATCGATATCGTGTCCCTGTCTCAGCCGATCTCTCTGATTTTCGTCCAGCATGGAAAAAATGGCATCCTCCGTCTCCTGGTCGCTCATAAAGATGCCGGACCGCTGCATAACCCCATGGATGCGGAATATCAGATCCATTCCCTCCGTGATATGTACATCGGAACAATTTTGCCTGCGTGCCTCCAGCACGATCTGATCTATGGTCATTCTTTTTTTCTCCTTTTCCCGTTAAGAATCTCTGTCTGCCGCCATTGGACAGCAGACCGTTTATGAATAGTAAGCCACTTTCTGCAGTTCCTCCACCGTGCTGATTCCGTCCCGCACCATGCTGGTGCCAAGATCCCGCAGCGTGCGCATGCCCTGCTGCTTCACCGCGTATTCCTCGATCTGATCCATGGTGGCGCCATCGGAGATCATTTTTCGGATCGTGGCGTCGATCACCACGATCTCGTGGATGGCGATACGCCCGCTGTAGCCCGTATTGTTGCAGCGGTTGCAGCCCTGCGGCCGCTTTACCACCGGCACATCGTCCCCTAAAAGCTCCCGCTCCATCTCTGTGGGAGTGTCGTCCTTCGCGCAGTAGGGGCAGACTTTTCGCATCAGACGCTGCGCCACCACGCCCACCAGCGAGTTGGCGATCATGTACGGCTCCATCCCCATGTCGATCAGACGGACAATGGAGGACACCGCGCTGTTGGTGTGCAGTGTGGAGAGCACCAGATGGCCCGTGATGGCGGCGCGGATGGAGATGCTGGCCGTCTCCGCGTCTCGCGTCTCACCCACCATGATCACATCCGGGTCCTGACGCAGCAGGGCGCGCAGCCCGATCTCAAAGGTGAGGCCCGCCTGATTGTTCACCTGCATCTGGTTGACCCTCGCCACATTTTTCTCCACCGGATCCTCGATAGTGGAGATGTTCACTTGTTTCCTGGAGAGATCTTCCAGCACCATATACAGCGTGGTGGATTTGCCGGAACCCGTGGGCCCCGTGATATAAATGATCCCGTTGGGGGAGCGCAGCATCCGGGAAAACTTTTCAAAATCCGTATCGTTCATGCCGTAGGTGCGATTGTGGTCGATGACGGCCTGGCTGGCCAGAAGACGCAGCACCGCTTTTTCCCCGAATACCGTGGGAATGACGGACACACGGATGTTGATCAGCTGGCCGTTCACACGCACTTTGCAGTGGCCGTCCTGGGGGATGCGCCGCTCCGCGATGTCCATGCCGGCGATGATCTTGATGCGGGCGATCAGCGAGCTGTGCAGCCCCTTCTGCAATGTCACATAGTCCACAATGGTTCCGTCTATACGCATGCGCACCAGAGATTTATCCTCAAACGGCTCAATGTGGATATCGCTGGTGTTTGTGGTGTAGGCGCGCTGCACCAGACTGTTCAGCAGCTTGATGATGGGAACTTCGCCGTCGCCTTCCTCCAGTTCCAGTTCTTCCATCTCGGAATCCTGGAACACCTCGTTGGCCGTGCTGGCCGCGCGGTGAGCGGACACCTCCGAATAATAGTAAGAAATGGCGCGCTCCAGAGGCGCTTTCTCCGCAAGCTGGATCTCCAGATCCATGCCGGTCAGCTGGCGGATATCCTCCATGGCGTAAAAGTTCAGAGGATCGTTGGTGGCCACCACCATGTGATCCTCGTGAACCGACAGAGCCAGGATCCCATATTTTTCGGCAAGCTGCTGCGGGATCTTCGACACGGCCTCCACATCGATCTGCCGGTTGGTCAGATCCACCTGGTTCAGGTTCAGACGCCTCGCCAGAGCCTCCAGCATCTGCTGCTCCGTGATAAAGCCCTGCTCGATCAGCACGGTCCCCAGACGCTTGCCCCGGTTCTCTTTCTGGTACGCCAGCGCCTGCTGGAGCTGATCCTCCGTAATGTACCCGTATTCTTTCAGCACTTCGCCGATCGGGATATTCTTGATCTGGCTCATGCAGCCTTCCCTCCCATCTATCCATTTTTTTTGTCTGCTGCTCTATTGTTGTTCTGCCTGCTGCTCTATCTATTATTCTGCCGGCTGCCCCGCCTGGGCGCCCATTATCTGCTGCAGGGAAGATAGCACGCTCATGGCCTGGTTCAGCGCGTCCTGGCTGCTGACGCTCTCCTGCGGCTGCACTTCCCCGTACAGGCGCTTGTCGCACATATACATCTCCAGGCCCAGCACCAGCTCGCGGCTGCCCTCCCGAACCAGCGTTTCGCCGTTCACACGCGTCACCGTTCTGGCGGCTTCCTTCTGGTAAGAGATGCTGGTCACACGGATGGCGGGATATTCGTTCACAAAGGCGTCGATCATCTTCTGATAATCCTCCTCCGCGCCCCTCACCGTGAGCTTCACCGCGCAGGTATAAATCTGATCCTGCACGCCGTCCACCCGCGTCGGGTAGGCCGGTTCCTCCTGTGCATCGTCCTGTGTATCTTCCGCAGCTGCCGCGGCCATTTCCTGCAGTTCATCCATCCGCGCCAGCATGGAGCGGCTGTACGGCTCCGAGGAGGTGTAAACAGCGGGGGAAATATTCAGGCCCACACTTTCCAGCCCGTAAGCCAGCACAATGTTCGTCAGCTCGCGGTCCACCTCCTGGCTGGTCAGCAGATTATAATACTGCGCCGTCTCGTTGGCAGCGGTCTGTTTCATATTCTCCAGGTTCTGCTCGTAATCCGGATACATGGATATCTTCAGTTTCATCTCCTGCTCTTTGATCTGCGCATCGGAGATCTCCAGATCCAGGTCGTCCATGCGTCCCAGCGTGGGCATGATGAGATAGTAAATGAATCCCACCCCGATGAGCAGAAACGCCATCACAGTAAGCAGAAATTTATCGCGACTGGTCATTTTCATCTGCATATCCCACACCTCACTTTCCAGCCTGCTCTGACAGATAGCAGTTTACGTTGATCGTGTACAGCCGCGCGGATTCATCGTAGGTGTACCCCGAATACTCCACGCTATCAAAGATGCCGGACGCCTCCAGCATATCGATGAACTGGTTGATCAGCGTCACTTCCTCCGCCTTCGCGTCCACGCTCAGATTTCCGCTGGACGCCTCGTAGGATCTTACCTCCAGCTCCACCGCCTGCGCCTGTGCGCAGCTGTCCAGTTCCAGCAGCACGTTGCTGTTCATGTAGGGGTAAGATTGGATGCACCCCTCCACCCACTGGATCTGGGACACTTTGCGCCCCAGCTCCGCGATCTGCTGCTGCAGGATATCCGCCCGGTCGCACAGGTCGATGTTTGCCGGGTCGTTGATATACGCGTTCAGTTCTTCCAGTTCCTGTTTTTTCTGATGCTCCTGGTAGAACAGCACCCCCGTGACGGAGGCGCACGCCACAAAGAAAATGACGGGCGGTATCACATACCGCTTCCACACCCTGGGGCCGCTCCCCTCTTTTTTCTTCACTTTCTTTTTGGCAAACGGCACCAGATTGATGTCCTGCTTCACTTTGATCAAGTTCCCCATCTCCGCCAGGAACCTGCTGTAATCGGCTTCCATGCCTTTCGGCATCCGGATATGCTTTTCTGGCTGGAGCAGCTCGCAGCTCCACTCCGGCCCGGTCTCCAGGATCGCGTCGCGGTAGACATTAAATTCCTCCTGCTGCATACCGGCCAGATATACCGTCTCGATCTTCTGCTGGATCTGCTGTGTGATGGCAAACTGCTGGATATTGTTCACCAGCCTGGCCAGCTCCACGCCGAACTGCGCCGTGCCCGCCTCGCAGAACACACGCCTCTGGGTGGAGTACACGGAAGTTCCGTTCACCCACAGCATACTGTTGATGCTGGTGCCGTCTATCATGTGGATCACGCAGGTCTTTTCCCGCAGCTGTTTTAACGTTCCCAGCAGCTTGTTCCGGCAGGTCCTCGCCACACTGATGGACGTCACCTTCACGCCGAATCCCGCAAACAGGTTGATATAGCCCTGCACAAAACTTTTTTCCGCCATCACCGCGTGCACGGAAATATTCTTTTTGTCGGCAATTTCCAGCATGTAGTCCAGAATAGGTTCTTTCTGATCCGACACGTCCCCGAACTCCATGGGGAGCACTTCGCGGATCTTTTTGTCGTTGGATTTTGGCATGGTCAGGGTCTTCAGCACGAACTGCGAGCTGTTGATGACCAGAGCCACATCTTTTTTCGGCAGTTTATTCGTTGTCCAAAATTCCTTTAACTGCTCCGCCAGATCCGCCTCGTTGGTGATAATGCCGTTGATCAGGCTGCCCTCCGGGATCTGCGTGGTGCACACTCTGCGCACGCGGATCTTTTTTCCGCCGCTCCCCACAACCGCATTGATGTTGTTATTTGATAAATACACGGAAGTTGTCATTGGGTCTCAGCTCCTTTGTCTTTTTCTCCCCTAATAGCCTGCGCCGATGGCGTCGTAGGAGCCATAGATCGGCGTGATAACAGAGATCATGATAAATCCCACGATCAGCGCCATGACCGCGATCATCAGCGGCTCCAGCAGGGATACCATTTTGTTAATGGCTATCTCAGATTCATATTCCAGATTTTCCGCGCTGGAATCCAGCATGGAATCCAGGCTTCCGGTCTCCTCGCCGATCATGATGGTGGAGGCAAATTTCATCACGAATCCATCGATGGCGCCAAGGGCCGCGGACAGGTTTTCCCCGGCGCGCACGCTGGCGATGGCTTTGTCAAACTGTTCGTCTATGTACAGGTTTCCCACGGTTCGCCTGCCCGTCTGCAATGCCGTCACAATGGGAAGGCCCGAGGAATACAGCGAGCTTAAGGTGCGGGCAAAGCGGGCGGTGTAAATGGTCTTTAAAAGTTTTCCCACAATGGGGAGCCGCAGCAGCAGCTTGTCTTTTGCCAGCCGCACGGCATAGATGCGGAAGATCAGCACAATGGCCATCACAATAATGAAAAATCCGATGCCGATCTGCAGCCAGTTTGTCACCAGCGTATCGCTCAGCCACATCAGGAATTTGGTGCCCGCAGGCAGGTCTTCCATCTGCGCGAACATCGATTCAAACTGGGGCAGCACAAACGTGAAGATCACCAGCACCACCACCACGATCATCACCAGCAGGATGCAGGGATACACCATGGCGCT
>CANRKY010000107.1 GCA_947631355.1 uncultured Marvinbryantia sp.
ATAATCGCACACCACACGGGAAATGCTCTCGTCCTTCTCTGTGATCATCTCCTGGTACTCCTGGGGGAGCTCCTCCATGTGATCCTCGTAATAATAGTACAGCGCCTCCACAATGTGCTCCGCCTTGATCTCCTCCCCCTTTGCCTTCGGGTTGGTGTACACGTGCCAGAACATGAACCGGCGCATGTCCTGCATGGCTTTCGCGATTTCTTCGGACTGACAGATATCCGGCTTATCCATGCTGTTGGTCACAATGTCGTGGATCATGGTGTTCAGCCGCTCTTTGATGGTGCTGCCCAGAATCTTCCGATATTCCAGAGGAATCTCCTCCTCCGCGAGGATCTGAGCGCGCTCCGCGTCATCGATGTCGTGATTGATGTACGCGATCTTGTCCGCCAGCCGCACCACTTTCCCTTCCAGCGTGGCCGGTGCGCCGCTGGTGCGGTGGTTCCGGATGCCGTCGCGCACCTCCCAGGTGAGGTTCAGCCCGCGGCCTTTCTTTTCCAGCAGCTCCACCACACGGATGCTCTGCTCGGAGTGCACGAACCCGTCCGGGCACACCCGGTTGAGCACCCGCTCCCCGGCGTGTCCGAAGGGCGTATGCCCCAGATCGTGCCCCATGGCGATGGCTTCCGTCAGGCTCTCGTTCAGGCGGAGCGCCTGCGCGATCGTCCGGGCGATCTGGGAAACCTCCAGGGTATGGGTCAGACGATCCCGGTAATGATCCCCCTGGGGGCTTAGAAATACCTGTGTTTTATGTTTCAGTCTCCGGAAGGATTTGCAGTGCAGGATGCGGTCGCGGTCCCGCTGGTACGCGGGGCGTATATCGCAGGGCGCCTCCGGCACTTCCCTCCCCCGTGTATTTTTGCTGAGGCTGGCGTATTCGCTTAAAAACTCCTCCTCACGCTTCTCCGCGATCTCACGGATCGTCATCGCAATCCCTCCCATCTGTCTCTGTCTCATGTACAGTCTTCTGTTTCCGTTTCATGCGCAGTCTTCTGTTTCATCTGCAGTCTTCTGTCTCTGCTTTATGCGCAGTCTTTTGCCTCTGCTTTATGCGCAGTCTTCTGTTTCATCTGCAGTCTTCTGCCTCTGCTTTATGTACCGTCTTCTGTTTCCGTTTCATGCGCAGTCTGCATCGCCGCGGCGGGCATTTCCTGCCGGACATAGCCCTGCGCCCGGTATCCACTTTCATCCGCGTATATCTGCACCGCCCCCTGCAGGTCGGTGCGGGCAATGCGGCTTTCACAGTTCTCCAGCCGCTGCAGCAGCTCGGCGTGGGGGTGCCCGTACGAATTTTGTCTGCCGCAGGAAATAACGGTCAGTTCCGGGCGGGCCGCCTGCAAAAATTCCCCGGATGTAGAATTTCTGGAACCGTGATGCGCCGCCTTTAAGACGTCCACATCCTCCAAAAGTCCGCTCTGCAGAAGCGCGCTCTCCCCAGCTCCCTCCAGATCCCCCGTCAGGAGTGCGTCAAAAGAGCCGCAGGTGAACTGTGCCACCACGGAAGCCGCGTTGCTGTTTTCATACAGCATCCCTTTTTCCGGGGAGAGTATATGTACCGCAAGCGCTCCATCCGTCACACGGTCTCCTTTTTTCAGCCTCCGCACCGGGATGTGGGCGGCATCGGCCAGGGCAAGCAGCTGCTCGGCCAGTTCTGGGGTATCCTGCACATCCGGGAGCAGGATCTCTCCGATGGAAATGCCGGACGCATTTTCGCCGTCCAATGCCCGCTGATAAGATTCCAGAATCTCCAAAAGACCGCTGATATGATCCTTATCGTAATGCGAGATCATCCAGTGATCCACCCGCCGGATGCCCTGACTCTTAAAAAACGGTTCCAGGGTGTACTGCGCCAGCTTTGTCTCGCTGCTGCTCCCGCCATCAACCATCCACACCGAGCGGGCCCCATTCTGGATACAGCAGCCGTCTCCCTGCCCCACATCCAGAAATGTCATCACAAGCCCGCGCGGGCAATGAATCGACAATGTTCCTATCAACAGTATACTTGCAAACAGCAACTTTATCAAATCAATTTTTCGCGGATTTCCAAAAAAGGCGGAAACACGCGGTTTTGTCTGCACTTTTTGAAGCAGGACCACCATCGCCGCCAGCGCCGTGTAGTACAGCACAATGCGCCAGAGCGGGGGCTGCCCGGTGATATAGGATGCAAAAGGCAGCAGCTTCGCCCTCCCGCAGAGCTCCTCGATAAAAGCCAGCAAGTAGTGGGCGGGCGCCAGCAAAAATCTGCCCGCCACGGGCGAGAGCACCGCCGCGCCCATGCCCGCCATCCCAAATCCCAGCAGGAACGGCATGGTCCAGAGGACGCAGAGGTTCAGCACCACTGCGTACACTGGGATCTGATAGTAATAGTACGCGGTGAGCGGGATCGTGGCAAACTGCACCGCGATGCTGACTCCCAGGGAAGTGTTCTTCAATGGTCTGCTCTCCCACAGGCCGCTTAACAGCACGCCTCCCACGGCCCCAAAAGAGAGCCAGAACCCCGCCTGCCCGATGGAGTCGCTTTTCCCGATCAGGATGGCCGCGGCAGAGACCATCAGGCTGGTGGGGAGGTCGTAAGTGCGGCCTGTCACCTGGGAGAGCAGAAATATCAGAAACATCAGCACCGCCCGCACCGCGGACACCGGATAGCCCGTCATGCACGCGTAGGCGCACATCAGCGTTCCCGCCACAGCGCCCGCCGCGCCGAAGGAGAGCCGCAGCTTTCTCAGAAGGCGGTACAGTGCCATCCCGGTAAGCGATATATGCAGGCCGGATATGGCCAATAGATGCACGATCCCTGCGCTCTGGTACAGATCTTTAACCTGCGCGTCCAGGATTCCCTTGTCTCCCAGAAGCATGGCGCTCAGCACCCCCGCGTCCGTATCCTCCCCGGCGCGCACCAGCTGCGCCCGGCAAAAATCACGAAAATCTGCGATGGCGTTGCGTATCCAATATACGCTCCCGTCCTGCTCCCGGACGTCTGCTTTTCGAAGGAGCATCCCCACGCCCATGGCGCCGTAATAGCTTTGGGCGTCAAACCCGCCCGGATTGCGGGCCGCCTGCGGGTATGCGCAGACGCCGGAAACCAGGACGCGGCTCCCGATGGGCGTCCTCTGCTCCTCCCGCAGATATGCGATAATACGTTTTTTTCCCCAGTCTTTGATATCCGGCAGCGAATCTGCCGCGAAAAGAATTGAAGTGTTTTTCAGATAAATCCTCTGACCTGTATCTGTAAATTCACGCCGATAAACTGTGCCGCTCACACAAACGGTCTCCCCCTCCGGCACCGGGGCGCAGAGCGGCGGTCCCGTCCTGCCCCGCACAAGCCCGGCGAGGGCAAACCACAGAAGAAGCAGGCAGCAGATACGGCACAAGTATCTTTTTTTCATGCCCTTCTCCTCATTTTATTTCGTAAATTCTTTACTATACAAATCCATACATGGCATGCACCATGTGCCAATACGCCGATTGCTGCATCAGTGCCGGGCCGCAGCGCCAAATGCGCCGATCGCTGCATCAATGCCGGCTGCCGCAGCGCATTTCCCGTATCCGTTATAAACCTACTGTGGGCTGCGCGCCCGTGGAGGTATTATCCTGTATCTCTATGATCTCGCTGTTGCGGTGGAAGGGACCGCTTAAACTGAGTTTTTCCTTATACAGCACGTTGGACTGCCCTTCCACCTGGAACTGCACGCGCTCCACGTTCAGCACATCGCAGAGGCTGTTGACCATACCGTAGATCGTCACCTCCGGCAACAAGCTTTTTTCATCGCGCACGCCCAGGAACTCCTTGCTCAGGTTCACCGTACAGACTTCATCTTTCACCGATATGCTCAGCACGCTCACATCTTCCGGCAGGATGGGCAGCAGTCCCTCGCCCCGCGGGCCGCTGAGCAGCTGCTCCATGACCACCCGCTCCAGGGTGGTATTGCTGGAATAATGGACGTTGCGCGTCTCTCTTACAATGTGGTCCCCCGAACTGTTGGCAAAGTACAGCGCAAGCGACGTATACTGGTAAGAGTTCATGCCAATCTTATCGTTGAGGAACATGGTTCCGGTCATGGCTCCCACCGGTTCGCCGGTGCTGTCTTTCAGCACTTCGTTTCCTATGTGGAACACCACTGTGCGCACCTCAGAAAGCTGGGACGCCGTAAGCACCACGCCCGCCCGCAGGATGATCTCGCTGGTGTTGCTCATCTGACGGTACACATCGTTGAAGATCACTGTGAGCTGCCCGTCCGACAGGCTGAAATCCGTGATCTCCACCCCTTCCGGGATAATGCTGTAATCCTCCCCGTTGGACGATGGGGCCTGCAGATGCTCGAACAGCTCCGCCAGCAGCTCCTCCGAATCGGAAGCCTGGGAATTGATAGATTCCGTCTGCAGTTTTGTGCGGTCCGCATTGGTGGTATAAATGCGGTATCCCGGCGTCTCCGTCTGGGATCCGGCGCACCCGGTAAGCAGTATCATCAGGAGCCCGGCCAGAAAACTATTGATCCATTTTCTCATATCCGTCCCCCTGTCTATTCTGTGTACGTAAGCGGAACGCGCACGGTAAAGGTGGTGCCGACGCCCTCCTCGCTGAACACCTTGATCACCCCGTGGTGCATCAGCACCGCGTTCCTGGCGATGGCAAGCCCAAGGCCCGTGCCGCCGATCTCCCTGGAATGGGATTTGTCCACACGGAAAAAACGCTCAAAGATATGCTCCTGATCGTCCTTTGGTATCCCTATGCCGTTGTCTTCCACTTTGATGTAAAAGTATTTGTGATCCGTATTGATGGACAGATGCACCCATCCGCCATCATTGTTGTATTTAATCGCGTTCTCCACCAGATTGGAAAGCGCCAGCGTGAGCTTTGTGTCGTCCACTTCGGCGATCACCGGCTTATAGCTGTCCAGCACAAGCTCAATATTGCGCTTTGCCGCAATGGGGCGGAGCCGCTTTAAGATCAGCTCGATCAATTCGTTTATATTTACAGATCGGATATTCACGTCCGACGCCTTCCGATCCATTTTTACCAGAGCAAGCAGGTCGTTGATGATCTTGTTCTCCCGCTCGATCTCCTGCGTGATGTCCTGCAGGAACTCTTTATAGAGCTCCGCCGGCACATCCTCCTGCGATAGCAGGGAATCCGCCAGCACTTTCATGGATGTGATGGGCGTCTTCAGCTCGTGCGACACGTTGGACACAAACTCCTGGCGCGAGTCGTCCAGCACCTTCATACGGCCGAGCATGCGGTTGTACGCCTCAGACAGCACCTGGGTTTCCGTGTAGTCCAGAATGGACAGATTATCCTCCAGGAATCCGCCGCTGATCCCTTCCAGAGACTGGGTAACTTTGCTGAAAGGTCTCACCAGAATGATCGATGCGTAAAACGCTGCAAGAAGAACAGCCATGACCATACCTACCTGCAGGATCAGCACCTGCCGGCCCAGTTCTTCTTTGCCTTCCATGATGTTGGCTGTCTCGGAGCTCACTACCAGCGCTCCCACCACTTCCTCCGTAACGGCCTCCTCGATGGGAATCGCCAGCTCCACAAAGCGGCTTCCCGGACCGCGGGACAGACTGGTCTCTCCCTGGAAGCACTGAACCACTTCCTCCGACACCAGCAGTTTTCCCGTATCCAGGCCGTACGTATCCTCTATGATCTTAAAATCACGATTGGCCACCACAAGGCGGCCGTTATAAAGGTTTGCAAGCTGTTCCATCTCTGTCTTGAACCCGCTGATATCCAGGTTCAGATTCGCCACCGCGCTCCCCATGCGGAACGCCAGGTTGCTGCACTGATTCTGCAGCATGCGCCCTCTCTGAATGACAGACTGCTCCTCGTAGTTTTCCAGGATACTGCTTTTCATCAGAAGGATTGGGATGATCCCCACCAGGCAGATAATGAAAAAAATACGAAGCTGCAGGCTTTTGAACAGCCGCTTTATCCCACTGTTGTTAAATTTCTCTTTGATCTTTTCTTTCATGTCGGTTTATTTTTGCACATCGGTTTATTTTTGCACAGCCGAGTCGCAGAAATATCGCTTTCTCTGCGGGAGCATCTCTCCGTGAAGTACTGATGCTCCATATATTTAATGCTGGAAATAATAGCCCACGCCCCATTTGGTATGTACGTACTTCGGGTCGCTGGGGTTTTCCTCGATTTTTTCGCGGAGTCTGCGGATATGCACATCCACGGTGCGCACGTCCCCCGGATACTCATATCCCCACACGATATCCAGCAGATTTTCCCGGCTGTATACCTTGTTCGGGCTGAACACCAGAAGTTCCAGGACATCAAATTCTTTTGCCGTCAGGTTGATCTCTTTTCCGGCGATGGTCACTCTGCGGCTCTCGCAGTCCAGCATCAGATCCCCCACTTCCACGATCCGGCTCTTTGCCTCCGGCGCAGCCGGTTTCCCCGTGCGGCGCATGATCGCCTTGATGCGCGCCTTCACTTCCAGGATATTAAAAGGTTTGGTAATGTAATCATCCGCGCCGTATTCCAGGCCCAGGATCTTATCCATATCGTCTCCCTTTGCGGTGAGCATCACCACCGGGACATTGGAAAACTCGCGGATCTGCTGACACACAGACAAGCCATCCACCTTCGGCAGCATCAGATCCAGCAGCACAATATCGTACTCCTTGTTCTTCGCCATCTGCAGCGCTTCCTCGCCGTCATACGCGCAATCTACTTCCATGCCATCCTGCTCCAGACTGAACCGGATCCCTTTGACAATTAATTTTTCATCATCTACGACCAACACTTTCTTCGGCATTTCTCTCTCCTTTACTCCACTGCTATATCGTCTTTTATTTTATTGAAAGTGGCCTCTTTGATGCCGCTCACTTTCATGATGTCTTCCACAGACTGAAAACCGCCGTTTGCCTCCCGGTAGGCGATGATGTCTCTCGCCCGGGATTCCCCGATGCCGGAAAGCGTGGTGAGCTGCTGCACATCCGCGCGGTTGATGTTGATCTTTTCGTCCACACTCTCCCCGGACTTCACATCCTCCGGCTGCGTGGAAACCGCGGGCAATTCCGCCGCTTCCTCCACGGTACAGACTCGGATCTTCTGTGCGTCCTCCAGCTTCTGCGCCTGGTTGAGGGAATTTCGGTCCGCGTCCGCCGTCAGTCCGCCTGCAAGCGCTATCGCATCGCAGACGCGCGCCCCGTTTTCCAGTTCGTAAACCCCGGGACATGCCACAGCCCCACTGACATCCACCACGATCTTCTGGGCCTCCGTGACAGCATTTGCCTGTGTGCCATTATTTGCATTGGCCTGTGCGCCGTTCTGTGAATCCGCATTGGGCTGTGCGCCATTATTTGCATTGGCCTGCGCACCGTTCTGTGCATCCACATTGGGCTGCGTGCTATTATTTGCATTGGCCTGCGTCTCTGCGCCCTGCTGTCCCGTCATGTAGTCGCTCTGCCAGATAAGTTCCGAACCATTTTTCGAACAGCCAAACAGTCCCGACAATACTGCCGAGACCAGAATCAGCCTGTAAATCATATTCTTTTTCACTGCGTCTGTCTCCTGTCCGTCAACAGACAGCCGTGTACCCTTGCATTTCTTATTTTAACGTTTTTTTTTGGGAATTACAATACCATTTTTCGTTTTTGTAACAATTTTTTATAACATTCATAACTCAAACGTAACAATTCCAGCCACCGCCACCGCGAAACCGATCAGCTTGCGGATGGAAAATTCCGTTTTCTCCATGCCGAATATGCCAAACAGTTCGATCAGCCAGGCAACCAAAAGCTGCGCGATCACGATCAGCATAGCCGCTTTCGCCGGGCCCAACAGTCCCATGCTGCGCACCACCGTCACGGTAATAAACGCGCCGATCACACCGCCCAGCAATGCATATTTGCGGGGCACCTGCGCCAGCGCCATAAAGCTGCTGCGGTCTGTGACCAGCCAGGCAGCCAGGCAGACCAGAAGTGCGGTAAATTGTACAAAAGCCGTGGATACCCAGAGACTTGTATTTTTGGTGACATCTGTATTGAAGACGCCCTGTACACTCATAAGGGCGCCGGAGAGAAGTGCGATCATGATCCCAAGCATGTGAAAACTCCTTTTCCTGTTTAATGAGAGTAGTATGCGCAAATCAGGGGGATTTATGCATTCTTGCGAATGGGGTGCATTTGAAACGGAATTGGAATAGAAATCAGAAAAACAGGTTCCGGAGAACCTGCCTTTTCCTAGTAAGATATACTCAATAAATAAATTGCCCTGATTATAAGCCTTGATCATAGGCCATAGCCTCACAGACCAGGAATGTTACACATGCGTCCTACGACAGCATCAGCTGCACCTGCTCCACCGGAAGTTTCAGGATCCCGGCGATCTCCTCTGCATCCTTGCCCTGCGCATGCAGCTTTAGGGCTTCCTTTGTCAGCAAAATTCCACGTTTTTCGCCCAGCTCCATGCCACGCTTTTCGCCCAGCTCCATGCCACGCTTTTCGCCCAGCTCCATGCCACGCTTTTCGCCCAATTCCATGCCCTCCGCGCGGCCCAATTCACGTCCTCGCTCCTCAGCTTCCTCCGCTGCTTCCTCCCTCTGTACCGCTATGTCCATGTCGTAATCATACTCTGTTATCAGCATATTGACCACCTCACTGCCTTTTCGGCT
>CANRKY010000108.1 GCA_947631355.1 uncultured Marvinbryantia sp.
GCCGATCTGTGTAGCACTATCCATTTTATTATACGTCTGAATATTTTTATCCTTATCTAACTGATAGAAATTCCAGAGAATGTTACAGTTGTTTCTCACCATCGGCTCGCCATTGGAGCAACCTTCAGCAAACGCATACAGATTGGCAAGGATATCCGCACTTGCACCCGTCATATCCACATTAATGATCAGCGTCTTATTTTCCACGCCATAGATCGTCCATTTATACTTCGCAAGATCTGCCGCGGAAATGTTCAAATAATTTATTTTCTCCTCGCCTGTTACATCAATCCGGCCTGAATCGCCGTCCGCATTGGTCGTGTAGGTTATATTTTTATTATTATTAGCCTTCCCCACCTTTGCCATCTGCTTCGACAATGCACTTAAATTGTCAAGTTCCTTATTGATTTCCAGGAATTTTGTATCTTTGGCTTCTCGATAAACATTCTTTGAAGCCGCGTTGGACTGTTTTGTACCGCCCCCGATTTTTAAGCCATTGCCATTATCTTCCACTTGAAGTTCTATATCATAGTCTTTCTCTGTGGTTTCTTGCCCATCAGCGTCCACTTTGAAATCTGCATTTTCCTCATTTCCAAGAACAAGTATGGAACTTCCATCATCCAGCAGTCCACCTACGTTTTCAGCGGAACTGCCAAAATAGTTATACTCAACCACACCATCTTCTTTATTCTGGTTTGTTCCAAAGTTTGCACCGCTCGCACCATGGAAATGATTCGTTGCGATGTTACCATTGGTGTGGGCATTGATGGTCGCGTCATCCGAAAAGATATGGAAGTCAAAGGCTGAAGATTTCAGTGCTTCCTCAATAGCTTCCTTTTCTTTATCTGTCACGCCCTCATAGTCGCTCCATGTCAATCCCGGATTCTGAGACTGATATTTATCATCCTTAGGTTCAAGTAGAGGAAGCTCACCATATTTATTATTTTCAAAATTTTGCAAGTCCGTTTTTTCCGACTCGTTCAAAGTTTCGCTTTGGTTTTGTTCTTTATCTTTTAAATTCTCATAAAGCTCTCTAAAAACAGCATACAGCGAGAAGTGAGTAGTCGTGATCTTCAATCCTTCTGCCATCTCCAGGTCTGCTGCCGGAGCGCTTGCCGCGTTAATCAGGCCAACGGCGGATACTGTAGCTATGCCAGTATTCTCCTGTTCCGGCATATGAGCTACTAATACTTTACCTTCCTCATCTGTGGCAAACGGTATATTTGTGAAAGATACTTCTACCTTGCCGTTCGGCTGCACTTCCTGACCTTCCCAGATCAGAGAAATGTCGAACACAAGAATGTCGCCTACTTTATTGCCATCTGTAAGCTTTTCTTCAATCTTATCCCGAATGACATTCGCATCCACCGGCTCAACTACCAGCATGGTGCCCTCTTTCAGAGCGCCCGGCTCTAATGCCGTCACGGTGATGCCTACGCCATTGCATTCATTATATAAATAGGGAAGATCTGCCAGAGTTTCCGGTTCTGCCTCGGTCTCTGTCTCTGTCTCTGTCTCTGTTTCTGTATCCGCTGCAGGTTCTGTCTGCGGTTCGCTTACCGGTTCCGCCTCTGTCGCCTCGGTGGTTTCCTCCGGCGCTGTCTCCGTCTCTGCAGCCTCGGTTGTCTCCACAGCCTCTGTTGTTTCCGCAGGCTCTGATTCTGTGGAAGTGTCTGACTGCGGTTCCGTCTCCGGCACCTCTGTCACTGCGGGAGCCGGTGTTTCTTCCTGCTGGTCATCCCCTGCTGCCTCTGTGTTCTCCGGTGTCGGTGTTGCTGCCGGTTCTTCCTCTGTGGCCGGTGCTTCTGTCACGACCGGAGCCTCTGTGGTGGCCGGTGTCTCCGTCACTTCCGGTGTCGGCGTTGTTTCCGGTTCTCCCGTGGCCACTGTTTCTGTGGCGGCCGGTGTCGGCGTTGTTTCCAGTTCCGTCTCCGCTGCGGTCATAGCCTCGGAAACCGGTTCTGTCTCTGCTGCCGCGCTTCCAATAGATGTCTGCTGAAGCATCATCGTTAATGCAAGCACAAGCGCCAAAATACGTTTTGTCCGCTTTTTCATAGTACTTTTCCTCCTAATTAAAGTCTGCGTGCTACTTCATTGAGTTACAAGTTCCTACATGCTGCCATTTCCACTTCCAACTTCCAGTTACCATTACTGCTTACTGCTACACTCTACTCCCTGTTGCTCTTTGTTACGTGTTGCCGTTACTTCTTACTGCGTGTTGCCATTTATTTCCATTACCTGTTGCCGCATGTCCGCATAGGAAATGTTTCCCGCTGCCGGGTAATCCTACATAATAGTATATGCGATCGTCCCTTGCGCGGCTCGCCCATGCCCCAACGCTGTTTTTTTATTTTTCAGACTATTGTGCAGATGGCGATCATTCCGTATACTTCACATGCTTATTTGTCTAGTATTTTAGCATTTTCAGATCACATTTTCAACACGATTCTCCATGACAAATTCCACAATATTCGGGGTCAATTTATGGATAGAATTTTGGAACATTAAAAAACAGCAGTTTTATATGATTATGTTAAACTGCTATTTTTTATGTTATATTCTGTGACGTACACCGTTATCCATGCATTTCGCATTATTTTTTCTTACATTTTCATGTGATGTCAGAATTGTCTAGCATCTGTCCGATTCCCTTCTAATATATATTTAAATCCTTCTGTGTCCTTTTATACCCTTCTGACATCCCTCTGATATTTCTCTGATATTCCTCTGACATCTCTTTGATATCTCTCTGATATCTCTCTGATATCTCCATGATATCTCTCTGATATCTCTCTGATATCTCCCAGATATCTCTCTGATATCCCTCTGACATCCTTTTAACATCTTTCTAATACCCCAGGCTCCGATCGATGTTTGTGCCGTCCGCCGCGTTGACGGTAAGCAGGCTTATCCGGTTGTCCGGTATGCGGTAAACGGATGTGCCGCCATCGTATACCGCCTCCGCCTCGGTGCTCCCAAAGAAGTCCCACACAGGCACCAGCGTGCCGGTATGGCTGTCTACGTTGGGGTCGTAGATGCGCATGTACCCCAGGGTCACGCTGGAAACCTGGTATTTCACCCAGTTCTGGTAAGTGTTCCCAGCGCTCTGGATCCGCATCATCTGCTCGAAGATGTCTGCGATCTCCGGGAACGGCAGCATCTGCACATTTTCCATGCGCCGCTCTCCCACATCGTACAAATTGGTGATCTCCGCCTGCAAAAGTCCGTCCTCTCCGATGATAAAGCAGATTCTCTCATAGCACCACGGCTCGATGGTGCTCTCCATGGACTCCAGGCCGCCGCCCAGACATTCCTCATACGTCACCGGGAACCCATCGATGTCTCTGGTGTAGTCCAGCTGCCATTCATATCCGACCGTCTGAATATCGGAGGAGGAAAAGTCGTTGTAGGTTCCCCTGGCCAGCTGCACATTTTTGCAGGAAAATTCATCCGCAAGCCCCAGGGCTTCCATATATCCGTCCGCTTTTTGCAGCGCATCTGCCTTTGTGATTCCTGTCTCTGCCTCCATTTCTTCGCGCGTCTTGTTTCCGTCCGCAAACGCGTCGTCTGTGTCTGATGCTTCTTCCTCCGATACGGGATAATACCGCACACTTCCTATCAATTTCTTGTCCAGTTCCGGGTAGATCCGCTGCACCACGATTTCCATGGGCACGCTGGTGTATTGTTTCAGCCGGTAAAGATAGCTTCCGTCCGGGGTTTCCACGTAGCCCGAAAAATGGCCGCTCCCGTCACCGTCTGCCGCAAGCGCGGGCGAAACCGGTGTTTTCTCCAGCGTGTCCGGCGCATCCTGATAGCTTTGTTCCAGGCCGTCGATCTCTCCCTGCAGGATTTCGTACGCCTCCTCCTCGCTCAGCCCGGGCGCGAATCCAATGGAGGTAAAATAGTCCAGCACTTTTCCCGATGCCAGATAGCTTTTGCGCTCGTTTAAATCCGCCTCGATCTCTTGCTTTGTTCTCCCATAGAGGTAATCCGAGTCGTAAACCGGCGCATCGCCAAAAAATGCCGCGGTCACCCGATCGATCAGTTCCTGGGAAAATTCTTTCTGCGTCACCTGGTAGATGGGCACTTTCTTCACATCCGGCACATCAATCCAGGCATCGCACACAAGCGAAAATGCGTCGTCCTCGGAGGACACAGACGCCTTGTAAATCTGGGGCGCCTGCAATTTCTGTGCCAGGGCGTTTTCCCCGTTACCCTCCGTCATTCCCAGCCCCACCATCGCGGGCGCGCCAGTGTCTGCATCGCTTTGTGCGTCATTGTCCACATCTGTTATACTGCTGCTATCGTTTGCCGCATTCTTATCTGTTGTACTGTCATCGTCCGTCATGTCCTTGTCTGTTGTACTGCCATTGTCTGTGCCATCTGCCACACCACCTGCATTGCCCGCCGCATCATCGCCATTGCCCGCTGCGCCATGATCTGCCGCCGTAACGTCTTCTGTGTCATCTCCTGTCGCTTCCTGATACCCTTCTATGCCGCGGTCGCTTTTCTCCCGCACCACTGCCTGCTCCGGCGTTTTCGCGCACCCGCACATTGCAAGGCCCAGCAGCGCCAGGGCCAGCCACACTCTTTTCCTTCTCATCCTCTGTCTTCCTTTCCCGTTTTTGCACAGTCGCTCCTACTGTTTCAGAGCAGTCGTTCCTGCCTTTTCCATGCAGTCGCTTCTACTGTTTCTGAGCAGTCGTTCCTGCCCTTTCCGAACAGTCATTTCTGCCGCTTCCATGCAGTCGTTCCTGCCCTTTCCGAACAGTCGTTCCTGCCGTTCCTGTACAGTCGTTCCTGCCGTTCCTGTACAGTCGCTCCTGCCGTTTCCATGCAGTCGCCCCTGTCGTTTTCTGTGTTCTGCCGCCAGTATAGCGCCGGGAAATTTGCCGTGTCATCAACGGTATGTTGCTAAATTGTAAATTGTTCCAGAAAGCCGGGCGGAAACGCCATGCCGATCCTGCTGCCCTTTCCCTCCTCGCTCTCGATCTGCAGCGTGCAGCCGTGCAGCCGCGCAATCTGCGCGCACAGGGCAAGGCCCAGCCCGGCCCCGCCCTGGCGGCGGGAGCGCGACTTGTCCACCATGTAAAACGGCTCCGCGATCCGCGGGATCTCCTCCTTCGGGATGCCAGCGCCGCTGTCCTCCACAAACAGCCCCTCCCGGTTCGCCGTAAGCCGGATGACGCTGTCGGGGCTGCTGGCCTTTGCCGCGTTGTCGATGAGATTGGTCAAAAGGCTCAGCAGCAGATCCGCATCGCAGTCCAGCGAAAAATCTTCCCCGCAGGACACCGAAAGCCGCAGTTTCTGCTGCCGCAGGCGCCACTGCGTGATCTCACGGGCTGTTTCCAGAAGCGCTTTTGCGCTCATCGGCCGCTTCTCGGCCTGCTCCTCCCCGGACAGTTCGGTCAGCTGCAGCATTTTCTTCGACAGCCGGTTCAATCGCCCGCACTCCGTGCGGATATATTCCAGCGCGCTCATCTGGCGCTCCTGGGAAAGGTCTACTTTCTGCATCAGCTCCGCGTAGCCCTGGATCCCCGTGAGAGGCGTTTTCAGCTCGTGCGCCAGCGCCCCCAGCATACGGCGCTGCTTCTCGTTTGTGTCCGCCAGATCCTGCACGTGTTCCTGCACCCGCTGTGCCATCTCGTTGAAGCTCTGCGCCACTTCCCCCACTTCGTCCCTGCCCGGATGCTCGATGCGCTTCGTATAGTCGCCCCCCGCGATCCGGTTCGCCGCATCCCGCAGGCGGTAGAAGGGCTTCAGGATCCGCTTCAGCAAAAACACCAGAACCGCCAGCAGACAGGCCGACAGCACCAGATCCATGGCCATGCCCCGCCAGAGCAGGGCGTCGCTCTCCTCGTAAACATCCGTCACGTCCCGGTAGCGCACCACCTGGAAGATGCCCTCCTCGCCCTCCAGGAAAAAGACCAGCAGCTTCCGGCCATTCAACGTTTCCCGGAACATCCGGGGAGGGTTCAGTATATACCGAAAGGAGGTCAGCTCCATCTCCTCCCCCTTCCGGCCGCTCACATCAAATTCGTAGGGCGTATGGTTGCAGATTTCCGTCCCATAATAATACAGAACCATATGTTCATTATAGGAATCCCGGAACTTTGTCTCGGCCCAGAACCGCTCTCCCCGCCTGTCCTGAAAATAAGACTTCATTTTTTTGTACTCCTGCCAGAAGTTTCCGAAGTCGCTCTGCATCTGCATGGACTCCGCCTGCGCGATGGTGTCCAAAAGATGTTTTTTGGTCTGCGTGAGGTTCCAGACGGCAAAGATCTGAGACAAGAGCAGCAGCAGACTGACGGCTGCTGCTGATATCTTTGTGCTTAACTTCAATTTTTATCCTCCAAACGATACCCGATGCGGGGAATGGTTTTGATCACATCCTGGAAATCCAGTTTTTTCCGGATGCGGGCGATGTGCACATCGATGGTGCGCGTCTCCCCCTCAAACTCCACGCCCCACAGGGAATTTAAAAGTTCCTCCCGGCGGATGGCCACATTTTTGTATTTCGCCAGCAACAGCAGGCAGTCGAACTCCATGGGCTTAAAAGAGATCTCCACCCCGGCTTTTTTCACGATCCGCTCGCTGGGATAAATCTCCACGTCCCGCACCCGCAGCACCTTTTCTTCTTTTTGATAGCGCGCCAGCACCTTTTCCACACGCACCAGAAGTTCCAGCATCTCAAAGGGCTTTACCAGGTAATCCTCCGCCCCGTCCTTCAGCCCCCGGATCTTGCTGGGAAGATCGCTCTTTGCCGTGAGGAAGATGACCGGGATGTCTTTCGCCTGCAGCTCCGGGAGCAGCGCGAAGCCGTCTTTTCCCGGCAGCATAATGTCCAGCAGCGCCAGGTCGTACGACACGTTTTCCTTCAGGTGCCTGCTCACCTCGTCCCCATCGTAAAAGGGGACTGCCGTGTACCCCACGGTCTCCAGATTGATACAGATCAGGTCGCTGATGGATCTGGTATCCTCGATCACAAGAATGTTTGCGCGCATAGCCGGACTCTCTTTCGTTTCTCTTTCCTGTCTTTTCCGCATAAAATGAAGATCATACGCGAAAAAGAGCAGGCAAAAACAGCCATTTTGCGCCTTTGCGGCACCTGGTACGCTGTTTTTGGCCTGCTCTCATTTTATAATATCCGCCCGGATCTTTCAACCTGTGAGATGTAACCAAGTTGTAAACATCCGCTCCCTGTCATCTCTTTTGCGCCACTTCTCCCTGTCTCTTGTATATGCTCCCCGCGGGCACCACGCCGCGCACGCAGGACACCGGATAGATCTGGGAGCCGCGCCCCACCACGGTGCCGGGGTTCAGCACGGAATTGCACCCAACTTCCACATGGTCGCCCAGCATGGCGCCGAACTTTTTCAGCCCCGTGGCGATCTGCTCGTCCCCGTCTTTTACCACCACCAGGGTCTTGTCGGACTTCACATTGGATGTGATGCTTCCGGCCCCCATGTGCGCCCGGTAGCCCAGGATGGAATCCCCCACGTAATTGTAGTGGGGCACCTGCACCTTGTTGAACAGCACCACGTTCTTCAGCTCTGTGGAATTGCCCACCACCGCTCCTTCTCCCACGATGGCGTTTCCGCGGATGAACGCGCAGTGGCGCACTTCCGCGTTCTTCCCGATGATGGCCGGGCCGTTGATGCAGGCAGTGGGCGCCACAACGGCTGTCTTTGCGATCCACACATTGTCCCCGCGCTTTTCATACTCCGCCGGATCCAGGCCCGCGCCCAGATCCAGGATAAAGGCGCCGATCTTCGGCAGCACCTCCCAGGGGTACACGGCCCCATGAAATAAATCCTTTGCGATGGTCTCCTCCAGTGTATACAGGTTACAGATTTTTGCTGTTTCCATAGAATCCTCCCTCCTGCACCCGGTCACTTATAATACCGCGCCGCCGCGTCAAACACCGGCCGGAACTGGTTCTGGTTGTTGACTTTTAAAACGCCCTCTGTGCGCCGGATGATATACTGTTCCAGTTTTTCCATGTATTCCTTTGTTGTCACGGTTCCATTCGCCACGCTGGTGAGGCCCATCTCCCAGCTGGCCGTCAGCTCCGGGTTCAGAAGCGAGCGGATGGAATAATACACCACGTCAAAGATCATCTCCCCCAGCAGCGTGGGGGTGAGGATCTGGGTCTTTTTGTTCAGCGCGATGTATTTATTGGCGATCAGTTTTTTCAGGATCTCCGCCCGGGTGGCGCTGGTGCCGATCCCGCTGCCCCGTATCTGCTCCCGCAGCTCCTCGTCCTCGATCAGCTGGCCCGCGTTTTCCATGGCCAGGATCATGGAGCCGGAATTGTAGCGCTTCGGCGGGGAGGTCTCCCCCTCCTTGACGGACAGCTGCTCCACATCCAGGGCCATGCCCTTTTTCAGGCCGGCAACGGCGTCCACAAACTCCCGGTCGAACTGCTCCTCCTTGTTTGTCCGGGTGCCGGACACCTGCAGATATCCCTCCTGCTCCAGCACCTTGAAAGACGAGAAAAACTTTTCCTGCCCGATGCAGGTGACCAGGCTGATCTTGCGGTACACAGCCGGGGGATAAAAAATGCTCAGGAATCTGCGGACGATCAGCTCGTACACTCTGG
>CANRKY010000109.1 GCA_947631355.1 uncultured Marvinbryantia sp.
AAAGGCGCATGTCACGGATTTGAAACAGCAACAGAAAGCAATTTGCTGAAAACCTGTACGGAGAGAAGAATAGATTGGCTCAGAACTGCATAATAAAATGGAGCATACGGGATTTTTAAAAAAATGCTTTTTCTATCATGGCGTAAGTTTGGGGACTATTTTTTCTCCTTAGTTCCCAAATAGTCCCCAGAAAATGATGTGCAGGACGGCTATTTCTTATTTTTCAAATTCAGAATCGCAACGATCAGAGTCTTAACATCGAGAAATCAATTGAAAACCCTTCATAAATACCGACGGGAACGGAATCGGAAAACGTAAACTCTGCGGTGTTGCCCTCTTCAAAATTCCAGACGGTAATTTTATTTTTTTCGGGGTCCACGATCCAGTAGTTCCGTACACCTACAGAACGGTATTTGAATAGCTTTGTGTAATAGTCCATCTGTCTGCTGCCGGGCGAGACGATTTCTATGATCCAATCCGGCGCGCCACTGCATCCTTTATCAGTCAGTTTGCTGGGGCTGCAAATCACGGAGAGATCTGGTTCTACATAGTTCCGATCGTCATCATTTAAAAATACGGCGAACGGGGCCGGATATATTTCGCAGGTACCGTTGTGCCTGCTGATGTAATCGTGAACGACAGCATGTAGTTCGCTGACGATTTTCTGATGGTTCCTAGATGGCGGAGCCATATAATAGATCTGTCCGTCGATAAGCTCCGCCCGCGTCCCTTCCGGGAGGGCATAAATGTCTTCCGTCGTGAAATTTTTTTCCTGTGCCAATGCCATGTGATACACTTCCTTTCTGAGATAGTTTTGTCCGAGACAACAAATCTAATCAGCTTTGTATCGATGAAGCTGCAGAACCGGCCACCAGAGCCTGCGGCGTTGTGGCTGCGGAATAGTTCTTGGGAGTCATGACCCTTGTTCTCTGTTTTGGCGGTCAAGACTGCGAATCAGTGTCAGTGCCTGTCTGGGAAATGTAACCATTACCGTATAGATTTTCCACTAATTCCCAAACAAGGTTTTCCTTGTGTTTGAAAGTCTTAAATTCCTTATAAAAAAAGGAAAAAATAAAAATGGAGCATACGGGATTCGAACCCGTGACCTCCACACTGCCAGTGTGGCGCGCTCCCAGCTGCGCCAATGCCCCAAAGTCGTTCGAATCGCACAATCCGATCCGAACGTGTTTTATTATACTATAAAATATGTATTTAGGGAAGTCCCAATTTGTATTTTTTCAAAAAATGTTTCCCTTTACGCGCGCTTTGCATATAGTAACCCTGATGAATCAATTCACGGGGTAATACATGATGAAAAAAAAGAAACTTCTTTCCCTGCTTTGCACCGGTCTGCTGGCTGCCGGTGCGGTCTCTGTTCCGGCCATTGCAGAGGATGCGCTGCAGCCGGTCACGCTAAACGAAGTGGCGCACTCCATTTTCTACGCGCCCCAGTACGTAGCTTATGAACTGGGATATTTTGCAGAGGAAGGCATTGACTTGACCCTTGTAACCGGGTTTGGCGCCGATAAGGTGATGACTGCCGTGCTCTCCGGGGAAGCCGAGATCGGCTTTATGGGCAGCGAATCCACCATCTATGCCTACAACGAGGGCGCCAGTGACTATGTGGTCAACTTTGCGCAGCTTACGCAGCGGGCCGGAAATTTCCTGGTGGCGCGGGAGGAGATGCCGGACTTTGCGTGGACGGATCTGATCGGAAAAGATGTGCTGGGCGGCAGGAAGGGCGGTATGCCGGAAATGGTGTTTGAATATATTCTGAAACAGAACGGCATTGACCCGCAGGCAGATCTTTCCATTGACCAGAGCATTGACTTTGGCTCCACCGCCGCGGCGTTTTCCGGCGGACAGGGTGAATTTACGGTGGAATTTGAGCCTTCCGCCACGGCCCTGGAACAGGAGGGCGTGGGCTATGTGGTGGCGTCCTTGGGAGTGGATTCCGGCTATGTGCCTTACACCTCTTACAGCGCTAAATCCAGCTATATGGAAGAACACCCGGAGATCATTCAGGGCTTCACAAACGCCCTGCAAAAAGGAATGGACTACGTAAACAGCCATACTCCGGAAGAAATCGCGCAGGTCATTGCCCCGCAGTTCCCGGACAGCGATCTGGAAACGATCACCGCCATTGTAGATCGATACGCACAGCAGGATACCTGGAAAGAAGACTTGATCTTCCAGGAAGAAAGCTTTACGCTTTTGCAGGATATCCTGGAAAGCGCGGGAGAATTATCCAAGCGCGCGCCCTACGAAGATCTGGTAAACACCGTCTATGCAGAGAAAGCCATAGGCTGACCGAAGAAGTCCTAAATGAAATGAGCAGCCTGTATCGCATATCCGCCTTTACAGCTCAGCGGACTTTGATACAGGCTGCACTTTTTATCGTTTTACGGGTTCTATACACATTTTTTTCAAGTTTGGTAAACGGTATTTTTCGGTTACCAAGTTTGCTTCACGCATCTGAATTTTTGAACTTGATCTGCCGCGAAACGCTCAGCGCCAGCATCATTTCCCCCATCAGAAATGCAATGGCGCTTCCGCCGTAACTGACAAACGGCAGGGTAATACCGGTGGTCGGGATCGCGTTTGTGACCACGGCGATATTAAATATCACCTGCAGCGCAATATGGACGAACACTCCGCACGCGATCATGGAGCCCATAAGATCCGGCGCATTTTGCGCGATCACAAGCAGCCGGTACAGCATATACACAAAAAGAAGCGTGAGTACCGCCACTCCCAGGATCCCTAGTTCTTCTCCGATGATGGTGAGGATCATATCGTTCTGCGCCTCCGGCACATAACCCACCTTTTGCAGGCTGTTGCCGAGTCCTTTTCCAAACAGGCCGCCGGAACCGATGGCGTAAAGTCCCTGCATGATCTGGTAGCCGCCCAGGCTTTGATTCTGCTCCGGATTCAGCCATACGATCACACGGCGCAGACGGAAATTTTCACTGCCGTTTAAAGTGCTTGCATAGCGAGTAACCACAAACACCAGGATCGCCATCACTCCGCCGCCCGCGGCAAACGGCCATTTTTTAGGAAATACCACAAAAAGCATCCCCACGGTAATTCCGGCGATAATAATGGCCGTGCTCAGATTGTCCGTGAATACAAGCGTCAGCAGAGATGTGAAGCCGCCGATCCCCAGGATTGTAAAAAAGCCTCGCCAGGCGTATGTTTTGCTTTCCATCTTCTCCATCAAAACCGCCAGAAACAGGATCACCGACAGCTTGGCCAGCTCCGCCGGCTGAAACGAGAAGATACCGGCAATGTAAAGCCAGCGCTTTGCGCCATAAATCTCCGTTCCGAAAAATTTGGTTATGACCAGCAGTATATCCGATACAATGTACAGCAAGGGCGACCATTTTGCATAAAAATGATAATCTTTCAGCGAGAGAAGCACCATTAGCACAAAACTGAGCCCGCCATAAAATGCCTGCTTTTTCAGATAAAACATATCATCCCCGAATGTCACCTGCGCCGAGTAGGAACTGGTGCTGTACAGCATCACCAGACCAAAACAGGTCAGCAGCACGATACAGGCCACCAGCGGATAATCGTAATAATGGAACTCCTGCTTTGCGGACACATTCGGCTTTTTCTTTGCCTCTTTCCGGCTCTTATTTCTTCCAAACATCCCTTATCCCCTTATCTGTGTGTTTGAGAAGTTTCCCCTTATATCATTCTTTAGATTCTCTTATGTAAAGTGTACTGGTTTATTTTAGCACAAACTGCCGGCAGATACAATCTTTTCTTGCCGGCGAACTTCCACGCGGTGCCGACGAACTTCCGCGTGACCTCGCTGTCAGGTTTCCGCATGGACGGAGCGTTCATTCCATGCAGTTTTTGGATACGGAAGCCCGTTTTCAGGCAAAACAAAACATACTGAAGAACGCGGTGACGTTTGGCCCGCAGTCGTATTCCATGCCGCACTGATCGGCCAGATCTTTTACAAAGATGCAGTAGGCCGACATGCAGGAGAAGGCGAGCTCCGGAAAGCGGCAGGGCTTTTTTTCTACGATGGAGCAGGTATCGCACAGATTGCAGCCGCTGGCCCCGATCATCAGTCCCGGCATTCCCGTCCGGTCGATGAACTGGCGGGTGAGTTTATTGTGCTGGCCTTTGGCGCGCTTTGTCTGCACATTGTCCATGGGATCGTCGATATCCCATAAAGTCTGCATCACAACGGCGTGGGGCCATTTTAAAACGCGGGCCTTCATTTCCTCCACGGTTCCGCAGTCCGGCGGGCAGGCATAGTTCACGCCATATTTTCCACACAGGTTTTCCGCGCAGAGCGGGCGAAAAGAGGGAAGAAATATAATCTTATCCGTGTCAATCAGGGCCGCGTTGGCAAAGCCCATCTCCATAGCCAGATCCGGCAGTTTTTCCATGTCCATGTGAAATTCCTCCTTTATCGATAAACAAGTTTAATGTTGCCCGGAGATACGCGTCACCCGGTTGTACATCACAAACTGCGTTGCAAGAAGTATCAGCAGATATACCGGCAGCATGCCGATGCCCGTAAAACGGAAAAGCAGGCCGCACAGCGGCGGCATGACGCTGGTGCCTACATAGGCGCTGGCCATCTGCACGCCCACCATGGCCTGTGAGCGCTCCCTGCCAAAATGCACCGGCGTAGAATGGATGATGCAGGGATAAATGGGGGCGCAGCCCACGCCGATCACCACAAATCCCAGAAGCGCCGTGATATCCGCGATCGGCACGAGAAGCATCAGGATGCCGAAGGCAATGATCCCCTGGCCCAGATGGATCAGAACGGTATCCGAGAGCCGGAAGGTGAGAAAGCCATTTACGGCGCGGCCGGCGGTGATGCCGATAAAAAACAGGCTGGCAAACGCGGTGGCGGTCACTTCCGGGATCCCTCTGTGCACCACCAGATAACTGCTGGCCCAGAGGCTCACCGTCTGCTCCACTGCGCAGTAGCAGAAAAATGCGAGCATAATCTCCTTTGCGCCCTTCAGGCGGATCACATCTCTCAGAGGGAGAGGTTCTGTGGCGACCGGTTCCCCGGAAGCCTGTTCCGCGGCCTGCGCATTTTTCTTCCAGAGAGGCAGGCTGAGAAAGATGACGGCGGAGAGCACGATCTGAAAGATCCCGATAATGCGGTATCCACTGTTCCATGAGCCGGTGCGGAGAATGGCGCGGCTCATGATGTAGGGGCCGACGGATGCGCCCACGCCCCACATACAATGCAGCCAGCTCATATGACGGCTCTTAAAGTGCAGGGCGACATAGTTGTTGAGCGCGGCGTCCACGGAACCCGCACCGAGCCCGTAGGGGATCCCCCAGAGGCACAGGAGCACAAAAGAGTGGGAAAAAGAAAAGCCCAAAAGAGCAATGGCGGTCATGGCCACACTGATGGCGGTGATCTTTCCTGCGCCCAAAAGTTTTGTGAGCCGGTCGCTCTGCAGGCTGGAGACCACGGTTCCCAGGGAAATGATCATGAAAATAATGCCCGACCAGGAGATCGGCACCTGCAGCTCCGGATAGATAATGGGCCACGCGCTGCCCAGCAGGGAATCCGGGAGCCCCAGAGAAATAAAGGACAGATAAATGACGGCCAACAAAAGAGAAACCATAAGATCCTTCCTCCTTTTGGAGCAGGGCAGTATGAAAAAACCGAAAATACTGCAATGCGGCCTGATCCGCCAAAGACCAGGCCGCGTCCTGCACTTGCTGAAAAAACGGGCGTCTGTTACTGAATGGGTTCAAAGTCCGCCGCACCGTGCTTGCACAGCGGGCAGATGAAGTCGTCCGGAAGGGTATCTCCCTCGTAGACATAGCCGCACACCTTGCAGACAAAGCCCTTCTTGCCCTCTGTCTGGGGCTTCGGCTTCACATTCTTCTGATAGTAGGTGTAGGTCATGGTCTCCTTGTCCGACATGACACGCGCCTCAGTCACGCGGCAGATGAACATGCCGTGGGTATCCAGATCCACATAGGACTCCACCTCCAGAGAGAGCAGCGCGTTGATATAGCGCGGCAGAAATGCCAGGCCGTTGTCGGAATGGAGCGGCTCAAACCCATCGAATTTGTCCGCCGTGCGTCCGCTCTGGAATCCAAAACGCTGGAAGATGGAGAACGGGGCCTCCACAGACAGGCAGTTCACATTCAGCTTGCCGGTCTGCTTGATCACATGATGGGAATAATTCTGTTTGTTGATATTGACCGCCACGCGGTTCGGCGTGTCCGTAAGCTGTGAGACAGTGTTTACGATCAGGCCGTTGTCCTTTTTGCCGTCATTGCAGGTGACCACATACAGACCGTAGCCGATCTTAAACAGAGCGGTCATGTCGTTTTTGTTCGCCTTGTCGTCCGACTGTGCGATGTAGTCGCGGCAGAGCTCCTCCGCCAGCGCATTGACAGCCTCTTTGGTGTCTGCCTTCATGGCGGACTTGATCGTCACCTCGGTGTTCGCGTAGGTGAGGTTCTTGCAGTCTTTCAGCATATCCTTCATCACCTTGGTGGCAAGAGGCGCCCAGGAACCGTTCTGTATAAACGCAACCGTGCGGTTCTGGTAATTGCGCTCGGTCAGATGATGGATAAAGTCGCGCATGAAGGGGAAGATCCCCGCGTTATAGGTGGTGGTGGCGAGCACCAGCTTGCCGTAGCGGAAAGCGTCCTCCACGGCCTCCGCCATATCTGTGCGGGCGAGATCGTGAATCTCTACCTTCGGGCAGCCTTTTTCCTTCAGCTTTGCGGCCAGCAGATCCACAGCCGCTTTGGTGTGGCCGTACACGGAGGTGTAGGCGATCACAATGCCATCGCTCTCCACCGCGTAAGAAGACCAGATATTATAAAGATTCAGATAATGCCCCAGATCTTCGGTCAGGACCGGGCCGTGCAGCGGGCAGATGATCTGAATATCCAGACCGGCGGCTGCCTTCAAAAGGGCCTGCACCTGCGGGCCGTATTTTCCCACAATGCCGATATAATAGCGGCGCGCCTCACAGTCCCAGGGCTCGTCCACATCATTTGCGCCGAATTTGCCGAAACCGTCGGCGGAGAATAACACCTTATCTGTGCTGTCGTAGGTTACCATAACTTCCGGCCAGTGCACCATGGGCGCAAACACGAAAGTGAGCTGGTGCTTTCCGGTAGACAATGTGCTCCCGTTTTCCACAGTCTGGCGCTTCACGGAAGGATTCAGATCAAAAAACTGATCCATCATGGCGAAGGTCTTCACATTGGCCACAATGGTGGTGTCCGGATAAGCCTTCATAAAGTTTGCGATATTTCCGGCATGATCCGGCTCCATGTGCTGCACCACCAGATAGTCCGGCTTTTTGCCGTTCAAAACGGCTGCGACATTGTCCAGCCATTCATGGGTAAAGTGGATGTCCACCGTGTCCATGACGGTGATCTTTTCATCCAGGATCACATAAGAATTGTAAGCCATACCGTTCGGGACGTCATATTGCCCCTCAAACAGATCCACCTGGTGGTCGTTTACGCCAACATAGCGGATATCATCGGTAATCTTCATAGGTTCTGTCCTCCATTCATTGTTATAAGATTCAAAAGGATTATAATATACTCCGCCGCGGTTGGCAACGGGTAAAATGCGCCCGGCGGGAGAGACCGCCGGACGGGGATTCAGTGATCAGTTTCCAGATAGGTCTTTAAAGCGGTGGCCAGCTGATCCGGGCAGGAAGTGGGGCGCATACCGCACCGCACGCCCTGCAGGCGGTCGATCACATCGTGAATCTCCATACCCTCCACCAGTTTCCCGATGCCGGTGGTATTTCCGTTGCAGCCTCCCACAAAATGCACGTTGTGCAGGATGCCGTTGTCCACTTCAAACTCCACAGCGGCCGAGCAGACACCCTTGTTCTGGTGAATATATGTGTTGTCTTTTTTCGCTAAATTTCCCATGTTCTTTTCCTTTCCGGATATCGTATCCATTGTTTGATCCGCTCCGCGCTTCGGGCGGAACTGCTACCATCATAGCATAATTTTTCCAGAATATCTACTGTAAAATGGTTGATAAAGAGGGGGATTATGTGGTATACTTTGCGTAGTTAAAGCGGCAAAGAAAAGCTGCCGCAGAAGGCAGCGGCCGTGAACCACAGTGTGAAGGAATGGATGAAGCTTATTAATTGACGAGAGACAACGGACTTGGAGGAGAGTTATGGGCAAGAGTATCAGGACAGAAGCGGTGGATCATTTGTTTGAGGCTATTTTGCAACTGAAGAACAAAGAGGAATGTTACCTGTTTTTTGAGGATGTGTGCACGGTCAACGAACTGCTGTCGCTGTCGCAGAGATTTGAAGTGGCGCGCATGCTCACGCAGAACAGAACCTATCTGGAGATCGCGGAGCAGACAGGGGCTTCCACGGCCACGATCAGCCGTGAAAGCCCCTGTCTG
>CANRKY010000110.1 GCA_947631355.1 uncultured Marvinbryantia sp.
CACGTTGGAAATGTCGATATACGCCTCTTTGTTGGTGATACCGCCCTGCTGGTTTGCCGCAGACGGCTTGGAGTGCTTCACGACCATGTTCACGCCCCCTACGAGGACTTTGTGATTTTTCTGGTCCACAGAGAGAACCTTGCCCTCTTTATCTTTGTCCTTACCGGCGATCACTTTTACCATGTCGCCCTTCTTAATCTTCAACGATGCCATCACTCAACCTCCTACAGCACTTCCGGAGCCAGGGATGCGATCTTCATAAACTGCTTGTCGCGAAGTTCTCTGGCAACCGGTCCAAAAATACGGGTTCCTCTCGGATTCTTGTCGTCTTTGATGATCACAGCCGCGTTTTCATCAAAGCGGATATAAGAACCGTCTTTGCGGCGGGTTTCTTTTACTGTGCGGACAACTACCGCTTTTACGACATCACCTTTTTTTACAACGCCGCCTGGTGTTGCATCTTTGACCGTAGCAACGATAATGTCTCCGATACTTGCATATCTTCTGGTTGAACCGCCCATAACTCTGATACACAGCAATTCTTTCGCACCAGTGTTATCAGCGACTTTAAGCCTGCTTTCCTGCTGTATCATGCTGATATCCCTCCTATACTATTTCGCTCTCTCGGTAATTTCCACAAGTCTCCATCTCTTGTCCTTGGACAGCGGTCTTGTCTCCATCACCTTTACGGTATCGCCAATATTGCACTCGTTGTTCTCATCGTGGGCTTTCAGCTTGTAGGTGCTTTTTACGACCTTTTTGTAAAGGGGATGCTTCACATGGTCTTCCACCGCAACAACGATCGTTTTATCCATTTTGTTGCTGACAACTTTGCCTGTCCGGGTTTTTCTAAGATTTCTTTCCACGTTCCTTTACTCCTTTCGTGGTTGTTTATGCGTTCTTCTTCTCAGTGATAACAGTCTGGATCCGGGCAATGTTTCTGCGCACATCTTTGATCCGGCTCGTGTTGCTCAACTGATTGGTCGCATTTTGGAATCTTAAATTGAAAAGTTCCTTTTTCGCAGCTACTAATTCCTGTTCCAGCTCTGCCTCTGATTTCTTTTTCAGATCTTCTACATAGGTATTAATTTTCACTGTTATCACCGCCTTCTAAATCCGCGCGAGAAACCACTTTGCACTTGCAGGGCAATTTGTGCATTGCAAGGCGCAGCGCTTCGCGGGCCGTCTCCTCCGGAACGCCTGCCAGTTCAAACAGTACGCGTCCGGGCTTTACAACTGCTACCCAATATTCCAAAGTTCCTTTACCGGAACCCATACGGGTTTCTGCCGGTTTTGCGGTTACCGGCTTATCCGGGAAGATCTTGATCCATACTTTACCGCCACGCTTGATGTAACGCGTCATGGCTACACGGGCGGCCTCGATCTGGTTGGATTTGATCCAGCACGGTTCTGTTGCGATCAGGCCGTATTCGCCGTTGGAGATCGTGTTTCCTCTCAGAGCCTTGCCTGCCATGCTTCCGCGGAACTGTTTACGTCTTTTTACTCTCTTTGGCATTAACATTATTTATCGCTCCCTTCCTTAGCCGATTTTGTGGGAAGGATTTCGCCATTATAGATCCATACCTTTACGCCCAGCTTGCCGTATGTGGTATCTGCCTCTGCGAATCCATAGTCAATATCTGCGCGAAGTGTCTGAAGCGGGATGGTGCCCTCGCTGTAGAACTCGGTGCGCGCGATATCCGCGCCCGCCAGACGGCCGGATACAGCCGCTTTGATGCCCTTTGCGCCCATCTTCATGGTTCTGCCCATGGTGGACTTCATGGCGCGGCGGAAAGACACACGGTTCTCCAGCTGCTGCGCGATGTTCTCCGCAACCAGCTGCGCGTCTCTGTCCGGTTTCTTTACTTCTTTGATATCGACCAGAAGCTTCTCTTTGGTCATCTTCTGCACTTCTGCTTTTACTTTTTCGATCTCCGCGCCGCCTTTGCCGATCACAACGCCCGGTTTTGCGGTGTAGATGATCACTTTCACTCTGCCCAGTGCTCTCTCGATCTCGATCCGGGATACACCGGCACTGTATAATTTCTTTTTCAGGAACGTCCTGATCTTGTTATCTTCCACAAGATAGTCTGCGAACTCAGACTCCGCATACCATTTGGAATCCCAGTCTTTGATGATACCGACTCTCAATCCATGAGGATTAACTTTCTGTCCCATGTTTTCCCTCCTATCTCTCATTCAGCACAACAGTGATATGGCTCATTCTCTTTTCGATGCGGTAAGCCCTGCCCTGTGCCCTCGGTCTGATACGCTTCATTGTCGGACCTTTGTTTGCGTAGCACTCCTCAACATAAAGTTTTTCACGGTTCATGTTGTTATTGTTCTCTGCGTTTGCAATCGCGGATTCCAACAGTTTTTTGATCAGCGTGGAAGCATATCTCGGATTGTATGTCACAATGCCGAGTGCTGTCTGCACATCCTTGCCGCGGATGGCATCTAATACGAAACATGCTTTCTGGACAGACACGCGCGCGTAGGATAACTTTGCGGACGGTCTGGTATCTTTTTCAGCATTTCTGTTTCTCTTAATCTGGGATCTGTGTCCTTTAGCCATGAATAAAACCTCCTTTCAATTTATCCTAGCGGGATTTCTTCTCGTCTTTTCCATGTCCTCTGTAGGTTCTGGTCACCACAAACTCACCCAGTTTGTGTTCTACCATATCTTCTGTGATATACACAGGAACATGTCTTCTGCCATCGTGCACCGCAATGGTGTGTCCTACCATCTGCGGCAGGATCATGGAGCGGCGGGACCAGGTTTTGATCACCTGTTTGCTGCCCGCCTGGTTCATGGCATTTATTTTCTTCAACAGACTCTCGTCTACGAAAGGTCCTTTTTTCAGTGAACGACCCATAGGTTCTAACCTCCTTATATACGATATTATACAGACTAATTGATTGCTCTGCCGTCTCTCCTGCGGATGATCAGCTTGTTGGACGCTTTCTTTTTCTTGCGCGTCTTCAGGCCCAGTGCCGGCTTGCCCCACGGAGTGCTGGGACCCGGACGGCCGATGCCGGTCTTTCCTTCTCCGCCTCCATGCGGGTGGTCATTCGGGTTCATCACGGAGCCGCGCACGGTCGGGCGGATGCCCATGTGGCGCTTTCTTCCTGCCTTACCGATGTTGATCAGGTTATGCTCTGCGTTGCCCACCACACCGATCGTGGCTCTGCAGATGATCGGAACCATGCGCATCTCGCCGGAGGGGAGACGCAAGGTTGCATATTTTCCTTCTTTTGCCATCAGCTGTGCGCTGTTTCCGGCGCTTCTCACCAGCTGGCCGCCCTTGCCCGGGTGCAGCTCGATGTTGTGGATCAGGGTACCTACCGGGATCGCGGACAGTGGCAGGCAGTTGCCCACTCTTGCCTCCGCTTCCGGCCCGTTCATGATCTTCATGCCGTCCTTTAAGCCCTGGGGTGCCAGGATGTAGGACTTCTCGCCGTCTGCGTAAGTGATCAGCGCAATGTTTGCGGAGCGGTTCGGATCGTACTCGATGCCGGTCACCACGGCCGGGATCCCATCTTTATGGTTTCTCTTGAAATCGATGATCCTGTATTTTCTTCTGGAGCCGCCTCCGCGGTGTCTCACAGTGATCTTACCCTGATTGTTGCGTCCGGAATTTTTCTTCAGGGAAACCAGCAGGCTTTTCTCCGGCTCAAACTTTGTGATCTCAGAGAAATCAGAACCTGTCATATGTCTTCTGGACGGGGTATATGGTCTATAGGTTTTAATTCCCATGGTTGTTTCTCCTTTCGATATTCATTCTCCTACTTCGCAGTAGATAGCGGAGGGCGCCCATCGGAGCCTCTCCCGTGCAATGCACGCTTTCTGCCGCCTTACAGATTCTCGAAGATCTCAATGTCTTTGGAATCCTCTGTCAGCGTGACAATGGCCTTTTTGGTCTTTGCCGTTCTGCCCACCGTCATGCCGCGGCGTCTCTTTTTGCCGTTCAGATTCATGGTGTTTACGCTCTTTACTTTTGTTCCCTCGAACATTTTTTCAACAGCTTCCTTGATCTGCGTCTTATTTGCCTCGGTGTGCACCTGGAATGTGTACTTCTTTTCGCCCATCGCTTTTACACTTTTCTCTGTTACGATCGGCTTAATGATCACATCATAATACTGAATCGCTGCCATTATGCGTACACCTCCTCAATCTTTTCCACAGCTGCTTTGGTTACCACCAGCGTGTTGTATTTCAGAATGTCATATACATTGATGGTGTTGGTGAGCGCCGTCTTCACGTTCTCGATGTTCCGCGCGGAGAGGATCACGTTCTGATCGTTCTCGTTCAGCACTACCAGCGCTTTGTCCGCGTGAATGTTCTGCAGCACGTTCACCATTGCCTTTGTCTTGATCTCATCCAGTTTCAGCTCATCCAGAACGATCAGCTTGTTTTCCTGTACTCTGGATGTGAGCGCGGACTTCAGAGCCGCTCTCTTTTCTTTCTTGTTCATCTTGAACGAATAATCTCTGGGAACCGGCGCGAATACCACGCCGCCGCCTTTCCACTGGGGTGCTCTTGTGGAACCCTGGCGCGCATGGCCGGTTTCTTTCTGTCTCCACGGCTTTTTGCCGCCGCCGGACACCTCGGAACGTGTCTTGGCTTTTTGTGTCCCCTGACGATTATTTGCGAGCTGCTGGAGCACGGCCATGTGTACCAGGTGTTCGTTGATCTCCACACCAAACACGGCATCGCTCAGCTCCATGGTGCCCACTTCTTTGCCTTCCATATTGTAAACAGATACATTTGCCATCTGTGTGTTCCTCCTTTCCTGCGAAAAGCTATTTCTCAACTTTAACAGTTTCCTTGATCGTTACGAGTGATTTTTTCGGTCCCGGAACAGCGCCCTTCACAAGGAGCAGATTGTTTTCTGCATCTACTCTCACCACTTCCAGATTCTGAACGGTGATGCGCTTTCTTCCCATGTGACCCGGCATGCCTTTTCCTTTGAACACGCGGCCCGGCGTTGTGGCGGAACCGTTGGAACCTGCATGGCGATGAAATTTGGAACCATGTGCCATCGGGCCTCTGTGCTGTCCGTGTCTCTTGATGGCGCCCTGGAAACCTTTTCCTTTTGAGATCGCGGTGGCGTCCACTCTGTCGCCCGCGGCGAAGATGTCTGCCTTGATCTCCTGCGCTACCGTGTACTCCTCGGCGTTCTCGAACTTAAATTCCTTTAAGAATCTCTTGCAGGGGATGCCCGCTTTTTTAAACTGCCCTTTCATCGGCTTGTTCACAAGCTTTTCCCGCTTGTCGATAAAGCCAACTTTTACGGCGCTGTAACCATCGTTCTCCACCGTCTTTACCTGCATAACCACGCAGGGGCCGGCCTGAAGAACCGTTACCGGAGTGAGAACTCCGTCATCGCTGAAGATTTGAGTCATTCCGACTTTTGTTGCTAAGATCGCTTTCTTCATCTTTTATACCTCCTGTTTTTCTACAGCGGATCGGATCGTCCGATCATACTAGGAAAACCTAGCTTACCTGGTTTTCATTTTGATATCAATGTACACGCCAGCCGGCATTTCCAGTCTGGACAGCGCATCCACCGTCTTCTGGGTGGGTGTGATGATATCAATGAGCCTCTTGTGCGTCCTCTGCTCGAACTGTTCTCTGGAGTCTTTGTATTTGTGCACGGCACGCAGGATCGTGATCACTTCCTTTTTTGTGGGAAGGGGTACCGGGCCGCTCACCTGAGCTCCATTCTTTTTTACAGTTTCGATGATTTTCTTTGCGGACGCATCGATCAACTGATGATCATACGCCTTCAGTGTGATTCTCATTACTTGACTTGCCATAAAAAAAGTCGCCTCCTTTTCGCACTCTTAATAGCAGTACGACAAGCGGTGACTGTACACGCTCCCGTGTGTATCATGGAAGACCACACGTTGTCTCCGGACGTTTCCGGACAGTTATTTTGTACAGTGACTTGTCGCCAGTTTCCTAACTTGACATTCGCTCCACGGAAAACCTGCGAGTTCCAGGAACCGCAGCAACCTCACGCTTCAACGCTATCAAGGTCACAACAATTGCATTATAGCCGATAAACCGCTATGATGCAAGTACTTTTTTTCATTTCCGGAAAATTTTTCTTTTTTTATTTCCTATCAGGCCTCCCAGCGGCCGGAAGCCCCGCAGGGCAGCACCAGCCCGCTGGACGACACGGGAAGCCCCACTTCCTGCGCGTCCACCTTCCCTTTTTTGCCGAACACCGTGCCCAGCATGTAAGAGAGCACGGACGGCGCAAGGCCGGTGGTGTAAGAATTGATCAGGAAAAACAGCGGTTCGGCGCTGAGCACATCCATTAAAAGCCGAACCAGAGGGAAGATGGCGTCTTCGATCTTCCAGATCTCGCCCTTTGGGCCGCGCCCATAGGAGGGCGGATCCATGATCACGGCGTCGTAGCGGTTTCCCCGGCGGATCTCCCGCTCCACAAATTTCACACAGTCGTCCACGATCCAGCGGATGGGCGCGTCCGCGAGACCGCTGGCGCGGGCGTTCTCTTTCGCCCAGCCCACCATGCCCTTTGAGGCGTCCACATGTGTAACGCTGGCCCCCGCCGCCGCGGCCGCCAGGGTGGCTCCCCCGGTGTAGGCGAACAGATTCAGCACTTTCACCGGCTTCCCGGTCTCTTTTATCTTCTTTGAGAACCAGTCCCAGTTTGCCGCCTGTTCCGGGAACAGGCCCGTGTGCTTAAAGCTGAAAGGCTTCAGGTGAAAAATGAGATCCCGATACCGGATCTCCCACTGCTGCGGGAGGTCAAAGAATTCCCACTCGCCGCCCCCTCTGCTGCTCCTGTGGTAATGGGCGTTGGGGTGCCTCCACCCCGCTTCCTTTTTCGGCGTGTCCCAGATCACCTGGGGATCCGGGCGCACCAGAAGATAGTTCCCCCAGCGCTCCAGTTTTTCCCCGGATGAAGTGTCGATCACTTCATAGTCTTTCCATTGGTCTGCGATCCACATGGTCTTCCCATCCTCCCCGTATCTTCCTTATATATACAATCTGTTTTCTTACTTTTTCTTTCTGCACTGCAGAGGAATTCACGCTCTTGCTCTCTTTTTCTGTAATGCAGGGTCTGCTCTCTCACCTTTTCATTCTGCACTGCAGAGAGATTCCCGCTCCTGCTCCGTCATTTTACTTTCCGGCGCCTCAGGAGGATCCACGCGAAGATCACGCAGCCCAGCGCGGAAATACACAGGCCGATGTTCAGGAACGGCGTGCGGTACTGCAGCACAATGTCGTGGTGCCCCGCAGCAAGCGGCAGCGCCGAGAACATATAATTTGCTTTCAGAACCTCCTGTTTTTTGCCGTCCACATACGCCGTCCAGCCGCCGTCATAGGGGATGGTCAGCAGCAGGATCTTATCTTCTTCCAGGTCGATGGTGCCGGTCACTGTGTCCGTGCCGACCACTTCGTTTTCCAACACATCCTCCCTTAATCTTGCAGCGTCTTCCCGGAAGGCGTCAAGGGGCTGGTACCAGAGATACATTTTGTCGAAGAAGAATTTCCCCTTGTTCGCAAAGGTGAGAACGATCTCCTGTTTCCCGGATGCGCACGCGCCAAGGTTCACCATGTATTCGCTCTTTCCCGTGGGCCAGCTGGAATCATTTGTCTCATAAAAGATCGGTTTTTCCCCAGTGCTGGTCTCCCCGTCCTTCCGGGCCACTCTGATGTTTATTTTTTTAGAATTTCCCTGATAGCGATAGCCGCTCAGGCAAAAGTAGAGTTCTCCGTCCGCAGGCACTGTCGGCGCCTCCAGCGTCATGGCCGCGCCCGCTTTGGAGACCCGGATACCATTTTCTTTTATCGTGATCTCCTCATCCGCGGAGAGAACCTGGAAGTCCACTTCTTCCCCGCCTGGCTGCAGCGTATCCTGCTGATATCCCGGCACCGCATCCTCCAGTATCACGCTTTTTGCCATGGCCGCTTCCACCTGCGCCCCGTTCTGCCCTTCCATCTGGCTTCGGGTCCTATACGTATCGTAGGTGTATCCCAGGGGCAGCGCGTTCTCATTTTCATAGATCTCATAGCCGTCCTGCGTTCCGATCAGGCGATAGCCCCAGGGGACGTTCGGCTGCTGGCCCTGGCATATATAATAGCGGCTCCCGGCCAGCGTGGTGAGGATACTGCGCTCGTCCAGGCCGTTGTACCGGTAAAACCGATGAACGTTCGCCTCTGTCTGCAAAAAGAAATCCGCCACATTTCCGTTTGACATGCTCCAGTAAAAGCACATACTGTCTGTGCCTTCATGCATGGCGTTGTTTTCGCGCGTCCCGTTTCCGCCGTACCGGAAGAAACCGATCTGTTCTTCCTGCAGCCGGGCCGCCACCGTATCCGCCGTGTTCTGAACACGATCCAACACTGCCTTCGCCGTCAGAA
>CANRKY010000111.1 GCA_947631355.1 uncultured Marvinbryantia sp.
CGACCTCACGGTGGAGGTGGAGATGGTGCGGTACGAGGATTTGAGTGAGGACAGAAAAAACGAATCCTCTGCGCAGATACGCCAGCGCACAACCTGCGCCCGAAACCTGCAGCAGGAGAGATATCGGGGGACGCCGTTCCGGTACAACGCAGATCTGGACCAGAACGGCATACGTACCTTTTGCGAGCTGGGAACCGGGGAGAGACGTCTCATGGAGCGGGCGTATGAGAGACTGGATCTGAGCGCAAGAACCTACTACCGCATCATCAAGGTGGCGCGCACCATCGCAGATCTTGCCGGGAGCGACCGGATACGGGAGGAGCATCTGCAGGAGGCGCTCTGCTACCGGAGCATCAATAAAAAATACTGGACCGGCAGATAGGAGGGGATCGTGATGGATCAGACAAAGACGTCGGAGCTGGACTGGCTCTGGCTGTGCAGTATACCGGGGCTGTATGAGGCCGACCGGAAACGGCTGCTGCAGGTATTTCAAAGTCCCCAGAATGTGCGCGCGTCGGCCGGAAAAAATTCCGAAATGCTGGGAATCCTGGCGGAAAATAAAAGGCGGGCGATTCTGGAGTATGCGCAGAAAACCGATCCGCAGGAAGCATATCATAAGTGTGCGCAGAGAGACATAAAATTTATCAGCTGTCTGCACAGGGATTACCCGCAGGAACTGTTCCGCATGGCGGACTACCCATCCGGGCTGTTCTACCGGGGGCGGCTGCCCCGCAGGGAGGAGGCATGTGTGGCGGTCATTGGGGCGAGAATGTGTACTTGTAATGGAAGAAACACCGCCCGGCAGCTGGGCGGGCGGCTGGCCGCGTGCCGTGCGGCGGTGGTGAGCGGCATGGCGTACGGCATCGATTCCACGGCGCAGGAGGCGTGCCTCGCAGCGGGCGGCAGCAGTTTTGGCGTGCTGGGCTGCGGGGCGGATATCTGCTACCCGGAGGAAAACCGCGCGCTGTATCAGAATCTGGTAAAAAACGGGGGCGTGATCTCGGAGTTCCCTCCGGGGGTGAAGCCGCTGCCTTTTCACTTTCCCATGCGCAACCGCATCATCAGCGGGCTGTCCAGAATGGTGGTCGTGGTGGAGGCCCGCAAAAAGAGCGGCACCCTGATCACGGCGGATCTGGCCCTGGAACAGGGAAAGGATGTCTACGCTTTTCCGGGGCGGCCAAAAGATGTGCTGAGCGAGGGCTGCAACCGGCTGATTCAGCAGGGGGCGGGCATGATCACGGATATTGACGAGTTTCTGGAAGAAAACGGATTATTGGCGCAAATATGCGAAAAAGAAAAAAATTATAAAGAGGGACTTGCAACGTCAGAAAATTTGGTGTATAGTTGTCTGGATTCTGAACCGAAAAGCGTGCGTGTCCTGGCCGATGAGACCGGCATGCCGGTGAACCGCCTGATGAGCGCTCTGGGCGCTCTGCAGCTCAAGGGATTTGTGGCAGAGATCGGGAAGAATCAATACGGAAAAATAAGATAAGTCATGGAGGATAGCACGAATGGCAAAAAATCTGGTGATCGTGGAGTCTCCGACCAAAGTAAAAACAATCAAAAAATTTTTGGGAAGCAATTATACGGTGGCGGCGTCAAACGGACATGTGCGGGATTTCCCGAAAAGTCAGTTCGGAATTGACGTGGAACATGATTATGAACCAAAATATATTACCATCCGCGGGAAAGGGGAATTGCTGGCGGCCCTGCGCAAAGAAGTAAAAAAGGCAGACAAAGTGTACCTGGCCACAGACCCCGACCGCGAGGGAGAGGCCATCAGCTGGCACCTGTCCCATGCCCTGAACCTGGACGAAAAAAAGATGCGCCGCATCACGTTTAACGAGATCACAAAAAACGCGGTGAAAAATTCTCTGAAAAACGCCAGGGATATCGACATGGATCTGGTGGACGCGCAGCAGGCCCGCAGAATGTTGGATCGCATGGTGGGCTATGAGATCAGCCCGCTTCTCTGGGAGAAGGTGAAGCGCGGGCTCAGCGCCGGACGCGTGCAGTCGGTGGTGCTGCGCCTGATCGCGGATCGGGATGAGGAGATCGACGCGTTTCAGCCGGAGGAATACTGGACATTAACCGCCGTCCTGGATGTGAAGGGCTCCAGAAAACCGCTGGAGGCGGCGTTCTACGGGACAGAAAAAAAGAAGATCAATATCGGCAGCTGTGAGGAACTGGATGCGATCGTAAAAAAGATAGAAAAGGAACCGTTCCGTGTCACCGAGATCAAAACCGGAGAGCGGATCCGGAAAGCTCCGCTGCCGTTTACCACCAGCACACTGCAGCAGGAAGCGGCGAAAGTGCTGAACTTTTCTACGCAAAAAACCATGCGCATCGCTCAGCAGCTCTATGAGGGCATCGATATGAAGGGCGAGGGCACCATCGGCCTGATCACCTATCTGCGTACCGATTCCGTGCGCATCGCGGACGAGGCGGACGCAGCGGCGCGCAGCTTTATCGAAAAGCAGTACGGGCCGCAGTACGTGGGAAAGAAGGGCCCGGCAAAGGCTGCGTCCGGCAAGAAGATACAGGACGCCCACGAAGCCATCCGCCCGAGCGACATCGAGAGAACGCCGGTTCTGGTGAAGGAATCCCTCACAAGGGATCAGTTCCGCCTGTACCAGCTGATCTGGAAGCGCTTTGCGGCCAGCAGAATGGAAAACGCCCGCTACGAGACGATCTCCGCAAAGATCGGCGCAGGGGACTATCGCTTTTCCGCCTCCGCGTCCAACCTGGCGTTTGAGGGATTTATGGCTGTGTACGTACAGGAGTCGGACGAGGAGGAAAAGAGCCAGTCCGTGCTTGGAAAGATCACAAAAGACACAGTCCTCACTAAACAGGAACTGCAGGAAAAGCAGCATTTCACACAGCCTCCGGCGCATTACACGGAGGCCGCGCTGGTGAAGACTCTGGAGGAGCTGGGCATCGGGCGCCCCAGCACGTACGCGCCCACGATCACCACACTTCTGGGCCGCCGGTACGTGATCAAGGAAAATAAAAATCTGTACATCACAGAGCTGGGGGAAGTGGTCAACCAGATGATGAAAAAGGCGTTCCCCAGCATTGTGGACGTAAACTTTACGGCCAACATGGAATCTCTGCTGGATAAAGTGGAGGAGGGAGCGGTCAACTGGAAGACCGTGGTGAGCAACTTCTATCCGGATCTGGAGGAGGCAGTAAAACAGGCGGAAAAAGAGCTGGAGGCAGTGAAGCTGGCCGATGAAGAAACCGATGTGTTGTGCGAGCAGTGCGGCAGGAGAATGGTCATCAAGTACGGCCCTCACGGAAAATTCCTGGCCTGCCCCGGTTTCCCGGAGTGCCGGAACACCAAGCCGTATCTGGAAAAAATAGGCGTGCCCTGCCCGAAATGCGGCCGGGACATCGTGGTGCGAAAGACCAAAAAGGGCAGACGGTATTACGGCTGTGAGAATAATCCGGAATGTGATTACATGACCTGGCAGAAACCTGTTGCTGAAACAAAAACAGAAATAAAAACAGAAACGAATACGGGAAAAAGCTGAATTATTGGAAATTATATGTGAATTAGATTGCTATTCTCAATAATGTGTGATAAACTGAAGCTGCGGAAACCAAATAATGTTAGAACCACCTTTTTGGCATAAACTCACATAAGTAGTGAGCAAACGAGCAAGAAAATGCAATGCAAAACATTTATGGAGAAGGAAAAAAGCAAGGAGGTGCGACATGAGTGTACAGTTATTGGACAAAACACGTAAGATTAACAAGTTATTGCACAACAACAACTCAAGCAAGGTGGTTTTCAACGATATCTGTTCTGTTCTGACAGATATACTGGATTCTAACATTCTGGTCATCAGCCGAAAGGGCAAGGTTTTAGGCGTCAGCATCAGCGATAAAGTGGAGGAGATACATGAGCTGATCGCAGACAAGGTAGGGGGATTTATCGATCCCATGCTGAACGAGCGTCTGCTTGCCGTACTGTCTACAAAAGAAAATGTAAATCTGGAAACACTTGGATTTGTCGGCGAGGGCGTGCACAAGTATCAGGCGATCATTAATCCGATCGACATCGCGGGGGAACGCTTGGGCACAGTCTTTATGTACAAAAGCGACAGTCAGTATACGATTGACGACATCATTCTGAGCGAATATGGGACAACGGTTGTGGGACTGGAGATGATGCGATCCGTAAACGAGGAAAACGCAGAGGAAAACCGCAAGATCCAGATCGTCAAGTCAGCGATCAGCACACTTTCTTATTCCGAGCTGGAGGCGATCATCCACATATTTGACGAATTGAATGGAAACGAAGGAATACTGGTTGCAAGTAAAGTAGCGGATCGTGTGGGGATCACGCGGTCTGTCATAGTAAACGCGCTGCGCAAGTTTGAGAGCGCAGGAGTGATCGAATCCCGTTCATCCGGCATGAAGGGCACCTACATCAAGGTTGTCAACGATGTTGTGTTCGATGAACTGAAGGAGATCAAGACGAGCCGGAAGAAATTCTGATCCGGTCAGATGCACACAGCGGATTCTCAAATACATGAAAAAATAAGAAAACGAAAGAAAAAACGAGAATTTGCGAGAATAAGTGAGATTGCAGCTGTTTTTTAATGATGTATAAAGTTGCATAATTTACACATATTGACTAATATATGTTCTGATGATTAGCACTCGATTCCATCGAGTGCTAATAAAATGGAAGAAGTTGTAAAGGAGGAACCAATTATGAAGTTAGTACCTTTGGGCGACAGAGTAGTGTTAAAGCAGTTTGAGGCGGAAGAAACTACAAAGTCCGGAATCATTCTGGCAGCAAAATCCCAGGAAAAACCGCAGCAGGCGGAAGTGATCGCGGTAGGCCCGGGCGGTGTTGTGGATGGCAAAGAAGTGACCATGCAGGTAAAAGAGGGCGACAAGGTGATCTATTCCAAATATGCCGGCAATGAAGTAAAGCTGGAGGATGAGGAATATATCATTGTGAAGCAGAGCGACATTCTTGCGATCGTAAAATAATCAGGAGGTTGGAAAATTATGGCAAAGGAAATCAAGTATGGTGCAGAGGCGAGAGCGGCACTGGAGGCCGGCGTAGATAAACTGGCCGACACTGTAAAGGTAACGTTGGGCCCGAAGGGCAGAAATGTAGTGCTTGACAAGCAGTTCGGCACTCCGCTGATCACGAACGATGGCGTGACCATCGCCAAAGAGATCGAGCTGGAGGATGCGTTTGAGAACATGGGCGCACAGCTTGTAAAAGAAGTGGCAACTAAGACAAACGATGTGGCAGGGGACGGCACCACCACAGCAACGGTTCTGGCACAGGCCATGATCCGGGAGGGCATGAAGAACCTGGCAGCGGGCGCAAATCCCATGGTCCTGCGCAAGGGTATGAAGAAAGCCACCGATGCGGCCGTGGAAGCCATCGCAAAGATGAGCAGCAAGGTGAACGGAAAACATCAGATGGCCCGCGTGGCGGCGATTTCCGCCAGCGATGAAGAAGTGGGCAATATGGTTGCGGACGCTATGGAAAAAGTTTCCAATGACGGTGTGATCACCATCGAGGAATCCAAGACCATGAAGACAGAGCTGGATCTGGTGGAAGGCATGCAGTTCGACAGAGGCTACATCTCCGCATACATGGCCACCGATATGGAAAAAATGGAAGCGGTGCTGGACGATCCCTTCATCCTCATCACAGACCGGAAGATCAATGTGATCCAGGATATCCTGCCGCTGCTGGAGCAGATCGTGCAGTCCGGCAGAAAACTGCTGATCATCGCGGAGGATGTGGAGGGCGAGGCCCTGACTACCCTGATCGTGAACAAACTGCGCGGCACATTCAGCGTAGTGGCCGTGAAAGCTCCGGGCTACGGCGACAGAAGAAAAGAAATGCTGAAAGATATCGCGATCCTCACAGGCGGACAGGTGATCTCCGAAGAACTCGGTCTGGAACTGAAAGACACCACCATTGATATGCTGGGCCGCGCAAAATCTGTGAAAGTGCAGAAAGAGAATACCGTCATTGTGGACGGCGCGGGCGACAAGAAAGAGATCCAGGCAAGAGTCAGCCAGATCAAAGCGCAGATTGAAGATACCACATCCGAGTTTGACAAAGAAAAACTGCAGGAGCGCCTTGCGAAACTGGCGGGCGGCGTGGCAGTGATCCGCGTGGGCGCTGCTACAGAGACCGAGATGAAAGAAGCAAAACTGCGCATGGAAGATGCACTGAACGCCACAAGAGCGGCGGTGGAAGAAGGCATCGTGGCGGGCGGCGGCTCCGCGTATATCCATGCGGCAAAACAGGTAGAAAAACTGGTGGACAAACTGGAGGGCGATGAAAAGACAGGCGCGAAAGTCATCCTGAAAGCACTGAGCGCTCCGCTTTACCAGATCGCAGAAAATGCCGGCCTGGAAGGTTCCGTGATCGTAAACAAAGTGATGGAAGAAAAAGAAGGCATGGGATTTGACGCGTACAAAGAAGAATATGTAGACATGGTAGAAGCCGGTATCCTGGATCCGGCGAAAGTAACCAGAAGCGCATTACAGAACGCCACCAGCGTTGCGGCGACATTCCTCACCACAGAATCCTGCGTGGCAAACATCAAAGAAGAAACACCGGCCATGCCGGGCGGCGGAATGGCCCCGGGAATGATGTAAGCGATAAGCCTCGAAAGCAGTTCAAACCATAAAATCCGGATGTCTGCGCGCAGACATCCGTCATATCAGAAAGAGCCAGCGTATGCTTGCATACGCCTGGCTCTTTCTGATATGGCAGGATTTCTCCGAAGGGGAAACCGGATTTTATGGCATAAACTATTTGAGAGCAACGGTAACGAGCGGGCCTGCCCGCGAGTGAAGCGCATGATACGCCTGGCTCCTTCTGGTATGGCAGGATCTCCCCGAAAGGGGAGCCGGATTTTATGGCTAGAACTATTTGAGAGCAACGGTAATGATGGAAAATATTTTGCACCATTCTTATATTTGTGATATACTTATTTAATAATCGCATGACAAGGAGGGAACCAAACATGAGCGACTTATATACAGAAATCATCGTAAAACGGATCACCCCGTTCAAAGACAAGGCTTTAAAATTCCTGCTGATCGCGGCCACAGTGCTGGCAGTACTGGCCTCTCTGTTCACACCGCTGGGGATCATCGGCTTTCTGATCGTGGTGGCGTTTCTGATCGCGGATTATTTTCTTCTTCCCACGTTCGACCTGGAATTTGAATATCTCTATGTGAACGGCGAGCTGGACGTGGATAAGATCATGTCCAGGCAGAAGCGGAAACGGGTGCTCAGCGTGGACGTCAAGGAGCTGGAGATCATGGCGCCGTCAGAATCCCACGCGCTGGATTCGTATAACAACCGCCAGAACATCAAGACCTATAATTTCTCCTCCCTGGATCCGCAGCACAAAACCTATACCATGATCGTCAAGGGAGACAAAGAAATGAAGCGCGTGATCTTCGAGCCGAACGAGGTCATCCTGAAAGACATGAAGCGCATTGCGCCCCGCGAAGTGAACCTCTATTAATTGCCCTTCCCGGACAGAAAAAACAAAAATACATCCTTTCAGAAACCTTTCAGAAACAGAATAAGTAGTTGACAGCAGGAATGATATTTGATAGAATATCGGGAAATACAAAGAAAGAGAGGAAGATAAAATGGGTCGTATCATAGGTGAAGGCATTACATTTGACGATGTGCTGTTGGTGCCTGCGTATTCAGAAGTTATTGGAAATCAGATTGATCTAACCACGTATCTCACGAAAAAGATTAAGCTGAACATTCCCATGATGAGCGCCGGCATGGATACCGTTACCGAACACAGGATGGCCATTGCAATGGCAAGACAGGGCGGCATCGGGATTATTCACAAAAATATGTCCATAGAAGAACAGGCGGAAGAAGTAGACAAGGTAAAACGTTCAGAGAATGGCGTCATTTCTGATCCATTTTATTTATCTCCGGACAACACGCTGGCGGATGCCAACGAACTGATGGCGAAGTTCCGGATCTCCGGGGTTCCGATCACAGAGAACGGAAAACTGGTAGGTATCATCACAAATCGTGACCTCAAATTCGAGGAAGATTTCACAAAGAAAATAAAAGACTGTATGACATCCGAGGGGCTTGTGACGGCCAAGGTGGGGATCACGCTGGAAGAAGCGAAAAAGATCCTGGGCAAGGCGCGCAAAGAAAAGCTCCCCATCGTGGATGAGGACTACAATTTAAGAGGTCTGATCACCATCAAAGACATCGAGAAGCAGATCAAATATCCCAACTCCGCAAAAGACGAGCAGGGAAGACTGCTGTGCGGCGCTGCAGTTGGCATCACTGCAAACTGTCTGGATCGCGTGGACGCGCTGGTGAAGGCGCACGTGGATGTGGT
>CANRKY010000112.1 GCA_947631355.1 uncultured Marvinbryantia sp.
CCCGGAACTGAAGATCTACCAGTGCGGTCTGCCCCAGGAGATGGCCATCGAGCTGTTCAAGCCGTTTGTTATGAAAGAGCTGGTGGCAAACGGGATCTCCAATAATATCAAAAACGCAAAGAAAATGGTGGAGCGTCTGGAGCCCCAGGTGTGGGATGTGCTGGAAAAAGTCATCAAAGAGCACCCGGTAATGCTGAACCGCGCCCCCACACTGCACAGACTTGGCATCCAGGCGTTTGAGCCGATCCTGGTGCAGGGCAAGGCGATCAAGCTGCACCCGCTGGTATGTACCGCGTTCAACGCGGACTTCGACGGCGACCAGATGGCCGTGCACGTGCCTCTTTCTGTGGAGGCCCAGGCGGAGTGCCGCTTCCTGATGCTCTCGCCCAACAACCTGCTGAAGCCGTCGGACGGCGGCCCGGTGGCGGTTCCGTCCCAGGATATGGTGCTGGGCATCTACTACCTCACCCAGGAGCGCGAGGGCGCCAAAGGGGAGGGCAAAGCCTTCAAGAGTGTGAACGAGGCCATCCTTGCCTACGAGAACGGCGTGATCACGCTGCAGAGCAGGATCAAAGTGCGCGTGTCCAGACAGATGGAGGACGGCACACAGCTGCAGGGCATCGTGGAATCCACGCTGGGAAGATTTATCTTCAACGAGATCCTTCCGCAGGATCTGGGCTTTGTGGACCGCAGCGTGCCGGGCAACGAGCTGAAGCTGGAAGTGGACTTCCACGTGGGCAAAAAGGGTCTGAAACAGATCCTGGAAAAGATCATCAACACCCACGGGGCCACCAAGACGGCGGAGGCGCTGGACAACATCAAGGCCATGGGCTACAAATATTCCACAAAGGCGGCCATGACAGTTTCCATCTCCGATATGACCGTGCCGCCTGAAAAGCCGGAACTGATCGCGAAAGCGCAGGATACGGTGGATAAGATCACCAGAAACTACAAGCGCGGCCTGATCACCGAGGAGGAGCGCTACAAAGAAGTTGTGGAGACCTGGAAGAACACCGACGAGGTGCTGACCAAAGCCCTGCTGGAGGGCCTGGATAAATACAACAACATTTACATGATGGCGGACTCCGGAGCCCGTGGTTCCGACAAGCAGATCAAGCAGCTTGCCGGTATGCGAGGCCTGATGGCCGATACCACCGGCCACACCATCGAGCTTCCCATCAAGTCTAATTTCCGTGAGGGTCTGGACGTTCTGGAATACTTCATGTCCGCCCACGGCGCCCGCAAGGGTCTGTCGGACACGGCTCTGCGTACCGCAGACTCCGGCTATCTGACCAGACGACTGGTGGATGTGTCACAGGAGCTGATCATCCGCGAGACAGACTGCTGCGAGGGCAAAGACGAGATCCCCGGCATGTACGTGAAAGCGTTCATGGACGGAAAAGAGGAGATCGAGAGCCTGCAGGAGCGCATCACAGGCAGATTCTCCTGCGAGACGATATGCGATAAAAACGGCGATGTGATCGTGAAGGCAAACCATATGATCACGCCGCGGCGCGCGGCCCGCATCATGAGCGAGGGCGTGGACGCAAACGGCAAGCCGTACGAACAGATCAAGATCCGCACCGTGCTCACCTGCAAATCCCACGTGGGGATCTGCGCAAAGTGCTACGGCGCGAACATGGCTACCGGCGAGGCGGTGCAGGTGGGTGAGTCCGTGGGTATCATCGCGGCCCAGTCCATCGGCGAGCCCGGTACCCAGCTTACCATGCGTACGTTCCACACCGGCGGCGTGGCCGGCGGCGACATCACACAGGGTCTTCCCCGTGTGGAGGAGCTGTTTGAGGCCAGAAAGCCGAAGGGCCTTGCCATCATCACAGAGATCGCCGGGCGGGTGGAGATCCGCGACACAAAGAAAAAGCGCGAGATCGTGGTGACAAACGAGGAGACCGGGGAGATGAAGACCTACCTGATCCCGTATGGCTCCCGCATCAAAGCGCAGGACGGGGAAGTGCTGGAGGCCGGCGATGAGCTGACCGAGGGCAGCGTGAACCCCCACGATATCCTGAAGATCAAAGGCGTGCGCGCCGTGCAGGACTACATGCTGCAGGAAGTGCAGCGCGTGTACCGCCTGCAGGGCGTGGAGATCAACGATAAGCATATCGAGGTGATCGTGCGCCAGATGTTAAAGAAGATCCGCGTGGAGGAGTGCGGCGACACCAAACTGCTCCCGGGCACGGTGGTGGACATTCTGGAATTCGAGGATGCCAACGAGGCGTGCGCGCGGGACGGCCTGCGGCCGGCGGAGGGGAAACCTGTCATGCTGGGTATCACCAAAGCGGCGCTTGCCACCAATTCGTTCCTGTCTGCGGCATCCTTCCAGGAGACCACAAAGGTGCTCACCGAGGCCGCCATCAAGGGCAAGATCGATCCGCTGATCGGCCTGAAAGAAAACGTGCTGATCGGAAAACTGATCCCGGCCGGCACCGGCATGAAGCGGTACCGCAACGTGCACCTGGATACGGAATACACCCAGGATGAGGAAGAAGTGGATCTGACGGAAGAAACGCCCGCGGAGGAAGCGCAGGCGGAGGAGACAGCAGCGGAAGAAGCGCTGAAAGAGGAGATAGCCTTCGAGACGGAAGAACCGGAGGATGCCGACATTGAAGATACAGAGGCTGTGGAGGACATCGGCGAGAGCGCCGAGGAGACCGCGGCCACAGAGGAAGAAGAATAACACAGATGGAGCTGCCTGCGGGCAGCTCCATTTTTTCTTGTATTTTACGAAAAAATATGTTATTCTAATGAAAATTGGGTTTCTATACCCTTTTTTCGAAAAAACGTGATAATGCGCGCCATATTGTGCAGGAAATAAAAGGGGAATTGTGATGAGGATAGCGAACATAAAAAAGATGTTTTCAAAGGGGAAAAAGAAAACAGAAAGAAAGGGCTTCACGCTGGTGGAGATTATCGTGGTGCTGGCGCTGATCGGTATTCTGGCGGCGTTTTCCGTGGGCGGCCTGATAGGCTACACCAGCTACGCGTCTTTCAAGCGGAACAATGACAATGCGCGCACGATTTTCAATGCGGCGCAGTCCGCCATCACATATTACAAAGCCAGCGGCAGGCTGGACAGTTTCCGCCAGGAAGTGGAAAGCCTGGCGCGCACGCCGGCCTTTGTGCCCCAGGAAGCCTTTGCGACAGAGGATGCGCCGGCCACAGACCGCACAAACGACACCATTTCTTACCTGATCCTGGACAGCAGCCAGTATGAGACGATCCTGGGAAGCGCGCAGAGCGGCGCTGCGGATCTGCCGGATACAGCGGAGAAGGAAAGCGAGCTTCTGTACCGCCTGCTGCGCGACTATGTGACGGATGTGAGCATTTACAACGCCTCTATCTGCGTGGAATTTGACGCGGTGGACGGCGTGGTTTCCGGCGTGCTTTACTGCGACAAGGGAACGAAATTTACATACGGGGAAGAAGCGGGCTCTCTGGACATCACCAGACGCGATGAGTCTTACCGCAGACGGAACTCCCTGGGATACTACGGCACCGAGCTTTCCGACCGCGCGCCGGTGAGCGTGGAGAAATTAAAGATCAAAGCGGCGAGACTGGTAAACGACGAGACGCTGGATGTGCAGTGGTTCCTGGAAAAGAAATATCAGTACCTGAAGGGCGACCAGAACTATATCATTCAATTGCGTGATGAGGATGATCTGAATAAAAAGCTGGTGGAGATCGAGCTGGGCACGGATATCGGCGGAATCTCCCGTGAGGAGGGGGAAACGGCGTATGTCACCGCGGATCATGTGTACTTATACAGCAAGGATGTGGGTGTCGAACCATATGAACTAAAGGCCGAGGCATCCGGCACGGGCACCTCCGGCGACCCGGAGGTGCCCGTGCCGGGCATTACATTCCGCGCTTATCTGGTGCAGGATGAATCGGAAGACAATTACGGCAGCGGCATCGCTCTGTCCCTGGATGTGCTGGACGCCTATCTCGCACAGGCCATGGAGATTGAGGATGCGGAAACCCGCCAGAAAGAACTGCAGGAAACATACAGCATCTATCGCCTCAGCTATGATAAAGAGGGCGTGCATTACGGACTGAACCTGGATGGAACAAAGAATATCCAGGCGAAAGTTTTCATCAAGGAAAATGGGGAAGAAAGCGGAAAGACCACGGAAGTGCAGAACCCGCTGTTTGCCACGGCAGGTTCGTCTGCCAGCGCATATGAGATCCGAAATGCCCGCCACCTGTACAATGTGGGCATCCACGACGCGGCGAACGAAGGAGCACATATTTATTCGGTTGTGCAGGATTTTGCCTGGGGCGGCCCGGACGGCCTGCTGTCCCACGGAGGAAACGGGGAATATGAGATTTCCGAGGAAGAAAGCGCAGAGGATACAGAAGGTGCAGGGGAAGGAGAAGACCTGGAAGGAACAGAGGGCGAAGAAGAAATAGAGGGCGCAGAAGACACGGAGGAGGGCGATACTTCCGGAAGCGTGACCATCGCCACCAAAATACCCAGCCGCTTCTTTAATCGCCAGATGGCTTATGAATATGAAATATCGGCGGACGGCAAAGAGAGCTGCCCGGCGTTCCCCGGCATTGCGGCGCTGAAGAAAGACAGCGCGCTTTCCAGTGCAGAATCATCCGTGAAAGATGCAGAAGAAGATTCCGAGGAAGGCGGGGAAGGCGCAGGCGGCACCTGGACTATCGGTTATCTGGCGCTGGAGCCGGTGCAGACCACAGACGCTGACGGGAATGTGTCTGTGAGCAGCGTGGGCCTGGTGCGTGAAAATAAAGGTACGATCAGCAATCTGAAGCTGGCGGATGTGGATGTGCGCGGCGTGACCGCCCTGCAGGAAAAGAGCGGGGATGAGATCACCGTTGATGAGGATGTGTACGTTGCCGCGGAAAACGTGGGCGCGTTCTGCGGCGTAAATAATGGTACGCTGAGAGATCTGGAGACAGTGAGCGGTTTTGTGAACGGCGGCAAAAACGTGGGCGGCATTGCCGGGAGCATTGGCGCGAGCGCCACGGTTGCGATGAAGGGCCTGAAAAACGGCGCAGAGGTGAGCGGTCTTGAAAATGTGGGCGGCATCCTGGGCCTGCTGGAGAGTCGGATGCTTACGGGCATGGAAAATAACGGCCTTGTGTATGGCTGGAGCCTGCCGGAGGGCAAGTCTCTGCTGGTGGGAACAGAGGAACAGATACCGGTATATGCCATAGACGCCGTGTATATCGGCGGCATTGCTGGGCGCGCTGCGGCAGCTGCAAAGATAGCAGACAGTATCAGCAATCCCATGCCGCAGGCAGAGGCGGAGCCTGTGATGACATCTGCCGATATCCGGGAAAAGCTGCACGGAGATTATGTGGGCGGCATTGTGGGTTATCTGGATGGAACGTCCAGCGCAGAAAACTGCGCGGTGGGCGATGGCGCCTATGTGCTGGGTGAAAACATCGTGGGCGGCATCGCGGGCTACGTGGAGGGCAGCGCAGGGCTGGCTGCCGGAGGAACCTACAACAGCAATGGAGCCACCGTGATCGGCACCCGCTTCGTGGGCGGCATTGCCGGGGTAAACGGAACGCTGCAGCCAGAGGCAAAAGATACGAATCCGGCCCTGCTGACGCACACGGCGTTTGACAGATCCACCGCGGTGATCAGCGGCTGGATCAATAACGGACGTGTGATCGCGGCGGAAGTGCTGTCTGCGGAAGATGGGACACAGCCGGAGGCGCCGGCCTATGTGGGCGGTATTGTGGGCGTGAACGCGGGTACGGTGTCAGACTGCACAGTAACGGCGCCGGGAGCGGAGACAGAAACTCTGTTTAACGAACTGAACGGCGCGTCCGCAGATTTTGTGGGCGGCATAGCGGGCTGTAACCGGGGAACACTTAACTCCGCAAGCAATGTGACTGTTACGGGCAACATCATGGGACGTAATTTTGTGGGCGGCCTTGTGGGATACAATGACGGAACAATGGACAGCGAGTCGGGCGGTATCATCACCGGCTACATCACGGACGCGCAGCTTGCTGTAATCGGCAAAAACTTTGTGGGCGGTGTGATCGGGCTAAATACGTCCTCCGTACTCTTTGGAAAAGGAGATGCGGCGCTGGCGTGGGATGCGCTGGGCGTGGTGGGACGATGCTATGTGGGCGGCTATGCGGGCGCCAATATTGTTGCGCCCGACGAAAATATGACCATCCATCAGAACGGCGGGGCAGCGGTAGTGCAGGCAGACGGGGCTTTCGCTGGCGGACTGTTTGGCTACAACCGCATCACCACAAATACCCGGCTGCAGACGCTGTTTGATGAGGCATCGGCAGAAGGCGAAGGCTACAATGGCAGCGTTACACGGATGCTGCAGGCAGCCGGGCAGACGGAAGAACCGCCTGTTCTGGAGGCGCTGGAGAGCAGCATATTTGGGCTGGATGAGAGCGAGGATGGGTTTGATGCCATGCTGTCCGGAAAAAACAGCATGACGATTCAGGGCACACAGAAAGCGGGGGACGGAACAAGTGCGCCGCAGGTGTCCGGTCAGATCTTTGTGGGCGGCGTGCTGGGATACAACACGGCGAACACAGCACTTACCATACAAAACTATACCAGCAATGCGTCTGTTACCGCGGAAGCCGCGGTGCAGGATTTCACAGCTGCAAACACATTGGGCAAGAAATACGGCGCGGGGAAAACTTACAGCTTCTCCGGCGGCATTTTGGGCTATGTGACAGAACATACCACGCTGGATAGATGTACGGTCACTGGGAATGTGACATCCGCGGGAACCTATCTGGGCGGTCTTGCAGAGATCAACGAGGGAACGATTAAGAACTGCAACGCCGTTACCGTGGGCGAAACGGGCAGAGACTTTGTGGGCGGCATCGCGGGCGTGAACGGCTATCCGGGCGAACCTGTCACAGAGGATGTCGTCAGCGAAGACGATGAGGGAATGCACTTCCTGGATCCAGAGGAAGATACGCGTACATATGGTTTGATAAAAGACTGCGGTGTGCTATCTGGCAGCACGGTGAGCGGCGGCAGCACGGTGGGCGGCCTGACTGCGGAAAACTATGGGCGTATAGAAGACACTTATCCTAAGATAGGTTCCGGAGACGGCAGAGTATTTGGCGGTACAGTGTCCGCGAACGGAACAGATGTGGGCGGCGTTGCAGGCGTCAACTATCGGTATATCAAAAACTTGTCAAACGTGTGGGTGCAGGTGAATAACGCGGATAGCAGCGGCGTAACTGGCGGTGCTGTGGGCACGAACAAAGGCGTTATGATAGGCGTAGGCACACATATGATGATGGCTGTAACGGGCGGCAGCATTACCGGCGGCTTTGTGGGCGTAAACGAGGGATTGATTCAGAACAATAAAGATGATCCGGATGGCAGACCATCTACAAATGTAGCGAGAGTGGAGACGTCTGGCGGCGTTGCAGGCGGCATTGCCGGGGAAAACAGGGGTGTTATTCAAAGTGCTATTCCAAGCAGAAATTACTTTGGTGACATGAGATTTGCGGTTTCGGCAACCGGCGAGGCTGTGCTGGGCGGCACCGCAGGCGTAAACAGAGGATCAATTTATATTGGTGGAAAAGATTATGACATGAGATCCATAGCAAAAGACCAGGTGAACCCCGCCAATGCCACCTATGTGGGGAATATTGCTGGGGAGAATTACGGTACGATCCAGGGGTACGACCCAAATAGCGGGTCGGCAGACTATGCACAGGTACCGCTGATCCTCACGGAAAGCGGCTCATCTTCTGTGATTGGCATGGGCGGCATTGCAGGCTTGAATGAGGGCACCATATCCCACATCCTGTTTACCGGCAAGATCACGGGGATCGGGAACGCGGCAGATGGCAGCGCGCAGGAACCGGCGGCCTATGGCGGGATCGCGGGGGTGAATACCGGGGACGGCATCATTGAAAACTGCAAAATAGGAATTCGACAGAATGGGCAGAACTATTCCAGTGTAGGGGTTTCCACCACGGGACGAAATTATGTGGGCGGCATTGCCGGGCGAAACGGCGGCGATGCTGTGATCCGCAGCATCAATTCTATTATGGAAAGCGACCGGACTGACGAGCTGTCGGGAATCACTACGGCGGGCGCGCTGGCCACGGGCGGCATTGTGGGCCTCAATGAGGGGAACGCCACCATTCAGGACGCGGTGAGCGGTGCGAGGTGGAAGATCACGGCAGCAGCGGGCTCTGATGGACAGGAACCCGGCCCGGTGGGCGGCATGGTGGGCCTGC
>CANRKY010000113.1 GCA_947631355.1 uncultured Marvinbryantia sp.
GCGACAGCCCGTGACATTGCCCGGCGCAGTGTGTGCGTAGGCGGCGACAGCCCGTGACATTGCCCGGCGTAGTGTGTGCGTAGGCGGCGACAGCCCGTGACATTGCCCGGCGCAGTGCGTGCCCGGCGAAGGAGTACATTATATGAGAAAAAAATTGCGAAGCCGAATATTTATACACAGCCTGGCCCTGCTCACAGCCAGCTTTTTCCTTGCCGGGGCAGGCGCAGCGGCGCAGGAGCCCGGCGGAGAACCGCAGGAATCGGAGGCCCCTGCCGTATACGAGGCGGAGGATGCGTCCTTTGCCGGAAATGTACATAAGGAAGCGTTCCAGCCCGGCTATTCCGGGGACGGCTATGCGGCCGGTTTTGCCGGGGACGAGGACGCCTGCACTTTCCAGGTGCAGATCACGCAGGACGGTTTCTACGATCTGAATTTTGTGAGCGCCGCCGTGGGCGGATACAAAGAAAATTATGTGTTTGTGGACGGCGCGAGCGCCGGAGAAGTGAGCGTGGAGGATATGTCCTTCACGGATTCTGTGCTCACCCGCGTTTATCTGGCGGAGGGGGAGCACGAGGTCACCATAAAAAAATTCTGGGGCTGGATCCTGCTGGATCGCCTGGAGATCACAGAATCAGAGGAGCTGGATGAAACCATGTATGAAGTATCTGCACATCTTTGCAATCCCAACGCATCCGAGAGCGCGAAGCGCCTTATGAGCTTCCTTGCGGATCAGTATGGAAAGAAAATCCTTTCCGGACAGTATTCCAGCCAGGGGCAGCTCGGAAAAGAATTTACCGTGATCCATCGGGTCACAGATAAATACCCGGCTATTCTCGGGCTGGACTTCATCGAGTATTCCCCGTCCAGGGCGGCGAATGGGAGCACCTCAAAGGCCACGGAGTACGCCATGAATTACTGGAAGAACGGCGGCATTGTCACCTTCTGCTGGCACTGGAACCCGCCGGAAAAATACTTTACCAGGGAATGGTGGAGGGCCTTCTACACAGACAGTACCAACATCGACCTGGCGGCCATCCTGAACGGAGAGGACGAGGAGGGCTACCAGCTTTTAATGGAAGATATCGATGCCATCGCGAAACAGCTTGCCATCCTGCAGGAGGCGGATGTGCCTGTCCTGTGGCGCCCGCTGCACGAGGCCAGCGGGGGATGGTTCTGGTGGGGAGCCGCCGGGCCGGAGGCATACAAGAAACTGTATGTGCTGCTGTACGACAAGCTGACCAACGAATATGGTTTAAACAATCTGATCTGGGTCTGGAACGGTCAGGACAAAGCGTGGTATCCGGGGGATGAATACGTGGATATCATCGGAGAGGATCTGTACCCCGGCGAGCGCGTCTATGCTTCCCAGATCGATGCCTATCTGAACGCCGTGCACTACACAGATGCGCACAAAATGGTGGTAATGTCCGAAAACGGCTGTGTGTTCGATCCGGAGCTGGCCGTGCGGGACGGCGCCATGTGGGGATTTTTCTGCACCTGGGAGGGCGAGTTCGTGGCAAAGAACATGGCGATCTACGCGTACAGCGAGCAGTACACGGAAGAATCCATGCTGAAAAAAGCTTACGACAGTGATGTGGTCCTCACATTGGAGGATCTGCCGGATCTCACCACATACCCGATCCGGGAGGACGAATGACGGGAGCCAAAGGATGAAATGGTGGAAAAATCTGTTTTCCTATGAGGGAAAGCCCATGCAGTTCCTGCAGAAAATGGGCGAGCTGATACTGACGGACATGGCGTTCTTGCTGTGCTGTATACCGGTGGTCACGGCGGGCGCGGCGGCCACATCCCTGTATTATACCGTGATCAAGAGCATACGCAGAGAGCGGGGAAATTTTCTGCAGGAATATTTCCGCTCCATGAAGCGCACGCTGGCGAAAGGCTGTATCCTCACAGTGATGCTTATCGCGTGGTTCTTCGGACTGTATTACTGGGGCAGCCGGGGCGGCCGGCACGCGGCGTCCGTATGCCTGGGTCTGGGGCTTGTCAGCCTGTGCGCGGCGGTTTACCTGTTTCCGGTGCTGTCGCGGTTTGAGATGAAAATTTCCGGTATTATAAAATTATCGTTTGTTATGTGTATCCGTTTCTGGCCGGTCACGCTGTTTGTGGCCGCGGGGACGGCGGCAGTGGGATGGCTGCTGGTCTATATTCTGCCCATGCCCTGTTTTTTCTTTGTCCCGGCACTGTGGTGTTTTCTCACAACATTCCCCATGGAGCGGGCGCTGCTGGCCTACATGCCAGAGCCGGAGCCGGGGGAAGACGCCTGGTATTACGGAAAGAGCGGGGATTTCGAAAAAGACCAGTGATTTTTATTAATAGAAGAAAGAAAAATGGCGACGCGGTAGAAGAAGGATTGTGGAGGAGAGGTAGAGCATGAAACACAGCACATTTTGGTTCAGGAGCTTAAAGGTTTGGTGCGCGGCTGCGTGCCTTCTGGCGCTGGCGCCCGCGGCTGCGGCGCGCGCAAAGACAGACCTTGCCGTGGAGGAGTACGATGACATCATAAGCTCCTATTCCGTGGATGATTCCATTTTGAACTACAAAGATTACAGGGCGCAGTTTGCGGAAACGTATCCCGCAGAGGAAATCGTGCTGGACGGGGCGGACTATGTGCGGTACGAGGAAGACGGCGCGGCCGCAGAGCCGGAGGTTTACGCGGACTACATGGACATGGAGGGGGACGCCATTCTCACCAGCGAGGACTCCCTCACAGAGTTCGATGTGACGGTGAAGGAGGACGGCTTCTACAACCTGCTGTTCACCTACTATCCCGTGGAGGGCAAAAACTCGGATATCGAGCGCAGCATCTTTGTGGACGGAAACCTTCCCTATAAAGAGATGGCGCTGATCTCGTTCCAGCGCATCTGGAAATATGACATGGAGAGGGGCGTAAATGAAAACGGCTCTGCCTCCTATGTGTGGGAAAAAGACAACCAGGGCAACGAATCCAGGCCCGGCATGGTAGAAGAACCGGAATGGATCTCCTCCTATGTGTACGACAGCGATGGCTATATTACCTCTCCGCTGTACGTATATCTCACAAAAGGAAAACACACCGTCACGCTGCTGTCACTGCGCGAGCCCATGCTGCTGCGCTCCGTCGCCTTAAAGAACATGGAAGCCACCCGGCCATACGCGGAAGTGAAGGCGGAGCAGGACGCGGCGGGAGCAGCGGACACCAGTGGCCAGATGGTGACCATCGAGGGCGAGAACGCCACCCGTTCTTCCTCCCAGATGCTCTATCCCATCCAGGATCAGTCCTCCCCGGCGGTAAGCCCTGCCAGCGCGAAAGAACTGATGAACAACACCATAGGGGGCAACTCCTGGCGTCTGGTGGGACAGTGGATCGAGTGGGACTTTGATGTGCCGCAGACCGGCTATTACCATATTTCTCTGTACGACTGCCAGAACTTTGTGCGGGGTATCTATGTGTCCCGCAGGATCCTGATCGATGGCCAGGTGCCATTCCAGGAGATGGAGGCGTATGGCTTCCACTACGGCCAGAGCTGGCGCGAGGATGTGCTGGCGGACGCGGACGGTGCGCCCTATTCCTTCTATCTGGAAGAAGGACACCACGTGCTGCGCATGGAAGTGGTGCTGGGCGACTTTTCCGACATCATCAGCGAAGTGCAGGACTGCGTGCAGCAGCTGAACGGCATATACCGGGAAGTGATCAAGATCACCGGCGTGAAGCCGGATACTTACCGCGACTATCAGATCGAGCGCACCCTGCCAGAGCTGAACGGCGAACTGACGGCCGTGCACGACCAGCTGGACGCGGCCATTGAAAAGCTGCGCGCGCTCACGGGCAAAAACTCGGACAAGCTGACCGTGCTCCTCACCATGCGGGATCAGCTGGAAGACCTGATGAAAGACGGCGACTACTTTGTGCGCGTTATCAATACCTATAAGGTCAACGTGCGCGCCTGCGGCAACTGGATCAGCCAGGTGATCGCGCAGCCGCTGGCGGTGGACCGCATCAACATCTATTCCGCGGATCAGAGCGCGGAGTACGAACATACCTCCTTCTTTGCGAAGGCGTCGTATGAGTGCAGAAGATTGTTTTATTCCTTTATTATCGATTACAACCAGATCGGGAACGTGGCGGAGAACGCCGATGAGGGCAAGACCATCACCCTGTGGATCGGCACCGGCCGCGACCAGGCGAACGTGATCAAGAAAATGATAGACGACACCTTCACCAACGAGACGGGCGTGAACGTGAACGTGCAGCTGGTGGATATGAGCACCCTGCTGCGCGCGGAGCTGGCCGGGGAAGGGCCGGACGTGGCCATCCAGGTGACAAACACCACGGGACAGCTGGTGGCGCAGAGCGCCGCGGGCGTGGCGGCATTGAGCAACGGCAACGACACGCCGGTGAACTACGGCATCCGCAACGCGGTGTTGGATCTGAGCCGGTTCCCGGATCTGGAGGAAGTGACAAAGCGCTTTTCCGAGGCGGCCATGACGCCGTTCCAGTTTGACGGAGCCACTTATGCGCTGCCGGAGACCCTCACCTTCCCGGTGATGTTCTACCGCAAGGATATTCTGGCGGAGCTGGGCATGGAGATCCCGAAGACTTGGGACGAAGTGAAGGTGGCCATGACAGTGCTGGCAAAGAACCAGATGGAGTTCGGCATGATGCCGGGCGAGCAGATCTTTGCCATGCTGCTGTTCCAGAACGGCGGAAGCTACTACACGCCCAACGGGGACGCCTCGGCGCTGGATTCGGATATCGCGGTGAACACCTTCAAAGATTACTGTGAGTTTTACACGGATTACAAGCTGGACAAGGAAACCAGCGTGGAGGAGCGCTTCCGCACCGGCGAGTGCCCCATCATCATAGCGGACTACACCATCTACAACAACCTGGTGGTCTCCGCGCCGGATATCGCGGGGCTGTGGGATTTCGCCCCGGTGCCCGGCACGGTGAAGGAGGACGGCACGATCGACCAGAGCACCGGCAGCACCGGGCTGGCCTGCATGATCATGGCGGACACAAAGTGCCCGGATGAGTGCTGGGAGTTCCTGAAATGGTGGACATCGGCGGATGTGCAGACCATGTACGGCAGAGAGATGGAGAGCCTGATGGGCTCCGCGGCCCGTGTGCCCACGGCCAACCTGGAAGCCTTCGCCAATATGCCCTGGCCCATCGACGACTTCCGGGCGCTGGAGGAGGCCTTCACCTGGGTGAAAGGGATCCCACAGGTGCCGGGCGGCTATTATTCCTGGCGAAACGTGAACAACGCGTTCTACACCGTCACCACGGAGACGGACACGGCGTCGCCCAGGGAGGAACTGATGGACAAGGTGATCTACATCAACGCAGAGATCAACTACAAACGGCAGGAGCTGAACCTGCCCACAGCAGAAGAATAGGAGGGGACGATCATGGCCGAGCCGGCAGCTTCCACAAAGACAAAGAAAGCTGTTTCAAATAAAAATTCACTGGGGTACCGCATCCGGAAAAACCGCGTCTCCTACTTTATGATGGCGCCGTATTTCATCCTGTTTTTCTTCTTTACGGTACTTCCGGTGGTGATATCCATCGCGCTGAGCTTTACGTACTTCAACATGCTGGAGTTCCCCACCTTTATCGGCTGGCAGAACTACATCAAGCTGTTTCTGGAAGATGATATCTTCCTGATCTCCTTAAAGAACACGCTCATCTTCGCGGTGGTCACGGGGCCCATCAGCTACATCCTGTGTCTGCTGTTCGCCTGGATCATCAACGAATTTTCCGGAAAGCTGCGGGCTTTCCTCACGCTGATCTTCTACGCGCCCAGCATCTGCGGGAACGCCTACATGGTGTGGAACCTCATCCTGACAGGCGACCGCTACGGATACCTGAACGGCCTGCTGCTGGATCTTGGGATCCTGGACGAGGCCATCCTCTGGATGAAGACGGAAAAATACGTGCTCCCGGTGCTGATCATCGTACAGCTGTGGCTGTCGCTGGGAACCGGTTTCCTGTCCTTCATCGCCGGCCTGCAGACGGTGGACAAATCCCTGTTTGAGGCGGCGGCGTTAGACGGCGTGAAAAACCGCTGGCAGGAGCTGTGGTACGTGACGCTCCCCGCCATGAAGCCCCAGCTGATGTTCGGCGCGGTTATGCAGATCACCCAGTCGTTTGCGGTGGCGGATATTTCCATCCAGCTGGCGGGCAACCCGTCCGTCAACTACGCCGGAGCCACGGTGGTCACGCACCTTCTGGACTACGGTTCCACCCGGTTCGACATGGGCTACGCGTCCGCCATCGCCACGGTGTTGTTCCTCTTGATGGTGGGCACCAATAAACTGGTACAGAGATTGTTAAGGAGGGTTGGCGAATAATGGAAAAAAAGAGACGGCGACTTTTCCGAAAAAGAGCAAAAAAACTGAATCGTTCCATGGCGGGCAACAGCATCCTGTTTTTCGTGATGTTCATCTGCGGCATTTTTATGGCTCTGCCGCTGGTGATGATCGTAAACAACGCCTTAAAGCCACTGGATGAATTGTTCCAGTTCCCGCCGAAGATCTTTGTGCGGAATCCCACGCTGGAAAATTTCACAGACCTGTTTGTGCTGATGAATAATTCCTGGGTGCCGTTTTCCCGCTACATATTAAACACGGTGATCATCACCGGGGGCGGCATGGTGGGGCACGTGATCTGCGCGTCCCTGGCGGCCTACCCGCTGGCAAAACATAATTTTCCGGGGAAAAACCTGCTGTTCAGCATGGTGGTGCTGTCCATGATGTTCTCCTGGACGGTCACGCAGATCCCCCAGTACATGATCATCAGCTGGCTGCACATCAACAACACCTACGCGGCCCTGATCCTGCCGGCCTTTTCCTTCGGCATGGGCCTGTATCTGATGAAGCAGTTCATGGAGCAGCTCCCGGATTCCCTGATGGAATCCGCCCGGCTGGACGGGGCCTCGGAGTGGAAGATCTTCTGGTCCATCGTGATGCCGAACGTCAAACCGGCGTGGCTCACCCTGGCCATCTTCCAGTTCCAGCAGATGTGGGGGAACACGGGCAGCCTGTTCCTGCGCAATGAAGAACTGAAGCCCCTGCAGTATTCCCTGCAGCAGATCACGGCGGGAGGCACGGCGCGCGCCGGAGCGGCGGCGGCCGTGACGTTCATCATCGCGGCGGTGCCCATCATCTTCTTCCTGATCTGTCAGAACAACGTACTGGAAACCATGACCACATCGGGTATGAAAGATTAAGGGGAGGCACGGTATGAGAAGATGGAAAATTTTTCAGAGACATGACATTCCCCGCGGTGCCGAAAGACCAGCGCGGCCAGTGGCAAAGACATCGGCCTTTGCGGCAGTTCTCGCGGCGGCCCTGGCCTTTGCGGCTCCCATGACGGCCTTCGCGCAGGAGCTTCCCTATGATACTTATACATACGATTATCGGGAAAACGTGATGCTCACCCCCGCGGCCTACGTGCCCAGCGGCAGAGTGACCGGGCAGACGGTGGGGGAGACTGACTTTAAAGAGCCCCAGGACTTTTGCGTGGCGGAGGACGGCCTGATCTACGTGGCGGACACGGGGAACAACCGCATCGTGGTGCTGAACGGAGACATGACAGAGACCGTGCGGGTGATCGACGGATTTACCCGGGACGGGCAGCCGGATTCCTTCAATGCGCCATATGGCGTGTGCGTGTCGGAGAACGGGCAGCTCTACGTGGCGGACTCCAATAACCGGCGCATTGTGGTGATGACGCCGGAGGGAGAATTTTTAAAGATCATAGACAACCCCCAGTCGGAAGTGCTGGAGGAAGATTTCGATTTCGTGCCCCTCAAGGTGACGGTGGACTACGCGGACCGTGTGTATGTGATCGCGAGGAACGCGTTTGAGGGGATCCTGGTGTTTGAGAGCACCGGGGATTTTACCGGATATTTTGGAACCATTGATGTAAAGATCACTCTGTGGGAGAAATTCTGGCGCAGGCTCGCCAGCAAGGAGGAGCGCTCCAAGCAGCAGCTCTACATTCCCACCGAGTTTACCGGCATTGACATCGACAGCGACGGGTTCGTGTACGCGTCGAACATCGACTCGGACGGCATACAGGGTATCCGCCGCCTGAACCCCAGAGGCGAGGATGTGATCCAGAAAGGGGAAAACGAGAACCTGGGCGGC
>CANRKY010000114.1 GCA_947631355.1 uncultured Marvinbryantia sp.
CACCGCCACATCCTGGCAGACACAGAACCAGTTTACGGCCACCATCACACAGGTGGATTATTACCCCACGGAGTCGCAGGATCTTTACGGAAACTCCAACCCCAACTCCTCCAGCTATCCGGTGCTGGCGCAGATCGAGGATCCCTCGGGGCTTGTGCCGTATGAGATGGCGGAAGTGAAATATGAGCAGAAGCAGGCCGCGAATACGGGCACAAAGAGCATCTACATCTCCACGGTGTATGTGCGGGCGGAGAACGGCCAGAGCTATGTGTATATCCGGGGCGAGGACGAACTGCTGAAGAAACAGTACGTGCGCACGGGCGGCACGGTGAACGATTATGTGGAGATCAAAGAGGGCCTGACGAACGAGGACTACATTGCCTTCCCCTATGGGAAAAACGTAAAAGACGGGGCAAAGACAGAAGAAAATCAGGATATTTATTATTAAAGCAGGGAGGGAACGGCATTGCTGGAAAATATACGGCTTTCATTTCAGGGAATCTGGTCGCATAAAATGCGCTCGTTCCTGACAATGCTGGGCATTATCATAGGTATTGCTTCCATTATTTCCATTGTATCCACCATACAGGGGACAAATGAACAGCTGCTGCAGAACGTGATTGGCGCGGGCAACAACGCGGTGAAGATCCCTCTCACCAGAGGAAACGCGCAGTCGGTGGTGGAATTTGACTACGAGAGCGTTCCCTACGGGGTGCCGGTGCTGAACGAGGATGTGCGCGAGGCGCTGCTGGATGTGAACGGCGTGGAGGACGTCACCTTTTACACCAGCCGTACCTGGGCGGACGGCATCTTTCACCTGGGCACGCCGCTGGCGGGCGCGCAGGTATATGGCATAGATTCTCACTACTTCAATGTAAACGGATATGTGGTGCGCACCGGCCGGGAGTTCGTGAAGGAGGACTACGAGAAATTCCGCAAAGTGGTCATTCTGGATCAGACGGCGGCCAGCTCCCTGTTTCAGGAGGAAAGCGCCGTGGGAAAGACCATAGAAGTGAGCGGAGAACCCTTCACGGTGATCGGAGTGGCCCAGGTGGCCTCCCAGTTCGAGCCGGTCATCAACAGCATGGATGACTACTACAATTACAAAGGATACGATTCCGGCAGCGGCACGGTGTTCCTGCCCTCCAGCACCTGGTGCATCGTGTACCAGTTTGACGAGCCGCAGAACGTGGTGGTAAAAGCGGATTCGGTGGAGGCCATGACCACGGTGGGCACGCCCTGCGCCAACACGCTGAACTCTTACCTCTACACGCAGGATGAAGATCTGCGCTACCGCGCCCAGGATGTGATGGAGACCGTGGCGCAGCAGCAGAAGATCAACGAATCCACCAACCAGCAGCTGATCTGGATCGCCAGCATCTCGCTTCTGGTGGGCGGCATCGGCGTTATGAACATCATGCTGGTATCCGTGACGGAGCGCACCAGCGAGATCGGCCTGAAGAAGGCCATCGGGGCAAAGAAGCGGATGATCCTGATGCAGTTCCTCACAGAGGCGGCCGTGCTTACCAGCCTGGGTGGCCTTCTGGGAGTGGGCGCCGGCATCGGCATGGCGCAGGTGATCTCGAAAATGGCGGAGGTGCCGGTGGCCATCAACGTGCCGGCCACCATCGTTGCGGTGCTGTTTTCCATGGTGATCGGGCTGATCTTCGGGTTCATGCCCTCCATCAAGGCGGCGAACCTGAACCCCATCGATGCCATCCGGCACGAATAACCGAGGAACACGCGTTTTTTTGGCCGCCGCTGTGCGAAAAATGTGGCTTTTGACGCTGTTTCCGGCGCGAAAAAATACTTGACTTGCTCTATATGCCTGTGTTAAAATGAACAGGCGTATGGAAGCAGGTCTTTTTTTTATGCACAAAATTGGGAACAAGACGGCAGGAGAAGAAACTGCGGTCGGATGTCCCGCGAAAAGTTATCAGGAGAGAGAGGTGGAAGTTGTGCGCACAAGGATCACATTGGCATGTACGGAGTGTAAACAGCGAAATTACAACACGACGAAAGAAAAAAAGAACCATCCTGACAGAATGGAAACCAGCAAATACTGCAGATTCTGCGGGAAGCACACACTGCACAAAGAAACCAAGTAATGCAGGTTTGTGAAAGGAGAGTACTATGGGAGACGTTTCAAAGAAAGAAAAATCCCGGATGCAGAGCTGGATGGACGGCATGAAAGCAGAATTTCACAAGATCATCTGGCCCAACAAAGAGGATCTCGCAAAACAGACCGGCGTTGTGATCGTAGTTTCCGTGCTGCTGGGCGCGCTCATCGCAGTTGTGGACGTTGTGATGCAGTATGGTGTGGATTTCTTGATCAAGTAAGGACAGGGTGAGCATATGGCAGAGGCAAACTGGTATGTAGTTCATACCTATTCAGGTTATGAAAACAAGGTAAAGGCGAACATCGAAAAGACGATTGAGAACCGCCACCTGGAGGATCTTATTCTGGAGGTGCGTGTGCCGCTCCAGGATGTTGTGGAAGTGAAAAACGGCGTCACGAAAACAGTTCAGAAGAAGATGTTTCCGGGCTATGTGCTTCTCAACATGGTTATGAACGATGATACCTGGTATGTTGTGAGAAATACCAGAGGCGTTACCGGGTTTGTTGGCCCGGGATCAAAGCCTGTACCGCTTACTGAAGCAGAGATGAGACCCCTGGGGATCCAGGCAGAGAACGTGGTGATCGATTTTGCCGTGGGCGATACGGTGAACGTGGTAGGCGGTATCTGGAAAGATACGGTGGGCGTTGTGCAGAGTATCAACGAGAGCAAAAAGATCGTCACCATCAACGTTGAGCTGTTCGGCCGCGAAACGCCGGTTGAGATCAGTTTCGCAGAAGTTCAGAAAATGTAATCTGCCGCGCGCCCTTGCGCAGGCAGAAAGTGGGAGGGAAATCCCCCGACAATACCACAAGGAGGTGCCAAATCATGGCAAAGAAAGTAACAGGTTATATTAAATTACAGATTCCTGCCGGCAAAGCTACGCCGGCTCCGCCTGTCGGTCCGGCGCTCGGACAGCACGGCGTGAACATTGTCCAGTTTACAAAGGAGTTCAACGCAAGAACCGCTGATAAGGGCGACCTGATCATCCCGGTAGTCATTACCGTATACGCGGACAGAAGCTTCAGCTTTATCACGAAGACTCCGCCTGCAGCAGTGCTCCTGAAGAAAGCATGCAACATCAAGTCCGGTTCCGGTGTTCCGAACAAGACGAAAGTTGCGAGCATCAGCAAAGACAAGATCCGCGAGATCGCAGAGATGAAGATGCCGGATCTGAACGCAGGCAGCGTTGAGGCCGCTATGAGCATGATCGCGGGTACCGCGAGAAGCATGGGCATCACGGTAGAGGAGTAAACAGGGACACAGTCCGACAGAAAGTGGGAGGGAAATTCCCGCAAATACCACCAGGAGGTAATGGAATATGAAAAGAGGAAAAAGATATACCGAAGTGGCGAAGAATTTTGACCGCGCCACGTTTTATGACACCGCGGAAGCGATCAGTGTCGTAAAGAAAAATGCAGTAGCAAAATTTGATGAGACGATCGAAGTTCATATCAGAACCGGATGCGATGGCCGTCACGCAGATCAGCAGATCCGCGGCGCGGTTGTGCTTCCGCACGGTACCGGCAAAAAGGTACGCGTTCTTGTATTCGCAAAGAACGCGAAGGCGGACGAAGCCACAGCGGCCGGCGCAGAGTACGTTGGCGCTGAGGAACTCATCCCGAAGATCCAGAACGAAGGATGGCTCGACTTTGATGTTGTGGTAGCTACCCCGGATATGATGGGCGTAGTTGGCCGTCTGGGCCGTGTGCTGGGTCCCAAGGGCTTGATGCCGAACCCCAAAGCGGGTACGGTTACCATGGACGTAACCAAGGCCGTGCAGGATATCAAAGCCGGTAAGATTGAATACAGATTGGACAAAACAAATATCATTCACGTGCCAATTGGAAAAGCTTCCTTCACGGAAGAACAGTTAGCGGACAACTTCCAGACGCTTATAGACGCTATTACAAAGGCAAGACCGGCGGCAGTGAAAGGCCAGTTTTTAAGAAGTGTGACACTGACCTCCACCATGGGCCCCGGCGTGAAATTAAACACAGCCAGATTTGCATAATAGTGAACGAGATCAGACCGCCCTGCAGGAAACTGCGGGGCGGTTTTTTCTATGGCTTATGTGCGTTCCGCACATTGCAAACCATGGAATCCAGCCCATGTGCAAGCAAGCTTGCATGGGCTGTCTTTGCGGTTTGTTTCTTTTTAAATTCGGCCATGAACGCCACAGACCGCCCGGACGGGCTAATCGCTGCTGGCGCAGCTCTTGTCTGTGGCTTATGTGCGTTCCGCACATTGCAAACCATGGAATCCAGCCCATGTGCAAGCAAGCTTGCATGGGCTGTCTCCATGGTTTGTTCATGGCTGAATTTGGAAAAAATTTTGTATATACACTTGACTATGTTTTCAGATATGTTACAATAATTGTGTGCGACAAGAGATGCGTTGCTTCACACCGGCTGTTTTACCGGTGTTTTTTGCGCGTATGGCGTTATGATAGATTGTCGGGGCACGCAAAATACGAGATTAGGAGGAACATTTAATGGCAAAGTGGGTTTACTTGTTCAAGGAGGGCAACGCGAACATGCGCAACCTTCTTGGAGGTAAAGGTGCGAACCTGGCGGAGATGACGAATCTTGGGCTGCCGGTTCCGCAGGGTTTTACGATTACAACAGAAGCTTGTACACAGTACTATGAAGATGGCAAAAAGATTAATGATGAGATCCAGGCGCAGATAATGGAATATATCGCGAAGATGGAGGAGATCACGGGAAAGAAGTTTGGGGATAAGGAGAACCCGCTTCTGGTTTCCGTCCGCTCCGGCGCGAGAGCTTCCATGCCGGGCATGATGGACACGATCCTGAATCTTGGCCTGAATGAAGATGTGGTGGAGGTGCTGGCGAAAAAATCCGGCAATCCGCGCTGGGCGTGGGACTGCTACCGCAGATTTATCCAGATGTTCTCCGACGTGGTTATGGAGGTCGGGAAGAAGTATTTTGAAGAACTGATCGACAAGATGAAAGCGGAAAAGGGCGTGAAGCAGGATGTGGATCTGAACGCGGACGATCTGAAAGAGCTGGCGAATCAGTTTAAGGCAGAATATAAAGAAAAGCTGGGCCAGGACTTCCCGACGGATCCCAAGGAACAGCTTATGGAAGCGATCAAAGCGGTGTTCCGCTCCTGGGACAACCCCAGAGCAAACGTTTACCGCCGCGACAACGATATCCCCTATTCCTGGGGCACAGCTGTGAACGTGCAGATGATGGCGTTCGGCAACATGGGCAACACCTCCGGCACCGGCGTTGCGTTTACGCGTGATCCGGCCACCGGCGAAAAACACCTTATGGGCGAGTTCCTGATGAACGCCCAGGGCGAAGATGTGGTGGCGGGCGTGCGCACACCGCAGAAGATCGATCAGTTAAAAGAAGTGATGCCGGAAGTTTACCAGCAGTTCACGGAAATCTGTAAGACCCTGGAAGACCACTACCGCGATATGCAGGATATGGAGTTCACCATTGAGGACAGAAAACTCTACATGCTGCAGACAAGAAACGGCAAGCGCACCGCGCAGGCCGCTCTGAAGATCGCCTGCGATCTGGTGGACGAGGGCATGATCTCAGAGCAGAGGGCTGTGGCCATGATCGATCCCAGAAATCTGGACACTCTGCTTCACCCGCAGTTTGACTCGGCCGCTCTGAAAAAGGCCGTTCCCATCGGAAAAGCGCTGGGTGCTTCCCCGGGAGCAGCATGCGGTAAGATCGTATTTACGGCGGAGGACGCAAAGGCTTGGGCTGCCAGAGGCGAGAAGGTGGTCCTGGTTCGTCTGGAAACTTCACCGGAAGACATCGAGGGCATGAAGAGCGCGCAGGGCATCCTGACCGTGCGCGGCGGTATGACAAGCCATGCGGCGGTTGTGGCCCGCGGTATGGGTACCTGCTGTGTGTCCGGCTGCGGTGACATCGTGATGGACGAGGCAAATAAGAAATTCACCCTTGGCGGTGTAGAATATCACGAGGGAGACGCCATCTCCATCGATGGCTCTACCGGAAACATTTACAGCGGCATCATTCCCACAGTGGACGCACAGATCGCCGGCGAATTTGAGCGCATCATGAGCTGGGCGGACAAATACCGCAAGCTGAAAGTGCGGACCAATTCCGACACACCGGCGGACGCAAAGAGGGCGAGAGCGCTGGGCGCAGAGGGAATCGGCCTGTGCCGTACAGAGCATATGTTCTTCGAGGGCGACCGCATCGATGCTTTCCGCGAGATGATCTGCGCGGAGACGGCGGACGAGCGTGAATCCGCGCTGGAGCGGATCCTTCCGGTGCAGCAGGGCGACTTCAAGGCACTGTTTGAGGCGCTGGAAGGCCACCCGGTGACCATCCGTTTCCTGGATCCGCCTCTGCACGAGTTCGTTCCCACAGAGGACGCCGACATTCAGAAACTGGCGGATGCGCAGGGCAGCACCGTGGACGAGATCAAGTCGATCATCGATGGGCTGCACGAGATGAACCCCATGCTGGGTCATCGCGGATGCCGTCTGGCAGTCACCTACCCGGAGATCGCTGAAATGCAGACAAAGGCCGTGATCCGTGCCGCCATTGAAGTGAAGGCAGCACATCCGGACTGGAAAGTGTGCCCGGAGATCATGATCCCGCTGGTGGGCGATGCCAAAGAGCTGAAATTTGTGAAAGACATTGTTGTGAAGGTGGCAGATGAAGAAATCGCGGCCGCAAACAGCAAGCTGAAATACGAAGTGGGCACCATGATCGAGATCCCGCGCGCGGCTCTGACAGCGGACGAGATCGCAAAGAACGCAGACTTCTTCTGTTTCGGAACCAACGACCTTACCCAGATGACCTACGGGTTCTCCCGCGATGACGCCGGAAAATTCCTGGATGCGTACTATGACACGAAGATCCTGGAGAACGATCCGTTTGCAAAACTGGATCAGAGCGGCGTTGGTAAGCTGATGGAAATGGCCATCAAGCTGGGCAAGTCCACCAACCCGAACCTGCACATCGGCATCTGCGGCGAGCACGGCGGCGATCCGTCATCCGTGGAATTTTGCCACAAGCTGGGTCTGGATTATGTATCCTGCTCACCATTCCGTGTGCCCATTGCAAGACTGGCGGCGGCGCAGGCAGCGATCAACGATCAGTAAAATAAAATATTGCATCTATTTCGGGGCAAACAGGAATCACCGAAAAAGGGCAAAATAAAACAGCGCATCAATAAACAGTACAAAGACCTTGGAGCGATGGCAAAACGTCATCCTCCGGGGTCTTTTTTGTCCCTCCCGGCAGCAGCATGAAAGCCTCGGAGATGCTGCAAACAGGAGCCGAAAGGCGACAGCTCCCATGCGGAAACACAGCCCGGCTTTCCTTTCCAATACGGCATCAACGATGCCAGCCGGATCATTGGCAAGTGTGAATATTGCGGTGCGGCAGCCCCGGAATAATCAGCGAGAGAGAAAGGTGCGAAAGAGGTGACAGAGACAGTTGCTTTTTGTCGGTGAATGATGCAATATAGATTTACATAATAATAAAAAGCAAAAAGAAATGTAGAAATTTATGAAAAATTAATAGATTAACATATTTACAAAAATATTACACATGTGATACAATTTCTTTGCGAAAGAGAAATTAAGCAAGAAAGTAGCGAGGAAGAAAGAATGAAAAACCTGTGCTTTCTGCTTGTAAAATTGCGCGCCCCGGTGTACAATAATAGTACATTCGGAGGCGCCATCGGAGAAAGGATGGTGCAAAGAATGGCAAGAGAAAACCGAACATACAAGGATTCCCTGTTCTGTGACCTGTTCTATTCAGACCGGGACGCAAAGGCAAACCTGCTATCATTGTACAATGCTCTGTACGGCACGGACTATACGGACGAGTCGATGATCGAGGGGGTGCGGCTGGAGGATGTGCTCTTTCGGAACAT
>CANRKY010000115.1 GCA_947631355.1 uncultured Marvinbryantia sp.
TTTTCGCCTTTGTGGTGCTGTTTGAGCAGGGATTCCGCTACTGCTATGAATCCTGGAAACTGCAGGTGCTCACCTCCAGACGGGAGCGCACGGAACTGAAGGGCACGCTGGATACGCTTTATGTGGGCACATCCCTGCCGGCCAGAGGGTTTGTGCCGAGTACGCTGGATGAACTGCTGGGAACCAACAGTTTCAACCTGTCCACCGGCTCTCAGCCGCCCATGGGATCCTACTATCTGGTCCGGGAGACGGCGGAGGAGAACCCGATCCGGCGGGTATATCTCGGCATGTCCATTTCTTCGCTGAAGGCCGACTACACCGACTATGAGTATATATCGGCGTATGACAATCTCCGCACATGGAGATGGCGGCTGCGCTATCTGTGGGATATCGGGCGCGAGCCGGTCACTGTGTCGTCTCTTTTTTACACCACCAGGGTGGAGAGCCTGTACGCGCCCGGAACGGTGAGAGCAAATGTGAAAAACAAATGGAATCAGACGAAAACGAAGTATTACGGAAACCGGGGCTGGCGAACCTACGGTGGCGTGTACGCCGGGGAGCCGGGCAGGAAAAATGGAAATCTGAACTGCTGGAGCGGAGACGGCGATGCCGCGCTGGTGCAGGAGGAGGCGCTGGAATATATCCGGAAGATGGGGGACTTCTGCAGGGAAAACGACATCGAATTTGTGATGGTGTTTATGCCCGCGCCCCAGGATTACCTGAAGGGGGCGGGAGACCTGTACAGCCTGGACGCGTACCTCCGGGAACTGGCGCAGGAGACGGGCGCAAAGCTGTATAATTTCACTCTGTTAAAAGACAGCGCGTCCATTTTTACCAACGACATGTTTTTCGACTATAAGCATCTGAACCTGAACGGCGCCGACACGTTTTCCAGACTTTTCGCGGAGATCGTGCAGAGCGAGGATCCGCAAACGTATTTTGATTCTTCCACTGAATGATCCGCAAAAATATTTTGATCCCTTCGCCGGATAATCCGCATATTTCACGGCCTATCAGCAGAAACTACCTCAAAAGACACAAGGAGGTTCTTATGCTGGGAGATTTTAATGTGCGCACGGATCTGGCGCTGGAGGCAAAGGAGAGCTTTGCGGAAGACGATGTGGAGATCCGCGGCGTGCGGATAGAGGAGGCCGCGGACGAGGAACGGGAGATTTACACCACCATTGTGAGGATTGAGACGGAAAACGGCGCCCGGATCATGGGAAAACCTGTGGGAACGTATATCACGCTGGAGGCGCCGAACATGTCTTCGGAGGACGAGGACTACCACCGGGAGGTGTCGGAAGAACTGGCGAAACACATCCGCGCACTCACCGGCGCGGGCGAGAAAAATGTGCTGGTGGTGGGGCTGGGGAACCGGGAGGTGACGCCGGACGCCCTGGGCCCGGATGTGATCAGCAATCTGCACATCACCCGACACATCGCGAAAGAGTACGGCAAGGCTTCCCTGGATGAAAAGGCGAGCCTGGTGAGCGCGGTGGTGCCCGGGGTGATGGCCCAGACCGGGATGGAGACGCTGGAGATCCTGCGGGGGATCGTGAGGGAGACGGCGCCTCAGCTGGTGATCGCCATCGACGCGCTGGCCGCGCGCAGCACGCGGAGGCTGAACCGCACCATACAGATCACGGACACCGGCATCAATCCGGGGTCCGGCGTGGGGAACCACCGGGACGGCATCAACGCGGATACGCTGGGGGTGCCGGTCATTGCCATCGGCGTTCCGACGGTGGTGGACGCGGCCACGATCGTGAACGATACCATGGAACAGCTGGTGGATACCAAAGAAAAGAGACAGACGATCCGGGAAAAAATATCTCCGCACCTCAACACCATGTTTGTCACGCCGAAAGACATCGACGAGACGTTGAAGCGGGTGAGCTACACAATATCCGAGGGATTGAACCTGGCGCTGTCATAAATCCGGCCGGGCGGTGCATATACTGTAAAAGATGCATTTACAGTGCTGCATCCCCGAAAGGTGGACAAGATGAAACTGTTGGACAAAATAATCCGTGCCGCCCTTCTATGCTGCATGACTGCGCTGGGCGGCTATATTATTGTGCGGACGGTGGCCATTGCCGGAGAAAACGGGGTTTTCCGCGATACGCCCCTTCTGTCGGCCATCTATGATAAAGCGGAAAAGTGGACGGCGGGTACTTTCATACCCGTCCTTTCCTATGCCGTGGAGGAGACGGAGAGTGAACCGCCCCTTTCCCGGCTGACGGGGGAACTGTTTCCGCTGTATGGATATATGAGCCGACAGAAAAACGGGGAGCCCTCGGTGGAGAGCAGGAGCGAGTACGAGATGATCGTGCGGGCGCAGGCTCAGGCAGAGGAAAACAAGCAGCCACGCGGCAATTACCTGCCGGACAGAGCAGACGGGACAGAACCGGCGGATGAGCGGCTGACAGATTTTGAATATCTTTTGTATCATTATTTTTCCATGGATATGACCACCACCATCGATGCGCAGCGATTGGACGGAGAAAAGCTCCTGTCCATGGACATGACCATGGAGAAGCGGCCGGATGATCCGCAGATCCTGATCTACCACACACATTCGCAGGAGGCCTTTGCGGATTCTGTGGAGGGGGACGAGAGCACCACCATCGTGGGGATCGGGGATTATCTGACCGAGATCCTCACGGAACAGTACGGGTACAACGTGATCCACGAGCGCGGGGTGTTCGACCTGGTGGACGGGGTGCTGGACCGCAATCTGGCCTATGATTTTTCCGAGGCGGCCGTGCGGGAAATCCTGGAGCAATATCCCTCCATTCAGGTGGTGATCGATCTGCACCGGGACGGGGTGGACGGCACGCGGTTCGTCACGGAGTACAACGGAAAGCCTGCGGCGCAGCTGATGTTTATTGCCGGCATGAGCCGCACAGCGGACGGGCAGGACATCACCTATCTGCCCAACCCGTACATACAGGAAAATCTGGCCTTTGCCCTGCAGCTTCAGCTGGAGGCGGAAACGGCCGCTCCCGGATTGATGCGCAACATTTATCTGATGGCCTACCGGTTTAATCTGCATCTGCGCCCCATGAGCCTGCTTCTGGAGGCGGGCACCCAGCTTTCCACCGTGGCGGAGGAGAAGAATGCCATGGAGGCGTTCGCGGAAATTCTCGACAAAGTGCTCCGAGGTGCATGACAACGATCCGGAGCATCTGACAAAGCGCTTGGAGCACCTGACAAAGCGCTTGGAGCACCTGACAAAGCGCTTGGAGTATCTGATAATGCGCGCAAAATTGCAGATAATGCGCGCCGGGTTCTCGACAAAGTGCGCCTGGGGAGTAGACAAAAAAGCGGAAAATGTGCTATCATAAATTGATTGTGTGATTGTTACAGAAGGAGTACATGCGATATGACAGATCAAAGCAGGATTCGCAATTTTTGTATCATAGCCCACATCGATCACGGGAAATCCACCCTGGCGGACCGCATCATCGAGATGACCGGCCTGCTTACCAGCCGTGAGATGCAGGCGCAGGTGCTGGACAATATGGATCTGGAGCGGGAGCGCGGCATCACCATCAAGGCGCAGGCCGTGCGGACCATTTATAAGGCGAAAGACGGGCAGGAGTATATTTTTAATCTGATCGACACGCCGGGACATGTGGATTTTAATTATGAAGTTTCCCGCAGCCTGGCGGCCTGTGACGGGGCCATCCTGGTGGTGGACGCGGCGCAGGGGATCGAGGCGCAGACGCTGGCGAACGTGTATCTGGCGCTGGATCACGACCTGGATATCATGCCGGTGATCAACAAGATCGACCTGCCCAGCGCGGACCCGCAGCGGGTGATCAATGAGATTGAGGATGTGATCGGCATCGAGGCGCAGGACGCGCCGCTGATCTCTGCCAAAATGGGCACGAATGTGGAGCAGGTGCTGGAACAGATCGTGGAGAAGATCCCGGCTCCAGGCGGGGATCCTTCCGCGCCCTTGAAAGCGCTGATTTTCGATTCAGTTTACGACTCTTATAAAGGTGTGATTATTTTCTGCCGGATCATGGAGGGGAGCGTGAAAAAAGGCACGCCCATCACCATGATGGCCACGGGGGCGAAGGCGGAAGTGGTGGAGACAGGATATTTTGGCGCCGGCCAGTTTATTCCCTGTGAGGAGCTCTCCGCGGGCATGGTGGGCTATCTCACCGCCAGCCTGAAAAACGTGAAGGACACCCGCGTGGGCGACACCGTCACAAACACGGAGAGGCCCTGCGCGCAGGCGCTTCCCGGCTACAAAAAAGTAAACTCCATGGTGTTCTGCGGCATGTATCCGGCGGACGGGGCGAAGTACCCGGATCTGCGAGACGCCCTGGAAAAGCTGCAGCTCAACGATGCGTCCCTGCAGTTTGAGCCGGAGACCTCCATAGCCCTGGGCTTTGGCTTCCGCTGCGGATTCCTGGGCCTTTTGCACCTGGAGATCATCCAGGAGAGGCTGGAGCGGGAATACAATCTGGATCTGGTGACCACGGCGCCCGGCGTTGTCTACAAGGTGCACAAGACAAACGGGGAAGTGATCGACCTCACAAACCCGGCCAACCTGCCTGATCCCTCGGAGATCGATTACATGGAGGAGCCGATCGTCAGCGCGGAGATCATGGTGACCACAGAGTTTATCGGCCCCATTATGCAGCTGTGCGAGGAGCGCCGCGGCAGATATCTGGGGATGGAATACATGGAGGAGACCAGGGCGCTTTTAAAATATGAACTGCCGCTGAATGAGATCATCTATGATTTCTTTGATGCCCTGAAATCTCGCTCCCGCGGGTATGCCTCCTTTGATTATGAGATGAAGGGATACGAGCGGTCGGAGCTGGTGAAGCTGGATATCCTGGTGAACCGCGAGGAGGTGGACGCGCTCTCGTTCATCGTGTTTGCGGGTTCGGCCTACGAGCGCGGCAGAAAGATGTGCGAGAAGCTGAAGCAGGAGATTCCTAGGCAGCTTTTCGAGATCCCCATACAGGCAGCCATCGGCAGCAAGATCATCGCCCGCGAGACGGTGAAGGCCATGCGCAAGGATGTATTGGCAAAGTGCTACGGCGGTGACATCACCCGGAAAAAGAAACTTCTGGAAAAGCAGAAAGAGGGAAAGAAGCGCATGCGCCAGGTGGGGAATGTGGAGATCCCGCAGAAGGCGTTTATGAGTGTGCTGAAGCTGGATGAGAACTAGAAACGGGAAACAAAAAAAGCTGATCGAGAAAATAGACAAAACCGGTTCTGTGGAATGTGGGGAGATGTTCCGGGAGGCAGAAGAAACCGGATCGGATGAAAAACGAGGAGCACACTATGAGATATTTGGAGATCTATATCCACATACCGTTCTGCGTGAAAAAGTGTGACTACTGTGATTTCCTGTCTTTTGCCGCAGACAAAGAGACACAGGAAAGGTATGTGGAGGAGCTGAAAAAAGAGATCCTGCAATGGAAGGGCCGCGGAGACGAAACTGTCTCCACGGTCTTTTTTGGCGGGGGCACGCCATCTTTGCTGCCCGGCGGCTGGATCTGCGCTATTATGGAAGCGCTGCGGGAGCGCTTCCCGTTTCAAGAAGGCGCGGAGATCACCATAGAGTGCAATCCCGGCACGCTGGACGCAGAAAAGCCGGCAATGTACCGCGCGGCGGGGATCAACCGGCTCAGCCTGGGGCTGCAGTCTGCGGACGATGGGGAGCTTTGCCTATTGGGGCGCATCCACACATGGAAAGATTTTCTGGAAAGCTATCAGACGGCCAGGGCCGCCGGCTTTGCCAATATCAATGTAGACCTGATGTCTGCTCTGCCGGGGCAGACCTACGTTTCCTGGGAAAAGACGCTTGGCCGGGTACTGGCGCTGGAGCCGGAACACATTTCCGCCTACAGCCTGATGATCGAGGAGGGCACGCCTTTTTACGCGCGCTATGCTGAGGATGTAAAGAAAAGGGAGCAGGGGCTTGCCTGCGTATACCTTCCGTCGGAGGAGGAGGAGCGCAGGATGTACCTGCAGACGAAGGAGCTGCTGCAAAGGTACGGGTACGATCGTTACGAGATCTCCAATTATGCCCGTCCCGGGCGGGAATGTGTGCACAACTGCGGCTACTGGGAGCGCAGGGAATACCTGGGGTTTGGTCTGGGAGCTGCCTCTTTGCTGGACAACTGCCGCTTTTCCAACACCTCCCGGATGGAGGATTATCTGAGGGGAGTGCGGAGCGCACAGCCTGCGCAGCGGCTTTCCGTGAAGGAACAGATGGAGGAGACTATGTTCCTGGGGCTTCGCATGATGCGGGGTGTGTCGATGGCGGATTTTGCAGAGACCTATGGAGTGTCCATGGATTCTGTCTATGGGGATGTGCTTTCCAGGCTGGAGAAACTGGGGCTGGTGCGGACTGCGGGCGGCCGGGTGCGGCTCACGGAAAGAGGGATCGATGTGAGCAATTACGCGCTTTCCGAGTTCCTGCTGGAATGAAAAAGTTACAAAAATATTAAAATTTTTATAAAATATGTTGCAAAAGCTGGAAAATCATAGTATACTTATTCCCGAAGAATGTAATACCATTTTAACAAAATGGAGTTGAATAACAGCAGCTTTTATATAAGGGGAAGGAATCAATAAAATGCGAAAGGGTAATATGCGATCTAAGAAAAGATTATTCTGGCTTTTATGTATGCTTCTGGTATTGCTGGCAATGCCTGTCTCCGCCCGCGCGGCGCAGGCCACTTATAAACTGACCGGCGTTACAAAGCCGACCAGCATCAAAAAGGGAGGATTTTTCTCCCTGCGGGGAACGGTAACCTGCAGCAAGATGATCAAGGAAATCCGTGTGACCGTATACAATGCCACCAAAACAAAATGTATGCAGCGCTATATCGCAAAGCCGATGAGCACTACGTTCAATATCGCATCGGCGGACGCCTACATTATGTTTAACAAATTGGAACCGGGCAATTATTATTACAATATCAAGTCCAAAGCCAAGGGGTGTGCGTCAAAAGTCATCTTGTCCCAGAAATTCACCATCACGGGCAAGGGGCAGATCAAGATCGTAAACCCGAAACCGTCGGCGAACTTTACCATTAATCAGGGCGGCTCCTATTCCATCGGCGGCACGATCACATCCACGTACAAGCTTTCGGGCGTCCGGGCGCTGATCATAAACAGCAGCAAAAAGAATGTATATGTGAAGACCGTAAAGCCGAACACTACCACATACAAGCTGGACAACAGCGAGGTGGACGCGGCGCTTCTGTTTGACAGGCTGCCGGCGGGAACCTATAAGTATAAACTGATCGCGGCGGATAATCAGGGGACAAAGGTTACGCTGGTGTACCGCACACTCACGGTGAAATCCACGGGCACGGCGGTGACGCCGGGTTCCACGGGCAATGCAGTGGTGCAGCATCCCGCGGATTATCTGAACGCCAATACGGCGGTGACGGCTCCTGCAGGTTATGCCATGAGGACGACCCGGCCGGCGGCAAACAACAATTTCTATTACAACAAAACGTATAACATCTATTACAAATACAATAGCCTTGCCCCCACAGGCAGTCCGTATTACGGAAAGATCTATGTGCTGGGGAACTGCACCTGGTATGCGTGCGGGCGCGCCATGGAGATCGTGGCGAACGCCGGCGGGAATATCGCAAATGTGCAGGCTATCTTTGGCGGGGATCCGGTGGGGATCTACCACACCAATGTGGCAAAAGGAAAATTCAAGTACGGGAAAGAGCCAAAGGTTGGCGCGCTTGCCATCTTTGACTACGGGCCCACCGGGGACGCGCATATTGCGGTGGTGGAGAGCGTAGTGAACGGTATCCCGTACGTGTCGGAGTCCGGTTACTCCGAGGGAACCACAAAGCCCAACGCGCAGAAATCCAATATCATATTTAAGTATCAGAGCATATACAACTGGGCGGAGAACAGGAATCTGCTGGGGTATATCTATCTGATATGATCGGTCAGAAAAGA
>CANRKY010000116.1 GCA_947631355.1 uncultured Marvinbryantia sp.
AGCCCCTGGTACGAGCGGGGCGGCATGCACCCGGCGGACGCGGAGGACAAGCCGGTGTTTGTGGGGCGGTTCAACGTGGGCGCGGTGAGCCTGCATCTGCCCATGATCCTGGCAAAATCCAGGCAGGAGAGCCGCGATTTCTACGAGGTGCTGGACTATTATCTGGAGATGATCCGCGGCATCCACAAGCGCACGTATGAATACTTAGGCGAGATGCGCGCGTCCACAAATCCGCTGGCCTACTGCGAGGGCGGGTTCTACGGCGGTCACCTGGATCCCAAAGACAAGATCAAGTCCATCTTAAAGCCCATGACTTCCTCCTTTGGCATCACGGCGCTGAACGAGCTGCAGGAACTGTACAACGGGAAATCCATCGCGGAAGATGGGCAGTTTGCGCTGGAAGTGATGGAATATATCAATAAAAAGGTGAACGAATATAAGGAGGCGGACGGCTGGCTGTACGCCATCTATGGAACTCCCGCGGAGAGTCTCTGCGGCCTGCAGGTGGAGCAGTTCCGCAGGCAGTACGGCATTGTGGAAAATGTGTCGGATCGCCCCTATGTGAGCAACAGCTTCCACTGCCATGTGACGGAGGAACTCTCCCCCATCCAGAAGCAGGATCTGGAAGGGCGGTTCTGGAACCTCTGCAACGGAGGGAAGATCCAGTACGTCCGCTATCCCATCGACTACAACAAAGATGCGATCAAGAGCCTGATCCTGCGCGCCATGAAGGAGGGCTATTACGAGGGCGTCAATCTTTCCCTGGCGTACTGCGACGACTGCGGCCACCAGGAGCTGGAGATGGACGTCTGCCCGAAGTGCGGCTCCCGCAACCTCACAAAGATCGACCGCATGAACGGCTACCTTTCCTACAGCCGCGTGCACGGCGACACCCGGTTAAATTCCGCAAAGATGGCCGAGATCGCGGAGCGCGTCTCCATGTAAGTGCGTAAGCCTGCAGATACAGAAAACAGATAATTTCATGCCGGGCGGTTCCCGAAGGGAGCTGCCCGGCATATTTTTCGACTTCATGTGCATATGTATTTGCTGTGCTTATTGTGTGTATCTTGTTGCAAGTAGTTTGCCGTGTGACTGTTGCGTGCACCTTGCTGCATGCAGTTTACTGTGTGATTGCTGCTGGGTGCGTTTGCTGCTAAGTGCGTTTGCTGTGTATATCTTGCTGCGTGTGTTTTCCGTGTGACTGCTGCGTGCATTTTGCTGTGGCCGGTCTGCTGTGTAGTAGCTGCTGTGCGTGCAATGTCGCATTTGTTCAGGTATGTTCGTGCAGGTAATAGTTGCGGTATCTGCTGGGAGAGCAGCCGCAGTGTTGGCGGAACACGCGGTTAAAGGTGGAGATGCTTTTGAACCCGGCCAGATAGGAAATCTCCGTGATGGAGAGGCTGGAGTCGGACAAGAGCATCTGGGCGCGCTTGATCCGCTGAATGGTGAGATATTCCACAAAGTGATAGCCGGTGATCTGCCGGAAGACCCGGGAAAAATAGTACGTGCTGAAGCCCGCATAGTCGGCCGTGGATTCCAGCGTGAGCTCGCGGTCACAGTTGTCCATCAGATAGCTGCACGCCATACTGATCTTTTCGATGGTTCTGCCGCGCCCGAAGGCGTCCGGCTTTGCGTCCCGGAAACGGGTATTTTTTATGTACATTCCCAGATCCATAAACAGCTCGTACAGACAGATCAGCGTTTCTACCCCGGGAAAGATCCCTTTGTTTTCCTGAATGTACAGCATGTGATCCAGATGCGCCTGCACCCGCTGCGCGAGCTCCGCATCCTTCGCGCCGCTGATCAGATGGACGGTGCGGAAAAGATGAAAAAAGGGCGTGAAATCCGGCAGCTCGTGGAAAAGGGCGGTGGAAAACTGCAGGCCGGTGGTCTGGCCGCCTGTGTTTTCCAGGATCTCATGTATTTCGCCGGGCCAGATGAACAGCACATCTCCCGGCTGCAGATCATAGACCGTCTGATTGACGCGCAGGCTCTGCCGTGCGCCAGAACCAGCTGCTGCAGAGGCAATCTCCGCGTATTTGTGCCAGTGGGGCGCAAAAGAGCGGGGATAGTCGTCCGGGCGGATCAGGTTGATCATACTGTCAAAGTGTAGATTTTCATAAGTCGTGGAATTTTTCATGGAAACCTCCTTGCCGGCTCTGAGCGCGTGGCCCTGTGCGCATGGCGATATGTGTGCGGCACTGCGCGTGGTTCTGCGTGTGGCACTGTGTGTGCGGCATTGTGCGTGTGGCACTGTGTGCGGTTCTGTGCGTGTGGCACTGTGTGCGGTTCTGTGCGTATGGCTCTGCGTGTGTGATCCTGCGCGCGCAGTTTTGTTCAGGTGATTCTGTACAGCATAATTTGCGTTTTTTCTTTATATAGTTTATAGAAAAAGGCCCGCGATTGCAAGGAAAAGAATAGATCCGGAGAGAGAAAACAGCAAAAATCGGGCGGTGCGCCTGAAAAAAGCGGAGACAATAGGACAAAAAATGAGCAGAACAGGACAAGGGATAGTTAGCCGGACGCATAGGCAGTGTTTATAATCTTGTTGACAGTTTTGGAAGGATAAAACACGGGGAGGGGATCGTCCTATGGACTCCAAAAATATCACGGATATGACAGTGGGAAGCCCGGTGAAGCATATCATCACCTTTGCGCTGCCGCTGCTTTTCGGCAATCTGTTTCAGCAGCTTTACAACATGGTAGACTCGGTTGTGGTGGGAAATTTTGTGGGAAAAAACGCGCTGGCCGCCGTGGGCACCTGCGGTTCCATGAATTTCCTGTTCTTTTCTTTGAGCTCCGGCCTGGCCATCGGCATCGGGATCATTGTGGCGCAGTATTTCGGGGCAAAAGATGAGAAAAACGTGCGCAGCACCATCGCCAACTCCTTTTATGTGCTGGTGGCTGCGGCGCTGACCGTAAGCGTTCTGGGGATGCTCCTGGCCCCGGCGCTGCTGCGGCTTTTGGCCACGCCGGAAAACATCATCGGGGACTCCATCACCTATATGAGGACCACCTGCGCGGGGATCACGGCGATCGCCCTGTACAATGGCGTGGCGTCCATCTTGCGGGCGCTGGGAGATTCCAAAACGCCGCTGTATTTTTTGATCCTGTCCAGCATTGTGAATGTGATACTGGATCTCACGTTTGTGCTGGCCTTTGGAATGGGGGTTTTTGGCGTGGCCCTGGCGACCATCCTGTCCCAGGCCATATCGGCGGTCACATCGCTGATCTACGCGCACCGCAAAGTGCCGTACTTCCGCCTGAGCGCGGAGGAGCTGAAGCCGCACAGAGAGATCATTGTGAAATCCTTCCGCCTGGGCGTGCCCGTGGCGCTGCAGAACTCCATGATCGCCATTTCCTGCATGGTGCTGCAGGGGGCGGTCAACAGTTTTGGAGACACGGTGATGGCGGCGTTTACCATCACCAACCGCATTGAGCAGATCGTGCAGCAGCCCTACAGTTCCCTGGGGGCAGCGATCACCACCTATGCCGGGCAGAATATGGGCGCGGGGGAGATCGGCCGCGTGAAACAGGGGTTCCGGCAGTCCGTGCTCATAGCCCTGGCGTTCAGCATGGCCCTGATTCCCGTCATGTATCTTTTCGGGCACGGGATCGTGGGCTTCTTTGTGAGAGAGGAAGAAGTGGTGGACATCGGGTACCGCGCGCTGCGCATCACCAGCCTGTGCTATTTCTGGCTGGGGATGATCTACGTGCCCCGCGCACTTTTAAACGGGTGCGGCGATACGGGATTTTCCATGCTCAACGGCATCTCGGAGGTGGTGTGCCGTATCCTGTACTCGTGGATTTTTATCCACATCTTCTCTATCGGCTACTGGGGAATCTGGATCACCACCGCGGCCACATGGATCACAACGGCGGCGGTGTGCGTGGCGAGATACGCCCAGGGAAAGTGGCGGCAGAAGGGGATCGCGGTGCGGGAGACGCGCCCGGCGTAGCGCGTTTTATCAGCCCGCGCGGACTTTTGGAGATTTTTTATCGTTTTTTGAAATACGTCTTGACAAAGAGTATATACTGTATATAATGATATATATACAGTATATACTCTTTTGCTGTGTGGAGTGAGGGGAACACTTTCCGCGCAGCGCATGATGCATCAGCTTTTTGAAAGGAGAAACGGTCTATGAAAGTCATTCTTTCAAACCAGTCTGAACTCCCGATATATGCGCAGATACGGGAACAGATAAAAGAACAGATCACAGACGGACGGATCGCGGAGGGCACAGTGCTGCCGTCCATCCGTCAGCTGGCGCGGGATCTGGGGATCAGTGTGATCACCACCACCAGGGCCTACCGCGAGCTGGAAAGCGAGGGATTTATCGCATCCGTGCAGGGCAAGGGCAGCATTGTCTTAAAAAGAGACAACAAGGTGCTGCGGGAACAGTACCAGCGCCAGCTGCAGGAGCATTTGGACGCCGCCGTGCAGATCGCGCAGAAGCTTTCCATGAAAGAAGAAGAACTGATCGCGGCCCTGAAGGAAAGGAGCATTTTATGAACGCATTAGAAGTAAAGGGACTGACAAAAAAATATCGGGATTTCACACTCTCGGATATCAGCTTTTCACTGCCCAAAGGATATATTATGGGCTATGTGGGCCAAAACGGCGCCGGTAAGACCACCACGCTGTGCATGATCGCCCATCTGCTGAAAGGGGATGCGGGCGTGTGCAGCATAGACGGGCTGACCTATGAAAAGCAGCCCGTGCAGTACCGGGAAGCCATCGGCTATATCGGGGATAAAGACGGGCTTGTGCCGGATTTTACCATCGGGGATGTGTGCAGCATCTGCCGGGATTTCTATCCCAGTTTCCGGGCGGACACGTTTCGCGCCTATGTAAAAAAGTGGAAACTGCCGGAGAAAAAGAAGATTAAAACCTTTTCCCGCGGCATGAAGGTGAAGCTGATGTTCGCGGAGGTGCTCAGCCGGGAGACAAAGCTGCTGATCCTGGACGAGGCCACCAACGGGCTGGATCCCGTGGTACGCCGGGAGATCCTGGAGCTTTTGCAGGATTACATCAGCGATGGGGAGCGCAGCATTTTGTTTTCCACGCATATCTTGAGTGACCTGGAGCAGATCGCGGACTATATTTTTTTCATCCACAATGGGAAAAAGGTATTTTTTGAGACAAAAGAAGAACTGCAGGAAGCCTATATGCTGGTGAAGGGCGGCTCCGGGGAGCTGCGCGCGCCGGAGAAAGACTGTCTGATCGGCGTGCGGGAAAGCGATGTGGGATTCGAGGCGCTGGTGCGCACCGATGACGCGCCCTGCCTCCCGCAGGGAGTTCTGCTGGAAAAACCCACCGTGGACCAGATCGTGGTCCACATGATCAAAGATATGGAGGGATAGATTATGAGAGTGTTCAAATGTGTCAAAACAGATTTTCGCGTGACAAAAAACATGTCCTGGTTTTATCTGCTGTTTTTTGCCATCGTCATTGCGGTAACCTGCTTTTCCAGGGAGGACATAAGCGTTTTTTGGGGATTTATGTATATGCAGTTTGCGGGACTGGTCTGTGCCACGATGCCGTTCTTTACAGGAGGCGGATTTCTCGCGAACCTGCCGGTGCGCCAGGAGGAGCGCGTGTGCGGCCGCTATCTGTACGGCACGCTGCTGATGCTGCTGACAGCCATTGTGGGAGGGATAACCATGGCTTTGCGCGCGCTGATCCGCGGGGACGTTGTGCTGGACGATAGTACCTGGCCGGTCATTGCTGTTCTGCTGGGGATCGCGCTTGTGTTCATGGCGGCCCAGTTTCTGATCATGTATCTGTTTGACATCAAAAATATGCAGGTTTTAAGTCTGCTCCGCATGGTGCCGGCCTTTGTCTTTTTCTTTGGAGCCAATGGGATCGCGGAGGAGATAGAAACGGGAACAGGGGGCGCTCCCGCAGTCATTGCCTGGGGTCTGGAGCATCCGGAAGCGGCGTCCCTTGCGGTGCTGGGCATCGGCTGTCTGGCGGTTGTGGTCTGCGCGGTTATTTCCTGTGTGCGCGAGAGGGGAAGATATTAAGCGCACAGGGCAGACTCCGGCACAGAAATCCTTGACATTTTCTGCATATATCGTAAAATATAGATGTTGAAACGGAAAAACTGTCTGTTTTAGACATCGACAGATCACGAGAGGACAAATTATGCAGATAATTATAGTTGGCTGCGGGAAAGTGGGTTCTGTGCTGGCAGAGCAGCTCTGCCAGGAGGGCAACGATGTAACGGTGCTGGACACAAACGGGGACCGCGTGGAGCAGCTTGTCAATGAATTTGATATTATGGGCTATATAGGGAGCGGCATCAGTTTTGATACGCTGATGGAGGCCGGTGTGAAAAAGGCGGACCTGCTGATCGCGGTCACCTCATCGGATGAGCTGAACCTGATGTGCTGCCTGATCGCGAAAAAGGCCGGGGACTGTCAGACCATCGCGCGCGTGCGCAACCCGGAGTACAGCAAGGAGACCGATTTCCTGATAAAGGAACTGGGGCTTGCCCTGATCATCAATCCGGAGCTGGCGGCGGCGAACGAGATCTCCAGGGATCTGCGGCTCCCATCGGCGGTCAGCGCGGAAGTATTTGCCCAGGGCAAGGTGGAGATCCTAAAGATGCCCGTGAGGGAGGGATCGCCGCTGTGCAGCATCGCGGTGCAGGACATCTCCGCACAGTTAAACTGCGATATCCTGGTGTGTGTGGTGGAGCGCGGGGAGCAGGTGACGATCCCCAACGGCACGTTTGTGCTGCAGGAAAAAGACAATATCTACATTGTGGGCGGCTCTGTAAAGAACAGGGACTTTTTCCGCAGGATCGGCATGGAGTCCAACCCGGTGCGCAGCACCATGATCGTGGGCGGCGGAAAGATTAGCTACTATCTGGCAAAGATCCTTACGGCGTCCGGCATCTATGTAAAGATCATCGAGCGGGACGCGGCCAGCTGCGATGTTTTGAGCCAGCAGCTCCCGGAGGCCACCATTATCCACGGGGACGGCACGGATAAAGCGCTGCTGGAGGAGGAAGGGCTGGATCGGGCGGATTCGTTCGCGGCGCTCACCGGCCTGGATGAGGAGAACGTGTTCCTGTCTCTTTACGCGAAGACCCAGGCCCACATCAAGACGGTGACGAAGATCAACCGCATCGCGTTTGACGAGGTGATCGCAAACCTTGATCTGGACACGGTAGTCTACCCCAAAAATATTACGGCGGAGTATATCATCCGCTATGCCCGCGCTTTTGGCAATTCCATCGGCAGCAATGTGGAGACCATGCACCGCATTGCGGGCGGAAAGGTGGAGGCGCTGGAATTTATCATCCGGGAAAATGCGCCGGTGCTCAACATACCGCTTATGAACCTGAACCTGAAAAATGATATCCTCGTGGCCTGCATCCAGCGGGGAAAACAGATCATCCTGCCGCGGGGCAGCGATTCCATGCAGGTGGGGGATACGGTGGTCGTGGTGACAACGAGAAGCGGACTAAAGGATATCGGCGATATCCTGGGAAAGAGCAGGGCGTAAAATGAATTATCAGATCATACGATATATGTTGGGCTATGTTTGCTATTTTGAGGCGGGATTCCTGATGCTGCCGTTTCTGGTGGGGATGATCTACCGGGAATTTCACGCGGGCGTTTCGTTTGTGGTGATCGCGGCATTATGCGTGCTTCTGGGGCTTTTGTTTACCCACAGGCAGCCGAAAGACCGGCGCATGTACACCAAAGAAGGACTGGTCACCGTGGCGCTGAGCTGGGTCATGCTGAGTATCCTTGGGGCGCTCCCCTTCCGGATCTCCGGGGAGATCCCGCAGTATGTGGACGCCTTTTTTGAGACGGTGTCCGGCTTTACCACCACCGGATCCAGTATTCTGTCAAATGTGGAGGCCATGTCCCACGCCTGCCTGTTTTGGCGCAGC
>CANRKY010000117.1 GCA_947631355.1 uncultured Marvinbryantia sp.
TCCGGAACCCCCGGAAAGAGCTCTCTTAACTTTTGCCCGTCCGTCGCCTCCATCTCCACGGCCAGAACCGTCTTTCCCGCAGCCTGCGCATCCGGGTACTCCGTGGACTGCACATAGTTTTTCTCTCCCACCAGGTTCGGCGTGACCAGCACGGCAAAGATCGCGCTTTTTTGCAGGGCGGCCAGGATTTCCGCGTTGTAGTCCTCCCCCGGTGTCAGCAGCTCGTCATACCAGATGGCGATATCGCGAAAGGCCGTATGGCTGTGGATCCGCCGCATTAGGTCGTTGGCCAGCCTGCGGTCTTTTTTGCGGTAGCTCAAAAAGATATAGCCGTCAAACGCCCCGCGTATCTTCTCCGCCAGCTCATTGCTGAACAGCGCTGCATCCAGATAGTTTTTCAGCTTCCTCTCATAGGGGATCTCCGTGGCGTCACGGCTGCAGCGATCCAGATACTGCAGGTTCCCGAACCTGTCCGGGCGGCTGTACAGCCACTCGATCCCCGTCTCCAGCATGATCGGCAGCACCGGGATCTTTTCCGCGACCGCGTAGGGGAGGTCAAGATCCATGGCGCGGTTCGTCTCTTTTAAGAGGCGGGAGGTGACCGGGATCACAAACAGATTCATGCGGTTCAGATCCATCTCCTGTTCTTCTTTCGAAAATATCCGGCGCATGTCTTCGGTGTAATAAATGGCGCAGTCGCACGACTGGAAAATGTCCCTGCGGATCCTGTCAAACGTCCGCTCAAAGTCCGCCGGATGGCAGGTGAAATATACCCTGGGTTTTCCCTGCGCGGTACCCTCCTTGACCCTGCACTGTAAGTATTCCATAGAACTCCTCCTCCCCGTTTTTCAAAAACAGATCTAAGCAGAAAAAGCCTTGCGGCTGCAAGGTTTTTCCGTGGAAGATAAGGCATCCTCCCAACTGCGTCGGATCCCTTTTCAAATAGTGGAGCAGACGCATTAAAATCCGAACTTCGTTCGGAGGCGTCTGCGTGGGAGACAAGGAATCCTCCCAACTGCGTTGGGCCCCTCCTTATCTCATATAATGGAGCTGAGGGGAATCGAACCCCTGTCCGAAAGCCTATTCATTGCGGCATCTCCCATCACAGTCATTCTTTTGTCATTCCCTCCGCCCGGCGCCGAATGACAGGCTCCGGGCTTTGGTAGCTTCATAGGTTCTTCCGCCCCCGCAAAGCTTTGGAAGCGAAGTGCCTCACAAGAGTCGATGCCGGTTTCTCAGGCTGTGAGCAACCTCAGATCCGACAGCAGCCATTAGGCTGCGAACGCTAACTGATCGTCTGCGTTTATATTTAGATTCCGGTTTACTGTGCGGTCCCGGCCCGCAGATGGCTTCCACAACTTCAAAACCCCCGTCGAAACCAGTACAACCCCCTTTTTTATTTCACTACAACCTGTATCTGGGCTTTCTTCCCGTTAAATGTGGTAACGGTGATTATTGCCTTGCCCTTCTTTTTGGCTGTAATTTTCCCTTTGGAATTTACGGTCGCAACTGCTTTGTTGCTGGTCTTGTATGTCAATTTATACGACGCCGTTTTTGCCGGCAGCTTCACCTGCACGGTGTAGATCCCTTTGACCTTCAACTGGATCTTCGTCTTCTTCAGAGCGATCTTGGACGGCGCTTTTTTCACCGTCACCGCAAAGACCGCTTTCTTTCCGTTGGCCGTCTTCGCCGTGATCTTTGCCGTGCCCGTCTTGCGCGCGGTGATCTTTCCCGCGGAGGAGACCGACGCCACCGCCTTGTTGCTGCTGGAGTACGTCACCTTCTTGTTGGTGGTGTTGGAGGGGCTCACCGTGGCGGTGAGTTTCAGCGTCTCGCCCACACCCAGAGTGGCCTTTGCCAGATTCAGCTTTATGCTCTTTGCGTTCACGGTCTTCGTCTTCTGGGCCGTGGTGGTATTCTTTACGCCGTTCGTATTTCCCTTTTTATTGCCGGACAGGACATTGTTCTGCGCCTTCGTGACCGACCCTTTCAGCACGTTTATACCATAGCCCTTACAGCTCTTTATGGTATTGTTGTTCATGGTCTTCACCGTGCTGGAATCCATGTGGATGCCGTCCGCCTTGCCGGAAGTGATCGTATTTTTATTTACGGTCTTTACCGTAGACTCGTGAATGAACACGCTGTCCGCGCCGCACGATGTTACTTTATTGCCATCGATCACCCCGTTCTTCGTCCGCAGCACATGAATGGCGTTCCCCTCCGGGCTGGAAAATGTGTTGGAGGAAATGCTGTATCCGTCCACGCCTTTGATGAGCACGCCCATGCCGTTTTTCCCCACATGGTAGAACGTGTTCTCCTCAATCTTCAGATTCTTCACCCAAAGGTTTTCTTTCGTGTATTCCGTGTTGATGCCGATGCAGTACGGGAAATAGGAATAGCCCTTCCCGCCCGAATTAAACTTATTTGCAAGGATGCGCACATTTTTATTGATGGTCTTGTCGCCCTTGTAGCCGGAGGGCATATGGTTCGTGTAGGCAATGTCCATCTGGAGCGCCAGTTTGTCCTGGCCATTCGCCCGGCTGTCCCCCACAAAGTCGCAGTCCTGCACCAGGGCATCGTCCACCCCGCAGATCTCCAGGAAATGCGAACCGTAGTTATTCTGGAACTTTGCCCCGATGATGCGCACATTGGTGGCATGGCAGATGGTCATATTGTTGGATTTATTTTTCTTCTTTGCAAGGTCTCCGCCGTCCCAGACGCCGCCCAGGATCCAGATATTTTTTGTGAGCGCATAGCCGCCCGTAGTCTCTCTCTCCTTCTGAGCCCCGTTGGCCAGCAGCGCACTCTGCTCCAGGGATGTGGTGATCGTGGCGTCCGTGGCATCCAGGATCGTGTTTGACTGGATGTACAGACGGCCGTTTAACACAAACTTGCCCTTTAAAATAATCTTTGTATATCCGCTGCGCTTCGCCGCCTGATCCATCTCATTCTGAATGGCTTTTCTGGGGTTGTGCGCAACGATCGCATCCGTGGCTTTGATCGTCACCTCATACGCGGCCTTCGGCACGGTATAAGACTCTTTGGCCTTTGCCAGAGCGCCCGCCTGCAGAAGCACAAACAAGGCAGTCATCCAAAATAAAATCTGTTTTGCACATTTTTTCATTATAAGCACCCGCCTTCGCCAGGGCCTTCCCCCGATTGTTTTTGCCGATTTCTTACCGTTTCCCTACAGTTTCAGTATAGCTTCTCCTGCCGGTTCTGTCAAGCCGTCCCTTATGTCAAATAACGCACTCCTTTGTGCCGCCCGGCGCGTTTCTCTGCCCCAAGAAGCGCGAGCTCCTAGAAGGCCCGCACATTCTCTAAAAAAGCCCGCGCAGTTTTCTCACCGGAGATTGCGCACTTTAAATTCTTTCTCCGCCTCTCTGCGCTGGTCGCGCTTGGCGATGTCCTCCCGCTTGTCATACAGCTTTTTGCCCCTCGCCAGGCCCACTTCCACCTTCACCAGGCTGCCTTTAAAATAAACCCGCAGGGGAACCAATGTCATCCCTTTTTCTTTCATCTTTCCGGCCAGCCTGTTCAGCTCGTACCGGTGCATCAGCAGCTTGCGCTCCCGCAGAGGATCTTTGTTAAAGATATTTCCCTTTTCATAAGGGCTGATGTTCATCCCGTAAATGATTGCCTCGCCCCGGTCGATGCGGATAAACGCCTCTTTGATGCTGCATTTTCCCATGCGCAGAGATTTCACCTCCGTGCCCGCAAGGGAAATCCCCGCCTCGTAGGTGTCCTCTATAAAATAATCGTGGTAAGCCTTTTTGTTATTCGCGATCAGCTTCACGGACTGATTTCCCATAAAACTCACTCCTCCGTTAAAGTCTGCGGACATTTTCCTCGTCCGCGATGCAAAAATCTATCGTGCGCGCCTGCTTGTCCGCCGCCAGCACCTGGATCTGCACCTCCTGGCCCATGCGGTAAGTCCGGCCCGTGTGCAGGCCGCGCATCTCGTACGTTTTTTCGTCGTAGTCGTAGTGGTCGTCCAGCAGATTGCTCACGTGCACCATTCCCTCCACGGTATTTGGCAGCTCCACATAAAAGCCGTAGGCGTTCATGCCGCAGATCACACCATGGTATAGCTCCCCGATATGCCCCTGCATATATTCGGCCTTTTTCATCTTTTCCGCCTCGCGCTCCGCCTCGTCCGCGCGGCGCTCCGCCCTGCTGCTCTGCTGCGCCACATCCTGCAGGATGTCCTCGTAATGCGCGATGCGCTCCTGTGTCAGCCCGCCGTGCAGATTTTCCTTTATGATGCGGTGGATCTGCAGATCCGGGTAGCGCCGGATGGGGGAGGTGAAATGGCAGTAATATTTTGCCGCAAGCCCGAAATGCCCCGCACATTCCACGGTATACGCCGCGCGGCTCATGGAGCGCAGTGTGAGCCTGCTGATCAGCGTCTCCTGGGGCGAATCCTCTATGCGCGCAAGCAGCTTTTGCAGTTCCATGGGATGAATCTCCCGCCCGCCTTTTATGCCGAACCCGAAATTTGCCACAAAGACGGCCAGCTGCCGGATCTTGTCCGGATCCGGTTTCTGGTGAGTGCGGTACACAAACGGGAGCTCCTGCCAGAAATAATCCTGCGCCACCGTCTCGTTGGCAATCAGCATGAACTCCTCGATGATCTTTGTGGCCACATTGCGCTCATAGGGCAGAACATCCAATGGCCGCCCGGCCTCATCCAGCACGATCCTGCTCTCCGGGAGGTCAAAGTCGATGGAGCCCCTGGCCTTGCGCTTTTCCCGCAAAAGGCGCGCCAGCACCTCCATCTGCCGGAACATGGGCACCAGCTCCCTGTATCTGCGCATCTCGTCCTCGTCTTTGTCCGCCAGGATCTTTTTCACGCTGGTATAGGTCATGCGCCGGTTCACCCGTATCCGTGTCTCCGCGATCCTGTGCCCGGTCACATTTCCCTTCTCATCGATCTCCATAAGGCAGCTCAAGGCCAGCCTGTCCTCCCCCTCGTTCAGGGAGCAGATGCCGTTGGACAATGCCACAGGCAGCATGGGAATCACCCGATCCGTAAGGTATACGCTGGTGCCCCGGTTCAGCGCCTCGCAGTCCAGCGGGCTGCCCTCCGTCACATAGTGCGACACATCCGCGATGTGCACGCCGAGATGCCAGATCTTATTCTCCTCATCGTAAGTTACCGACACCGCATCGTCCAGGTCTTTGGCGTCCTCCCCGTCAATGGTCACCATGCAGACATCCCGCAGATCCAGGCGGTCCTGCAGGTCTTCTCCCGGCGCATCGGCTGCCGCCCGCTCTGCCTGGGCGAGCGCGCTTTTGGGGAACTCCGACGGCAGGCCGTGGCCGTATGCGATGGAGAGGATATCCACCCCCGGGTCGTCGCAGTGCCCCAGAATCTCCACGACGCGCCCCTCCGGCCGCCTGGAGGAGCTGCCGTAGTCCGTGAGCTCCACCACTACTTTCTGCCTGTCCGCTGCTCCCATGGAACAGTTCTGCGGAATATAAATATCTCTTACCAGGCGGCGGTCGTCCGGCACCACAAACCCATAGCCTTTTGACTTCTCATAGACGCCCACCGCCTGCTTTACCGCGCGCTCCAGCACTTTCATGACAGCGCCCTCACAGCGCCTCCCGCTGCCTCCGGGACGCAGCTCCACCTGCACCGTGTCGCCGTGCATGGCTCCGTTCACCGCGTCCTCCGGGATAAAGATATCGTCCTCCCGGCCCTCCACTTCCACGAATCCGTAGCCCTTCGCCGTGGCGTCAAAGATGCCGACAAGGCGCACATTTTCCATTTTTTTATACTTGCCCCGCCGGGTGAGCTCGATCTTGCCCTCCTCCTGCAGCTCCAGCAGGATCCGCTCCAGCTCCGGGCGATCCTCCTTTGCCACCTGCATCAGCACGGCGATCTCTTTGATCTTCATGGGCACATAGTCCCGGTCGCAGATCAGATCATATACTTTCTGTTTTCGCTCGTCTGTCACGTTCTTCCTCCTGTGTGAACCTGTCTCAAAAGAATCTCCTATACGATAAAAGCAGGATTTCGGCATATGCGAAAACCCTGCTTTCCTGTACATCGATAACCATTTCTTCCTAGAAGTTCAGATTTAAAATAGCTGCCAGCACGATAAACCCGATGGCGAGCGCCTTGGTGCCTTTCACCAGCGCGCCCTCCATGGAGCGGCCTTTGTTCTTTCCCCAATATGTCTCTGAGATACCGGCTATGCTCCCAAGTCCCTGCTGTTTGCCTTCCTGCATCAGTACAAGTACGGTCAGTGCAATACAATCTAAAACAAAGATAATGGTAAGAATGACTCTCAAAACTCCCATTTTGCTACCTCCTATGCCAAACACTAATACTCTACCACAGGTTTGCGGGATTTTCAACTGTTTTTTGAAAATTCCGCGTTTTCTCCCGTTTTTCGCCGGTTGCCGCTATCCGTTGTTCACCACCACGGTCTGGATGTCGTAAGACAGCGCGATGCTGGAGCCGGAATAAATCTTATAAAACTGATTGATCACCCGGTCCGCCACCATGCGTCCGTTCTCGATGTTGGTGTCCACCAGGATCACGATATACTGCAGGCTGCTGTACCGGCTTCCCACATCCACCATGCGCAGGGAATAGGCCGCCGCCACCTCCAGGGTGGACATGGCCTCCTCGTACACGGCGTTGTCCAGGTACTCGCGCCCCTCGTTCCCCAGGGTGAACAGCAGCGTCTGCACCATCTGCCCCTTTCGCTTTACACACCTGGAGAGATAGTTGTACAGATTTTTCAGCTCCTCGTAGGGCACCCGCAGAGCGCCCTTGCCATCGTCTATATGGCCTTCCAGAATGTAGCGGATGTGATCCAGATCCATGTCCGGGTTCTGTTTGGCGGTGACGGTCTGGGCCTCCCGGAAAAAGTTGAACGCGTTCTTCCCGCTCTTTTTCACGTAGTACAGCGCCTTGTCCGCGTTGTTGTACAGCACGCTGAAGCTCTTGCCGTCCGCCGGGCTTAGGGCGATGCCCATGGAGACATGGGCGCGGTCGCGCATCCCCACTTCCTCCATATTCGCGGAAAAGCTCTCCATCACTTTTTTGGCCGTCTCTGTGATCTCCAGGCGGTTCACATTGTCCGACAGGAAAAGCACGAACTCGTCTCCCCCGACTCTGCAGAGCACATCTTTTTCCGATGTATTGGCCACCAGGGCAGAGGCCAGGAGCTTTAACACCTTGTCCCCCATCAGATGCCCATATGTATTGTTGATGACCTTAAAATCATCCAGATCCATCACCAGCAGAGCGCCCTTGTGGCCCTCGTTCAGCAGATTGCCGATCTTTGTCTCCCCGAAGCCCTTGTTGAAAAGCCCCGTGAGAACATCCATATTCGTGTGGCCCGCGCTGTATTCCGTCAGCACGCGGCGCAGCATCATGCCGCTCTCCTCTCCCGTATCCCGCTGTTCCTCCGCGCGTATCTCGCCGTGCCGCCGGTTTTCCTGCGCGAGATGAAAGCCCTCGTTCAGCATTTCCACAAACAGCTTTGCCAGATCCGGGTCAAACTGTGTCCCCGAGCAGCGCTCAAACTCCGCGACCACTTTGGGATCCGGCAGCTTCGCGCGGTAGATGCGGTTGGACGTCATGGCGTCATAGGTATCCGCGATGGCAATGATCCTGGCGCACAGCGGGATCTCCTCCCCCTTCAGCCCGTGGGGATAACCCTTGCCGTCGTACCGCTCGTGGTGATACAGCGCCCCGTCCGCAACCCCCGGGAGCATCCGCAGATTTTTCAGAATCTCGCCCCCGATCACCGGGTGTTTCTTTATCTGGACAAATTCTTCATCGCTCAGGCGGCTGGGTTTATTTAAAAT
>CANRKY010000118.1 GCA_947631355.1 uncultured Marvinbryantia sp.
GATGCCGTATGCGCCGCAGGCAGGCCAGCAGCCGCAGATGCCACAGATGCCGTATGCGCCGCTGTTTACGCCGCCGATGAAGAACTGATCGCGCACAGATCGAGAGGAGGGACAAGATATGAAGCGCAAGAGAGATATAATAGGCTCCGTTCGCCGGGTGGGCGTCCGGGTCGCACTGGAATTGCTGCAGGGCGTTGGGGCACGCAATACCACAAATCCATTTGAGAACGATGAAGTACCGCCAAACGTGGAAGAATCCTTAAACTTCCCGTATATAAACCGCGCAGGTGTTCCGCTGGCAATGGATATCTTCAAGCCGGTGGGCCCGCAGTACGACGGGAAAGAGCTCCCCGTGGTGGTGAGCATCCACGGCGGCGGCCTGGTGACGGGCGACCGCAAGATCGCCTTCAAGATGGGCAGAGAGATGGCGTCCAGAGGTTATCTGGTGTTTGCCATCGAATACCGCCTGGCGCCGCGGGCTACCGTGTGCGAGCAGCTGGATGACATCTGCGCCGGGATGGACTACGTGGGCCGCAAGATCGTGGAGTACGAGGTGGATCCCACCAGGATCTTCATGACGGCCGACAGTGCCGGCGCGTTCCTGGCCATCTACACGGCGGCCATGAAAAAATCCAAAAAACTGCAGGATGCCATCGGCTACAAGCCCAGCCGCATGACCTTCAAGGCGCTGGGGTTATCCTGCGGTATGTTCTATACCAACCGGGACGATATCCTGGGGCTGATGCTCTCCGAACAGTTCTACGGGGATAAGTTCGACGACAAGAACTTCCTGCAGTACATGAACCCGGAGCACCCGGAGATCATCAACAACCTTCCGCCCACCTTCCTTGTGACGGCCCGCGGAGATTTCCTGAACAACTATACCATCATGTTCCACAAGGCGTTAAAGAAGGCCGGCAAGACCACCCGCCTGCTCTACTACGGGGAGTCCGACCTGATCCACACCTTCAACTTCTCGCGCCCGTACCTGCCGCAGAGCAAGGACGCCAACGACAAGATGATCGCCTTCTTCGAGGAGCAGGCGGCCCTGGCAAAGACCAGGCAGAAACTGGTTTCCAAGGAAAAGAAGCGCGCGAAAGAACTGGAGCAGGAGATCAAAGACGGCGGCTTTGTGAAGCAGAGAATGTGGGAGGCGGTGTACAACACCAACTCCGAGTTTGAAGATAAGCTGGACGCGGTGGCCATTGTGGACGACACCCGCAAATACACCTACCGCCAGATGTTCCGCCAGTGGAAGAATTACGCGGAGGTATTTTCCGCGCTCCACATGACGGAGAAAAACGCGTCCCGCGTGGGTATCGTGGGGGCCATGACGGCGGAGGCGGCAAGCTGCTTCTACGCCCTGGATATGACGGGCGCCGGCATTTCCCTGCTGCCCTACCGGCTGCTGGCGAACACAGACGAACTGCTGGGCGTGGCAGAGGATGAGAGACTGACGGATCTGATCCTCACCGATTACATGGTGAAGCCCGATATGCTGCGCACCCTGGCGCTGAAAAAAGACAACATTGGGATAAAGAACATCATTGTGCTGCACACAGAGGTGGACGGCCCCTGCGCCAGCGAGGAAGCAAAAGAGTACGCGCGGGAAAACCGCGAGGCGCTTGCGGGTGTGAGCGGCGTGCTGTTTATGCCGAAGCTGCTGAAGGAGTATGAGGCGTCGCCCATCGTGTACGGCGTGAAGTCCTGCACAAGGGCCAACATCCTCCTTTATAAGCCGGAGGAGAAAGAGGGAAAATATACCGCGGTTTCCTTCTCAGACAAAGATCTGAACGCCATCGCCCTGGAAGACTACGCGAAGCACAAGACCCATCGGTTTGTGGGGCTGACGGTGGACCTGTACACGGCCCACTCGCTGGCGAAACAGCTGCACCAGGCGCTGCTGATGAACGACTCCGTGCTGATGACCTACAAGGCCGGCTACAACGGGAAATACTACCGGGCAGTGGAAGCCTACCATGTGGACACCCTGTACCTGTATTCTTCGCTGCTGCAGCAGTGGCGCGGGGAAGATAAGCCGATGAACTTTGCCAGCCTGGACCAGGTGTTCGTGGAGAACGACACGGTTCCGGAGGAGGAGCTGGTGGCCTACAAGCTGTTTATCGAGGAAAAATTCGGGAAGGCTGTTGTAAAGGTGGAGGAAACTCACGCGAAGGATTATTCCGTGAACGTGGACTACACCGACCACGCCGCCATAGATTCCGAGAACCTGATCTCGTATAACGGCGAGCTGCTGCATCTGCTGATGCCCATCCCGGAGGACACCCGGAAAGCGCTGCGCGCGCGCATCGAGCAGAACGAGGCCATCAACCGCAGGCTCAACCGCTTAGGCAAAGCGCTGGCGGTGCTGGCGTCCGCAAAGGAAGCGGTGCAGAACAAGAGAGAGAGCGACGCGGAGAACGCCGAGATCGCGGCGGAGGCTCCGGCAGCACCGGCAGCACCGGAGAACGCGGGCGGCGCCGGAGAAGGGCTGGGCGGCAAGCTGATGGAAGCCATGGGCGTGCTGTTCGAGGCCAACACGGTAGATTATTATGTTGAGAGATAACAGACGGTACTTTTGAGTTTACAGGGGATGATGGCATGAAAACGCTTTTGTATTATTTTTCCAAAAACGTACAGAAAAAAGCAGACGCGTATTACGGTTCGCAGGAATTTGTGATAGCGGAAGACATAGAGGCCGACCTGGATCTTGCGTATTCCGGCGGCGGCCATCATCCCCTGTTTCTGGATGTATACCGGGCAAAAAAGTATGCGGGAATGGAACTGCCGGTCATTCTTATGATCCACGGCGGCGGCCTGTATGTGGGCAGCCGGAAGCTGGAAAACGCGGTCAGCCAGGAGCTGGCGCGCAGGGGCTTTCTGGTATTCAACCTGGAGTACCGGCTTCTCACGGAGGCGGACGCCTGCGGGGAAATGGATGATATCTGTGCCGGGTTCCGGCAGGCGGAGGCGCTGCTTCCGTACTATGATGGCGACAAAAACCGAGTGTATGTGATCGCGGAGAGCGCCGGGGCGTACCTTGCGCTGTACACGGCGGCCATGCACAACTCAGAGAAAATACGCAAAAAGACCGGATGTGCCGTGTCGGGTCTGAAAGTCCGAAAAATGGCTTTCTTCAGCGGGATGTTTTACACCAAAAGGGCAGACCTGATCGGCGCGATGTATCCCATGCAGATATACGGAAAAAAATGTCTCGACAGAGAGTTTATGAAGTATATGAATCCGGAGAATCCGGAAGTGATCCAAAACCTTCCGCCTATGCTTCTGGTGTCCAGCGACGCGGATTTCCTGAAAAAGTACACGCTGAAATATGCCGAGGCGCTGCAGAAAAAACGAAGCGACTGCAGGCTGCTGTACTACACCGGGAACAAGGAGCTGACCCACGCGTTTGTGGCGTACCGGCTGGATCAGAAGGAGAGCATAGAGGTTCTGGATGAGGTGACCGGACGGTTTTTTGTATGATTATTTTCAGAAAGGCAGAGTGAGATGAGAGAAACAAGTTATGGCAAAAAAATAATGGCATGGGCAGGGGTGCTGTGCTTCTGTATGACGCTTCTGCTGCCGAGTCTTTCGCTGCGCGCGGCCGACGGGGTGATGCCCTCCGGCATAGCCTACGAAGACCTGGACAGTGAGATCCAGAATTACATTCAGCAGAACGAAGCGAACACGGTGGGGCTGGCCTATTCGGTGTTTGACGCCGACCACGATATCGCCCGCGGCTATTACGGCTACGCGGACAAGGAAAACGGCCTCGCGGTGGACGATGACACTGTTTTCGAGTGGGGTTCCGGATCCAAGATCATTGCCTGGATCTGCGTGATGCAGATGTACGAGCAGGGAAAACTGGATCTGGAGACGGATATCCGGGAATATCTTCCGGAAGGTTTCCTCACCAACCTGAAATACGACAAGCCGGTCACCATGATCAACCTGATGAACCACAACGCGGGGTTCCAGGATCAGACGGTGGATGTGAACCTGAGCGTGGGCGGCTATCTGGACACCCTGGAAGAAGCGGTGAGCGCCCACGAGCCGGAGCAGATTTTCGAGCCGGGCACAGTGACCGGTTATTCCAACTGGGGCGTGGCGCTGGCTGCCTACATTGTGGAGCAGTTAAGCGGCATGCAGTACTATGAGTACGTGCAGGAGAACGTGTTCAAGCCGCTGGGCATGGAACACAGCGCCATCGCGCCCGACCTCTCGGACAACCAGTGGGTGGCGGATCAGCGCCAGAAGCTGCGCTGCTATTCCACAGAAGGCGCGTGGCTGCGCAGTTCCTTCTTCTATATCACCCTCTATCCGGCGGGCATGTGCAATTCCACCTTCAGCGATTACGAGACCTTTGCAAAGGCGCTGCTGACGCGCAGCGACAAGCTGCTGAAGCCGGAGACCTGGGAGACGATGTTTACGCCCACGGACTACTTCGGGGACACCGACATGGCGAAGAACTACCACGGACTGTGGGGCCTGTACTACAAAGTGCCCACCATCGGCCACATCGGCAGAACATCGGGCTGCTCCAGCTATCTGATGCTGGATCTGCAGGACGGCATCGGCTCTGTGGTGATGAACAACCAGGGCAACGAGATGACCTACACAGAGGGTCTGCAGCGCATCTTCTACGGCGAGTATAACGCGGCGGATTACGGCGCGCAGGACACGGCGCCCCAGGGCACCTACCGCAACGCAAAGACCACAGGCGCAGGGCCCTTCAAGCTCACGGCGCTGATGGCAGGCTTAAACAAAGATATGGGCAGCGAATACTGGCTCTTAAACGACAGCGTGGCCAACAAAGCCATCGAGTTCTCCTACATGGATTACTTTGAGGTGGAACCGGTGAAGGCTATCGGAGAGAACGTGATGCTGTACCTGTTTGCGGGCGGCCTGATCTTTTCCTTTATCTCGCTGATCGTGGGGATCATCCTGCGCAAGCGGGAGAAAAAGCGCAGACCGCTGTCCTGGTGGAGCTTCCTCACAGGCTTCCTGCCTTTCGTGGTGGCGTTCCTGTACCTGATGATCCTCCAGGCGATCTACAGCCCGCTGAAACAATATCTGTGGATGTTCATAGCCATCGGCGTGATCGCAGTGCTGCTGGCCGTGCTGGCCGTGTACGGCATTGTGCGGATCGCCCGCATGGAGATGTCCAAAGGCGTGATGATCTACAACTGTTTTGTGATCTTCTTCGCGGTGGTGGCGATCGTGAACATCTGCTACTGGAATCTGTTTATGTTCTGGAAGCTATAAGAGTATGAAAGTGCTGCTGTTTCAAAACCCGCAGACGGTAGACGAAGAACAGTTAAAGCGCGACCTCTCCCTGCTTCCCGCGTGGAGGCGGGAGAGAGCGCTGGAGTACCGCTTCCCGATAGACCGTGTGCTCTGCGCCAAAGCGTACCTGCTCTTAAAAGAGGGGCTGCGGCAGGCATACGGCGTCCGGGAGGATCCGGTGTTCGTCTGCCGGGAAAACGGGAAACCGTATCTGCGGGATCATCCTGATATCTATTTTAACCTGAGCCACTGCAGGAAAGGCGTGCTGTGCGCCATCGATGAGGCGGAAGTGGGATGCGACATTGAGGAGATCCCGGCCGCTGTGGACGAGGCGCTGTGCGGCATCTGTTTCCAGGCGGAGGAGAGGCGGCGGATCATGAACGCCGCAGATCCGGCGGCGGAATTTACCAGACTGTGGACCATGAAAGAAGCCTATCTGAAATACACCGGGGAGGGGATCACGGACGACCTGCCGGACATCTTTTCCCACAGAGACATCCGAAAGGTAAGGTTTCAGGTGCATGAGGAAGCGGACGGCGTGATCTACACCCTGTGCAGGGGCAGATAATGGAGCAGATAAGAGGGATAGGAAGTTGTGAAAGGAGGCATTTCATGTGGGACAATGGGATGAACTGACAAATGAAAAGCAGGAGAAGACAATGGCCGATGCAGACGAGATCATCGATTCCCTTTTTGATGGCTGCGATGAATGGCAGTGTAAGAAGTGCGGCATGAAGTGCATGGGAAGCAGATATCACTGTTGTACGGCAAGCATTGTAAAAACCGTCTGCGAATACTGCAAAAACTATTCACAGGGGAAATGTACATTAAAGAAATAAAAAAAGAACCGGTTTCCGAAAGAGGCCGGCTCTTTTTTTGTTTTTTTAAACCTATAGGATCCGGGATTTCTCGTCGGCTGTCATGCCGCTCCCACGTTCCCGGACAGTCACTCTTTCAATCTTTTCAGTGATTGGATATTGACAAAATGCAATCATTGAATTATATTAATGATAGAAAAAAGAAAAAATCATATCACACTCTGCGGGGGATGAAGTATTGTATATAGACAGGAAAGACATAGAACAGTATCTCTCTGAGGTAAAGGAAGCCGTTCGGAAAGATAACTACCGGCTTGATGGAGAACTGTTTTGTAATCGTTATTTCATTCCACGAGCAGAGATATCCGCTTACATATTATTTTAATCGGAGGTGATAGCTATGACAGAGAAGGAGAGAAGGGATTTCTGCATAGAGTGCAGGAAAGAAACAGAGTACTACTTGCAGAAGAAAAAAATCGTAAAAAAAATACGGGATAAGGATTACACTTTCGGAATCACGGTGGCTGTCTGCGTTGATTGTGGTGCAGAAATGAGTATTCCGGGCCTCATTGATAAGAATGTGCAGGAAATCGATGAGCAGTACAGGACGGCAGAAGGCATCGTGACGATGGATGATATCGAGAGACTGATGAAGATTTATAAGATTGGAAAAGCACCGTTATCCTTGGCGCTTGGATTCGGGGAGGTGACCGTAGCGAGATATCTGGAAGGGCAGGTACCCTCCAAAGAGTATTCGGATATCATCAAAGCGGCTCTTTCGTCCCCGGCATACATGAAGCAGAAACTTACAGAGAACCGGGAAAAGCTGACAGCTGCGGCATACAGAAAAGCTCTTGCCGCAGCAGAAAGCACAGCGCGCTTATTTTCTGTTTCGGATAAGATGCTCAGGGTAATCGCATATATCTTTGAAAAGCTGGAAGAAGTAACGCCTCTCATGTTGCAGAAGCTGCTCTATTTTATTCAAGGCGTTTATTCCGCATTGTATGGAAAGCCCATCTTTGAAGAAGACTGCCGGGCATGGGTTCATGGACCAGTTTATCCGGAAGTGTATGACCTTTTCAGAGATTTTAAATATAATCCGATTGATGATGCTCGCTTTGCGCTCCTGAAAGGTACGGCAGGTGCCCTGACGAAAGATGAAAAACGGGTGATTGACCTTGTGTTAAATACATTTGGTATGTACAGTGGAAAAGCACTGGAGAAGATTACGCACAACGAGGATCCATGGATAGAGGCAAGGAAAGGATATGGCAGCAGTATTCCTTCCAGTGAGCTTCTGCCGAAAGAGAGGATTATGAAATACTATATTTTGATAAATCAAAAATATGGCATAGATACCGAGGATGGCCTGCGGACTTATATTCACGATATGCTGGATAAGGCATCATAATTCAAAGGCCCAGATTATAAAGTTCAAAAAGAGTGGGCTCCTTTTTTGGAATAAGAGTGCAGCTGTTAGAGTCTTAACTTCCGACGTTTTTACGACTCAAATACAGAATCCCTGATCACAATCAACGCTTGTTCAATGGCTTGATCAG
>CANRKY010000119.1 GCA_947631355.1 uncultured Marvinbryantia sp.
CAGGTTCACGGTGGTGCGGGAGGATCCCCTCTTTATCGTGGATGGGGCCCACAACCGCGCGGGGGCACAGCAGCTCGCAAAGTCCATCGAGACATACCTGCAGGGACACCGGATCATCGGCATCTGCGGGGTATTCCGGGATAAGGAGTACGATGAGATCCTGCGGATCCTGACGCCGTATCTGCAGGAACTGATCGCCATTCAGACGCCGGAAAATCCGCGGGCACTCCCAGCGCAGGAGCTGAAACAGGCCGCAGAAAAATATATGAAGAAAAACGCGGGGGTCATGGCCGCGGAAGGCTGCGAGGCACAGTGTGTGCAGGCGGCAGAGAGCATAGCGGAAGCGGTGCATACGGCGATAGAGCGGGCATCGCGGCAGAACGGCGTAGTTCTGGCTTTCGGTTCACTGGCGTTTATCGGGGAACTGACGCGGGAGGCGGACGGCGTGCAGCAGGACGCCTAGAGACACGAATCGCGCGCAGGATGCCCTAGAGACACGAATTGCGCGCAGGATGCCTAGAGACACGAATCGCGCGCGGGACGCCTAGAGACACGAATTGCGCGCAGGATGCCTAGAGACACGAACCGCGTGCAACAGGACACGCAGAGACACGAACCGCGCGCAGCGAGACGCATAGAGACACGAACCGCGTGCAACAGGATACGTAGAAACGTGAACCGCGCGCCGCAGGATGCACAGAGACAGAGATACGGACTGCGCGACAGGGCGCAGAAAATAGGTGACAGAATAAAAAACAAGAGAGGTAAGTATGGCGGATTTAACACAGTTAAGAAAAGAGCTGGACGAGATCGATCAGAAGATCGTCCGTCTGTTTGAGGAGCGCATGGAGGTCTGCGCGCAGGTGGGGGAATACAAGATCCAGACAGGGAAAAAGGTGTTCGACCATGAGCGGGAGAGCGCGAAGATCTCCGCCCTGAAGGCCATGGTGGACGGCGATTTCAACCGGCACGGGGTGGAGGAGCTGTTTATTCAGATCATGTCCATGAGCCGGAAGCTGCAGTACCAGCTGATTCAGAAGCAGGGCGTGGTGGGAAGGCTTCCCTTCACCCCGGTGCCGACCATTGAGAAGAAAAATGTGCGCGTGGTCTACCAGGGCGTGGAGGGCGCGTACAGTCAGGCGGCCATGAAAAAATATTTCGGGGAGGATGTCAATTCGTTCCACGTGGATCAGTGGAAGGACGCGCTGGGAGCCATCACGGACGGGCTGGCGGACTTTGCGGTGCTCCCCATCGAAAACTCCACCGCCGGGTTTGTGAGCGAGATCTACGATCTGCTGATGAAGTACGATTATTACATCGTGGCGGAGGAGATCATCCGCGTGGAGCACAAGCTTTTGGGGCTGCCCGGCGCGAAGCTGGAAGATATCCGCACGGTGTACTCCCATGAGCAGGGGCTGCTGCAGTGCGATGATTACCTGACAGATCATGCGGACTGGAAAAAGATGGCGCTGGAAAACACGGCCGGCGCGGCCAAAAAGGTGGCATTGGATAAGGATCCGTCTCAGGCGGCCATCGCCAGCGCCTTTGCGGGGAAGGTGTTCGGGCTGGAGATACTGGAGGAGAACATCTGCAGCAATGCGGTCAATTCCACCCGGTTTATCATCGTGTCCAACCAGCGCATTTTTGAGGAGGACGCGGACAAGATCAGCATCTGCTTTGAGACCCCGCACCGCAGCGGCGCGCTGTACAGCATATTGTCCCATTTCATATACAACAACCTGAACATGAGCAGGATCGAATCGCGGCCGGTGCCGGGGCGGAACTGGGAATACCGTTTTTTCGTGGATCTGGAGGGAAATTTAAACGACAGCTCCGTGAAAAATGCCCTGCGGGGGATACGGGAAGAAGCGGCAAATGTGAGAATCTTAGGAAATTACAGGAGAGCGGAAAATGATCGGAACAGCGAGAGTGAAGGAACTATTCGTATATAAGGGATTGCAGAAGGAAAAACTATTTTCCGGGATGATCCGGGTGATGGAGCATCTGGAGGATGCGCCTGCCGGGCAGGAGCGGGAGGAGCTTCAGGCCGTCTATCATCAGTGCATCGGCGAGCTGGTGGACATGGCGGGCGCTTACGGGTTTGAGGGAAATCTGTGGCACGCCTACCTCACTTACCTTTTGGTGAACGATGAAAATGCGTTCAGCACCGCCTGCGAGATCGTGGGGAAGGTGGAGGGCACCATCAACGAGATCGCCCGGCACGATTTTGCCATCCTGCAGAACCTGTACGCCTACGATTTCGCGGAGGCGGAGCGGGCGCTGGGGGCGCACGGCATGGAGTTCGTGCGGTGCTATAAACATGTAAATGAGCAGAGCAAAACATTCAACAAGCGCATCCGCGACCGGATCTGCAGCCTGGCGGTGTCTCTTGCCGCGGCGCAGACCGTGGATGAATTTACCAAAGACATGGTGGACTTTTATCACGAGTTCGGCGTGGGCAAGCTGGGGCTGCACAAGGCGTTCCGGGTGGAGCACGGCGAGGACGGGGTGCAGATCGTTCCGGTGAAGAACATCGCCCACGTGCATCTGGACGACCTGGTGGGCTACGAGATCGCGAAGCAGAAGCTGATCGAAAACACCGAGGCGTTTGTGAGCGGGCGCAGGGCCAACAACTGCCTGCTGTTCGGGGACGCGGGCACCGGGAAATCTTCCAGCATAAAGGGGATCCTGAACCAGTATTATGAGAGAGGGCTGCGCATCATTGAGCTCTACAAGCACCAGTTCCAGGATCTGAACGATGTGGTGGCACAGATCAAGAGCCGCAATTACAAGTTCATCATTTACATGGACGATCTCTCGTTTGAGGATTTCGAGGTGGAATACAAATACCTGAAAGCGGTGATCGAGGGCGGCCTGGAGAAAAAGCCGGACAATGTGCTGATCTACGCCACATCCAACCGCCGCCATCTGGTGCGGGAAAAATTCAGCGACAAGGAAGAACGGCACGATGACCTGCACACAAGCGACACGGTGCAGGAAAAACTCTCGCTGGTGAACCGCTTCGGCGTGCAGATTTATTTCGGCGCGCCGGACAAAAAAGAGTATCAGCAGATCGTCCGGGAACTGGCAAGGAAAAATCAGGTTCATATGCCGGAGGAGGAGCTTCTGGCGGAGGCGCAGAAGTGGGAGCTCTCCCACGGCGGGCGCTCCGGCCGGACGGCGCAGCAGTTTATCGACTATCTGCTGGGAAAGCAATGATGATCTCCAGGAGAAACAGGGATAATCTTTCTGGGAAACAGGGACGATCTTCTGGGATAACCGGATCTTGAGCATTATCTAATGGGAAATGTAATGTATTGTATTGGAGGAAACAATGGCAGTAAAAATGTTTGCGGCGATCGATGTGGGTTCCTATGAAGTGGGCATGAAAGTTTTTGAATTTTCGCCCCGCCGCGAGATGAAGCAGATCGACAGCGTGTGCTGTCGGATGGAACTGGGAAAAGACACGTACAACACCGGAAGGATCAGTGTGAAAAAGATAGAGGAGCTGTGTCAGATCCTCAACGATTTTGTGCGCATTATGAACAGCTATAAAGTGAGCGCGTACCGTGCGTGCGCCACCAGCTCCGTGCGCGAGGCGCGCAACCATCTTTTGATCCTGGAGCAGGTGAAACGTGTGACGGGCCTTAATCTGGAGATCCTGGACAACTCGGAACAGCGCTTCCTGGACTATAAGTCCATTGCCTTCGGGGAGAAAAATTTTTACAAGATCATCCAGAGCGGCACCGCCATTGTGGATGTGGGCAGCGGCAGCATCCAGATCAGTCTGTTCGACAACGACAAGCTGGTGACCACCCAGAATATCCGCATGGGAAATATGCGCATCCGCGAAAAAATGGCGGATCTGGTGCGCCATACCTTACATATGGAGGAGATGGCGGAGGAGCTGATCAACAACGAGCTGGCCAGCTTCAAAAAAATGTACCTGAAGGACCGCCAGATCAAAAATCTGATCGTGGCCGGGGACTATATCCTGGAACTTTTGAAAAAGCCCATGGTGGCCACGGACGAGTTTCGCGCCACGTATGACCGGATCATCGACATGCGGCCGGAGGAGATCGCGCGGGAGTACGGCATCCCCTCGGAGAGCGCCTCCCTGATCCTGCCCTCCATGACCATCTACAAGCGGCTGATCGAGGAGATGGGGGCCGAGCAGATCTGGATGCCGGGCCTGTCCCTGAGCGACGGGATCGCCTACGACTACGCGCAGAAAAACAAGCTGATCTACGCGGAGCACAATTTTGAGGACGACATTGTGGCGGCGGCCCGCATCATCGCAAAGCGCTACCAGAGCAACAAGAGCCACATCCGAAACCTGGAAAGCCTGGCCCTGGCGATCTTCGACAAGATTAAAAAGATCTCCGGCCTGGACGCCAGGCAGCGGCTGCTTCTGCAGATCGCGGTGATCCTGCACGGGTGCGGAAAATATATCAATCTCTCGGACGGCGCCGAGTGTTCTTACAGCATCATCATGGCCACCGAGATCATCGGCCTGTCCAACCGGGAGCGCCGGGTGATCGCCAATGTGGTGAAATATAATACCTTTGAGATTTCCTACGCGGAGATCATGAACCAGCCGGGGATCACGGAGAAGGATTACCTGCTGATCATGAAACTGACGGCCATCCTGCGGGTGGCAAACGCCCTGGACCGCAGCCACAAGCAGAAATTCAGCAATGTGCGCATCACGGTGAAGGATGCGGAGCTGCAGATCCACGTGGATACCCAGCAGGACATCACGCTGGAAAAGGGCCTGTTTCCGCCGAAGGCGGATTACTTTGAGGAAGTGTTCCACATCCGCCCGGTGATCCGGCAGAAAAAGACATTGTAGAGGGAGGGGAATGGCATGGAGATGGATTTTACCAGACCGGAATATTATCGGAACAGAGAGGACAGCTGGATCAGCTTCAACGAGCGCGTGCTGGAGGAGGCCAGGGATAAAAACACGCCCTTGTTTGAGCGCCTGAAATTTCTGAGCATCACATCCTCCAACTTCGATGAATTTTTTATGATCCGCGTGGCGTCCCTGAAAGATATGGTGCACGTGGGCTACACCAAAAAGGATATCGCCGGGCTCACCGCGCAGGAGCAGATCGCCCAGATCTTAAAGCGCGTGCAGGAAGTGGTGAGCCTGCAGTATTCCACCTACAACCGCTCCATACTGCCCGCCCTGAAGCAGCAGGGGCTGGAAGTGGTGACGCGGCACGAGGACCTGACCGAGGAACAGGCCGTGTACGCGGACCGCTATTTTGAGGAGAACGTCTACCCGGTGCTGACGCCCATGGCCATGGATTCTTCCCGGCCGTTCCCGCTGATCCGCAATAAGACGCTGAACATCGGAGCGCTGATCCAGAAAAAAGGAGAGGGCAAGAAAGAGACCACGGAATTTGCCACCGTGCAGGTGCCTTCCGTGCTGCCCAGGATCATAGAGCTGCCCTGCGGGGAGGGCCGTGCGGTCATCCTGCTGGAGGAGATCATCGAGCGGAACATCGGAAAGCTGTTTTTGAACTATAAGGTGGCCTGCGCGCACCCCTACCGCATCATGCGCAACGCGGACCTGACCATAGATGAGGACGAGGCGGCGGATCTGCTAAAAGAGATCCAGAAGCAGCTGAAAAAGCGCCAGTGGGGCGAGGTGATCCGGCTGGAAGTGGAGGAGGGGATGGACAAACAGCTCCTCAAGATCCTGAAAAAAGAATTTAACATCCGCGGCGATGATATCTTTCATATCAACGGGCCGCTGGATCTCACATTTTTGATGAAGATGTACGGCATGGACGGGTTTGACAAGCTGAAGATCAAGCCCTACACGCCCCAGCCGGTTCCCGCGCTGATGGAGCGGGAGGACATCTTTGAGGCGATCCGGGAGCACGACATTCTTTTGCACCACCCGTACATGACCTTTGACCCGGTGGTGAACTTTGTGAAGCAGGCGGCGAAGGATCCGGAGGTGCTGGCCATCAAGCAGACACTCTACCGCGTGAGCGGAAATTCCCCCATCATCGCGGCGCTGGCCCAGGCGGCGGAAAACGGCAAGCAGGTGTCGGTGCTGGTGGAGCTGAAGGCGCGCTTTGACGAGGAAAACAACATCGTCTGGGCGAAGATGCTGGAGAAAGCGGGCTGCCATGTGATCTACGGGCTGGTGGGCCTGAAGACCCACAGCAAGATCACGCTGGTGGTGCGAAAGGAGGAAGACGGCATCCGCCGCTACGTGCACCTGGGGACGGGCAACTACAACGATTCCACCGCAAAGCTGTACACCGACTGCGGGCTTCTCACCTGCGCCGAGTCCATCGGGGAGGACGCAACGGCGGTGTTTAACATGCTGTCCGGCTACTCGGAGCCGAAGCACTGGAACAAGCTGGCCCTTGCCCCCATCTGGCTGCGCGACCGTTTTTACGAACTGATCGAGCGCGAGACGCAGCACGCTCTTTCCGGGGAGCCGGCCCATATCATTGCGAAGATGAACTCGCTGTGCGACAAGGAGATCATCGCAAAACTGTATGAGGCATCGGCGGCCGGGGTACAGATCGACCTGATCATCCGCGGGATCTGCTGTCTGAAGACCGGTATTCCGGGGGTGAGCGAGCACATCACGGTGCGCTCCATTGTGGGGAACTTCCTGGAGCACGCACGGATCTTTTACTTCCACAACAACGGGCAGCCGGAAGTTTACATGGGCAGCGCGGACTGGATGCCGCGGAACCTGGACAAACGGGTGGAGATCCTGTTCCCGCTGGAAAACGACCGGATCAAGGAGGAGGCCTGCCACATCCTGCAGATTCAGATGGAGGACAATGTGAAGGCCCGCATCCTGCAGCCGGACGGTTCCTATGAAAAAATCGACAAGCGCGGCAAAGTGCTGGTGTGCGCGCAGGATTATTTCTGCAAAGAGGCCATGGAGCGGGTGAAAAAGCCCAAAGACCCGGTGCGCGACCGCGTGTTTGTGCCGGCGGAACCGGCGTCGGAGGAGTAGGCCGCGAACAGGCATTGGATCGGATGGGAAAGCGGGGAATGTTTTCTGCCAAAACGGGGAATGTTTCGCGCCGGAACTTGACAGGCCCATGGATTCGTGGTATTTTTAGGGTTATAAAAATACATTCATTTTTATGAATATTTATGAGGAGGACAAAGAGATGAAAAAATTATTTGCAGCAGTTTGCATGGGTTCCCTGGCGCTGGCTTTCGGCACAGCGGCCTGCGCGGAAGATGACGGCGTGCTGACCATGGCGACCAACGCGGAGTTCCCGCCCTACGAGTATCACGAAATGATCGACGGCGAGGACAAGATCGTGGGGATCGACGCGGAAGTGGCAGGGCTGATCGCAGAGGAACTTGGCATGACACTGGAGATTGAGGATATGGCGTTTGACTCCGTGCTGGCGGCAGTGCAGACCGGCCAGGTGGATATCGCCATGGCGGGCATCACCGTTACAGAGGAGCGCCTGCAGTCCGTGAGCTTCACAGATCCGTACACCACAGCCACCCAGATGATCATTGTCCCGGAGGGAAGCGACATCCAGGGCCCGGACGATCTGGCCGGAAAGACCATCGGCGTGCAGCTGGGAACCACCGGCGACATCTACGTGGAGGATGTGGAG
>CANRKY010000120.1 GCA_947631355.1 uncultured Marvinbryantia sp.
CGCATGCTCACGCAGAACAGAACCTATCTGGAGATCGCGGAGCAGACAGGGGCTTCCACGGCCACGATCAGCCGTGTCAACCGCTCCCTGAATTATGGAAATGACGGATATCAGATGATATTCAGCCGTCTAAATGAAGATCAATAAGTTTTTCAATGATCTGTTTTTTTACATACACATCAAAGCTGAGAAGACAGATAAATGAAAATAAGCGCAGGCTATCCTGCTCATTTTCCGGGGCCGTATGGAATGTGTTCCAGGCAGTGTTATATTTTTCCTTAATATCTGCCGCCATACATTCTATCTGGTCCTTTTCCATACTGAACACCTCGCGGTAGAGCGATTCGATGTTCATGCCCTCGCCGTTCTGGAAAAACGCCTTGCACAGCGGCTCCAGCAGCGCCTGGATGTCGGTGATGGGCAGAAAGCCTTTGAAATAGTAAATGAAAATAAGAACCAGGACATGCTCCCGGGAATATTTTTTCTTCTCCGGCGAGGGAAGCAGATGATTTTTGGCGTAGTTGTTGATCATGGTCTTGGTGAGGATCTTGTCGTCCGGATAGCGCTTGGAAGCGCGAAGCTGCGCGTCCATAAACGTGGTGACCTGATCCATGTACAGATCGATATTGGGAATGTCTTCGGGTCTGATATGGTCGATGTTGGAAATGCTCTGCAAGATACTTTGCAGGATATCGTCCGGATTGATTGTCATAGCAAATGCCCCCTTTGAACTACATTATACAGTTTTCAAAACTACATGACAAGTGTTTTTTGTGCGGACGCACAGTATATTTTTACAGCGGGAGGAAACATGAATTTATTTGATCAGTTAAACGACATGCAGAAGGAGGCGGTCCTTCACACGGAAGGGCCGCTGCTGATCCTGGCCGGGGCGGGTTCCGGAAAGACCCGTGTATTGACGCACCGCATTGCCTACCTGATCGCGGAAAAAAATGTGAAGCCGTGGAACATCCTGGCCATCACATTCACCAACAAAGCGGCGGGAGAGATGCGGGAGCGCGTGGACAAAATGGTGGAATACGGCGCCGAGAGCGTTTGGGTCTCCACATTCCACGCCATGTGTGTGCGCATTCTGCGCAGATTCATCGACCGGATCGGCTACGAGCGCAATTTTTCCATCTATGACGCGGACGACCAGAAATCCCTGATGAAGGACATCTGCAAGCAGCTTGAGATCGATACCAGAACTATGAAAGAAAAATCCATCCTGGCGGCCATCTCGTCCGCGAAGGACGAACTGATCTCCCCGGATGAGTACGAAAACATGTATCTGGGGGACTATTACAAGCGGAAGATCGCGGTGGCCTACCGGGAATATCAGACCCAGCTGCGCCGCAGCAACGCGCTGGATTTTGACGATCTGATCTTCCAGACGGTGGAACTGTTCCGCAAATGTCCGGATGTGCTGGAATACTATCAGGATCGGTTCCGCTATATCATGGTAGACGAGTACCAGGATACCAACACGGCGCAGTTCCAGCTGGTGAGCATCCTGGCGCAGAAATATCGGAACCTCTGTGTGGTGGGGGACGATGACCAGTCAATCTACAAGTTTCGCGGGGCGAACATCTGGAATATTCTGAATTTTGAAAAGGTATTTCAGGACGCCAGAGTGATCAAACTGGAGCAGAATTATCGCTCCACAAAGAATATCCTGGAGGCGGCGAACCAGGTGATACGGCACAACAGCGAGCGGAAGGAGAAAACCCTGTGGACGGACAACGACGCCGGCAGCGCCATCCGCGTAAAACAGTTTGCCACCGGGTCGGATGAGGCGGACTTTGTGGTGGACGATATCCGGGCGTGTGTGCAGAAAACGGGAGCCGGGTACGGCGATTTCGCGGTGCTGTACCGCACCAACGCCCAGTCGCGTCTCTTTGAGGAGCGCCTTTTAATGGCGAACATCCCGTATAAGATCGTGGGCGGTATTAACTTCTATGCCCGCAAAGAGATCAAGGATCTGCTGGCTTACCTGAAAACCGTGGACAACGCCAGGGACGACCTAGCGGTGCGGCGCATCATCAACATCCCGAAGCGCGGTATCGGTGCGGCAACTATCACGAAAGTGCAGAACTATGCCCTGGAGCACGAGATCACCTTTTACAACGCACTGGAGGCGGAAGAAGACATCCCCGGAATGGCGCGGGCCGGCCAGAAGCTGCAGAACTTTGTGACCTTTATCCGCACGCTCCGCAGCCAGGCGGAGTTTTTAAGCCCCTCGCAGCTTCTGCAGACACTGATCGATGCCACCGGATACGTGCGGGAACTGCAGGCGGAAGATACGGATGAGGCGCAGGCGCGCATAGAAAATATTGATGAACTGATCTCAAAAGCCGTATCCTATGAAGAAACCACAGAGGAGCCCACATTGAGCGGCTTCCTGGAGGAAGTGGCCCTGGTGGCGGATATTGACACATTGGACGAGAGCGAGAGCCGCGTGGTGCTGATGACGCTGCACAGCGCAAAGGGACTGGAATTTCCGGCTGTTTATCTGACTGGCATGGAAGAAGGATTATTCCCCAGCGAGATCGGGCTGGAGGAAGACCCGGGCGCGATCCAGGAAGAACGCAGGCTGTGCTACGTAGGGATCACGCGGGCCATGAAAGAACTGACGCTCACCTGCGCGCAGATGCGCATGGTGCGGGGAGAGACAAGGGTACATAAAAGATCCCGCTTCCTGAAGGAGATTCCTCTGGAGCTGCTGGAGGGAAGAAAAAAAGCGGAAGGATCCGGCAATGCACTGCCGGAGCTTTCGGAGCATGACGCACAGGACACCCTGGAAGAAGACAGCAATCTGCCGTGGAACCGTCCGATAGACGCGCCGAAGCGCATGGCAGACACCCCCTATCGGCAGGCCAGAAAAGTGTTCCAGACCAGGGCGTTTGACACGGGCACAGGAAAAGTGGCAAAGGCGGATCACCTGGAATACACCGTGGGAGACACCGTGCAGCATATAAAATTTGGCCGCGGCATCGTGAAAGATATTGTGGACGGCGGAAAAGATTACGAAGTGACCGTGGAATTTGAGCGCTGCGGCGTGAAAAAAATGTTTGCCGGGTTTGCGAAACTGCAGAAACTATAAGGGAAGGAGCTGCCGGGCACACTTTGGCAGGCATGGGATGCAGGCGTGTGAGTGGGCAAACGGTGCAAGTAGACCGGAAGGGAAAAGGAGGCGGGAACAGAAGGATGAGGGAAACAAAAAGAAAGCATTTGAGTATATGGCAGCGCACCGTTTGTCTGGCGCTGGCCCTTCTATGGATCGCCTTCTTTGCGGATCGGCCGGACGCTGCTGTATCCGCCCAGGAAGAAACAGAATCCGTGCTTATCCTGGATGTGCGCGGTGCGGGGCCGGAAGTGCAGGCGGAAACGGAGACAGGACAGGCGGCAAGACGGAACACAGATTCGGCGGTGCAGATAGAGACAGGACAGGCGACAAGGCGGAACATGGATTCAACGGTGCAGATAGAAACAGAGCGCGATGTGGATCCAGAAGTACAGATGGAAGCGGAGACAGAGCAGGAAACAAAACGCGGCGTGGATTCGGAGACAGAGACGAAGCAGGAAACAAAGCGCAGCGTGGACTCGGAAGCGGAGACAGAGCGGGAAACAAAGCGCGGAGTGGATTCGGAAACGGAGACGGAACAGGAAACGAAGCGCAGCGCGAAGGCGGAAGTGAAAAAGGAGTCGGAGACGGAGCTGTCATCGGAGGAGGAAGAAATCATCCGGGAAATGCTGGAAACGGAATCACCGGTGGATTTTTCGTCCCTGCGGCACAAAAATCCGGATATTTACTCCTGGATACGGATTCCGGGAACCGTGATCGATTATCCAGTTCTGCGCAGTACCGGCGACCAGGAATTTTACCTGCACCATGACCAATGGGGAAATGAGAGCGTTTACGGATCCATTTTCTCCCAGAATATCAACCGGATGGATTACACAGACTTTCTCACGGTACTTTACGGGCATAACATGAGAGACTACAGTATGTTTGGCTCTCTAAAACTGTTCTGGGAACCCAGCGTGCTGCAGAAAAACAAGTTTATATACATTTATCTGCCGGAGATCACACTGGAATATGAGATTTTTGCCGCGTATACGGTGAGCGCGGATCATCCCTTGTATCATTTTGACCAGGAAGACGAAAAAACCCGCGAGGAGTATCTGGAAAAAGTAGAAGAAATGGGGCAGAAGGAAGATACCTTCGACCGGGAACTCTTTGACACCATTACAAAAGACAGTCATATCCTGGCACTGTATACCTGCAATGGAGACCCGGATCACCGGTTCAACGTGCTGGCCGTGCTGCACGAGCCGCCGGGCGGGTGGACGAAGCTGGCCATAGACCTGGGACTGCGGGAACCGCCGCGCAAAGTGCGGATCATCCCCTATATTCCTCAGGGAGCAGCGAGAAAAAAAGAGGAGGGGCAGACAGAGACGGAAAAACAGACGGAAAAGAGCGGCGCTTCGGAGAAAAAGGTCAGCGCTACGGAGAAAGAGGTCAGCGCTACGGAGAAAGAGGCCAGCGCTACAGAGAAAAAGACCAGCGCAGTGGAGTGAAAAAAACAGCAGATTCGAAAAAAAGCTTGCAAAAAATGTAAAATTTCTATGGTAAAGATGGGGCAATTGTGTTATACTATAAAAAATGTTTTTGAAAAAAGCTTTGAAAACAGGAAAGGATGTGCAGACTATGAGCAAGATTGAAGAAATGTTGGCAGCTATCCAGAGGAGAGACGAGGAGAGACACAAAAACACGGTGCTGTGGATCCTGGCGATCATCGGTGCAGTGACAGCTGTTGCAGGGATTGCTTACGCAGTTTATAAATATCTTACGCCGGACTATCTGGAAGACTTCGATGACGATTTTGACGATGACTTTGACGATTATTTTGAAGATGATCTGGAAGAATCCTCTGAGAAAGCGGAAGATGCAGAGGACGAAGACGATGAGATCTTTGTGGACGAGAGCAAAGAAGCGTCTAAGGAGACCAGCGAGGAATAATCTGCAGGCCGCATGAAAAAGAAAAAGGCCGCCGCATACAATGCGGCGGTTTTTCTTATCTCGGAGAAATATCTGTAACAGGGGAAATAAGAGATAAATCATATTAAAAATAGAAATCGAAAATAGAAAATCAAAAGCAGAAAAAAAGAAGATAAAGGGAGAGACAGTATGAAAAAAGGGCAGATCGTAGATTGCACAGTCCGGGAGATACAGTTTCCGAACAAAGGGCTGGCCATCGCAGAGGGCGAGGAAAAGCCGGTGATCGTGAAAAACACGGTGGCGGGCCAGAAAGTGCGCGCCCGCATAAACAAGATCCGAAAAGGCAAGGCCGAGGGACAGCTGCTGGAAGTGCTTGAAAAGTCACCGCTGGAGATAGAGCCGCAATGCCCGCATTTTTGCGACTGCGGTGGCTGCACCTACCAGAATCTTCCTTACGAGCAGCAGCTTCAGATGAAGGCGGCTCAGGTAAAAAAGCTGCTGGATGAAGTGTGCAGCGATTATGAATTTGAGGGCATCAAAGGCAGCCCGGAAACCGCTGGATACCGCAATAAAATGGAGTTCTCCTTTGGGGACGCCGAAAAAGACGGGCCGCTGGCTCTGGGACTGCACAAGAGAGGCAGTTTTTACGATATCGTGACGGTGGATCACTGCAGGATTGTGGAGGAAGACTTCCGCCGCATCCTGATGTGCGTCCTGGAACATTTTGCATCTTCAGGCACGGACTTTTACCACAAGCGCGCACATAAGGGGTATCTGCGCCACTTACTGGTGCGCAAGGCAAAAAAGACAGGGGAAATCCTGGTGGATTTGGTGACGACTTCCCAGACAGAGAACGTGTTTGGAGATGCCGGACAGGCGCTGGCACAGGAAGCATGTGAAAAAGCTGGACAGACACTGGAACAGGGCATGTGCGGAAAGGATGAACAGGAACTGGTGCAGGAAACGTGCGAAAATGCCGGACAGATACTGGAACAGGGGACGGAAAGTGTGGGGAGTTTCCCTGAAAGAACGCAGAGAAGTGAACAGGAACTCCTTACAGAAATGACAGAGAAGCTGCTTGCTTTGCAGCTGGATGGAAAAATTTCAGGAATATTGCACACCGTAAACGATAGCCTGGCGGACGTTATTCAAAACGATCGGACAGAAATCCTGTACGGACAGAACTATTTCTACGAGGAACTGTTGGGACTGCGCTTTCGCATCACTCCATTTTCCTTTTTCCAGACAAATTCTCTGGCGGCGGAGGTGCTTTACGAACTGGCCCGCTCCTATGTGGGAGATACCAGAGACAGAACGATCTTTGACCTATACTCCGGCACTGGAACCATCGCTCAGATTCTGGCGCCTGTGGCAAAGAAAGTGGTGGGCGTGGAGATCGTGGAGGAGGCGGTGGAGGCCGCGCGGGAGAACGCCGCGGCCAATGGCCTGAAAAACTGCGAATTTTTGGCCGGAGATGTGCTGAAAGTGATCGACACCGTGCCTGAAAAACCGGACATCATCGTGCTGGATCCGCCGCGGGACGGCATCCATCCGAAGGCGCTGGCAAAGATCATCGCCTACAACGTGGATACCATTGTTTATATTTCCTGCAAGCCCACCAGCCTGGCAAGGGATTTGGTGATGCTACAGGAGGGCGGATACCGGGTGGAAAAAGTGGTATGTGCAGACTTATTTCCAGGGACGGTGCATGTGGAAACCGTGTGCCTCTTGCATAAAGTTTAAATTTTATTACCACCAACCAGAGACACGAGAGGCACACATTGTTTTTATGATGATACATACTGCTATTGTCTGCGGTGACATACAACGGAAAGACGAAATTTTTTAAAAATTGTGTTATTTATCGGGTAACTCTGAATATGGATGGACGTTATTTTATATAGCGGGAAATTTTCTAGGCTGGATTTGAGTTTTCAGCCAATTTTCGTATTGTTTCCCAACTTTCAAATGTGTATAATATAGAGTAACGCATGTTCATTTATTCGGTATGGAAAGAGAACAATATTAGCGTAAGCCATAAGAAATCATAGGAACTCCTGATTGATAGGAATATGGAAAAGCAAGATCTTATTATTGCGAATATCAGCGTATACAAGGTCAACAAGCTGAACAAAGGCGAAAATGTAAATACCGATCAGAGCGTTCGGGTGAGGGTACAAAGAGAAAAGGGAGATTCATCATGGCAAGACTTGAGGATATAACGGTTGGAAGCCATCTGACGGGCATTGCTGGTAATGAACCTGTCAGTGTCGTAGCTGTCCAATGGTACGGTACAAACGTCATAGAGATTACATACAAAAACAGCATGGGTGTGCCCGGAACACAGTTATTATATCGGGAAGATGAAGAAAGCATCCATGTCAAAGATAATCATCTTCCGTGGAGCTTTGACGCGGACGGTAATCAAGTGCGCCTTGCCTCGGAGGCA
>CANRKY010000121.1 GCA_947631355.1 uncultured Marvinbryantia sp.
GTCGAACTCCCGTTCGGAGAAGAACTGTTCGACCGCTCGACCTTATCCACCCGCGTCATCAAAGACATGATCCCCCGCTATCAGGCCATGAAAGGCAACATGGTGCCGCGCAAGGCGGGCTGGGACACCCACGGCCTTCCGGTGGAGCTGGAAGTGGAGCGCGAGCTGGGGCTGGACGGGAAAGACCAGATCGAGGAGTACGGCCTGATCCCGTTCATCAACAAGTGCAAAGAAAACGTGTGGAAATACAAGGGAATGTGGGAGGACTTCTCCGGAACCGTGGGGTTCTGGGCGGATATGGACAATCCCTACGTGACCTATTATGACGATTACATCGAGTCCGAGTGGTGGGCTTTAAAGGAGATCTGGCAGAAGGGCCTTCTGTATAAGGGCTTTAAGATCGTTCCCTACTGCCCGCGCTGCGGCACGCCCCTCTCCGCGCAGGAAGTGGCGCAGGGGTACAAGGATGTGAAGGAGCGCTCCGCCATTGTGCGCTTCAAGGTAAAGGACGAGGACGCCTACATCCTGGCGTGGACCACCACCCCCTGGACCCTGCCCTCCAACCTGGGCCTGTGCGTGAACCCAGTGGAGGAGTACGTGAAGGTGAAAATGAAAGAGGACGGCCGGGTGTATTACATGGCCCACGCCCTCTGCGATAAAGTGCTGGGCGAGGACGCCTACGAAGTGTTGGAAACCTATGTGGGAAAAGATCTGGAGTACAAGGAGTACGAGCCGTTGTATGCCTGCTCGGTTCCCCATGTGGAAAAACAGCACAAGAAAGCCTACTATGTGGTGTGCGACAGCTACGTCACCCTGACGGACGGCACCGGCGTGGTGCACATCGCGCCTGCTTTCGGTGAGGACGATAACCGGGTGTGCGCGAAATACAACATGCCGTTTGTGCAGCTGGTGGACGGCAAGGGCAACATGACGCAGGACACGCCCTTCGCGGGCCTGTTTGTAAAGAAAGCGGATCCGGAAGTGCTGAAAGATCTGGACGCGCGGGGGCTGCTGTTTGACGCGCCCAAATTTGAGCACAGCTATCCCCACTGCTGGAGATGCGACACGCCGCTGATCTACTACGCGCGAGAGTCCTGGTTCATCAAGATGACGGCGGTGAAGGACGACCTGATCCGCAACAACAATACCATCAACTGGATCCCGGAGAGCATCGGCAAGGGGCGCTTCGGCGACTGGCTGGAAAATGTACAGGACTGGGGCATCTCCCGCAACCGCTACTGGGGCACGCCCTTAAATATCTGGGAGTGCGAGTGCGGGTATCAGCACTCGGTGGGGAGCCGGCAGGAACTGTATGAGATGAGCGGAAACGAGGCGGCAAAGACCGTGGAGCTGCACCGGCCGTATATCGATGAGATCACCTTAACCTGCCCGAAGTGCGGAAAGCCCATGCACCGCGTGCCGGAAGTGATCGACTGCTGGTTTGATTCCGGCGCCATGCCTTTTGCGCAGCACCACTATCCCTTTGAGAATAAAGACTTGTTTGAGCAGCAGTTCCCGGCCAAATTTATCTCCGAGGCGGTGGACCAGACCAGGGGATGGTTCTACTCCCTGCTGGCGGAATCCACCCTGCTGTTTAACAGAGCCCCTTACGAGAACGTGATCGTGCTGGGCCATGTACAGGATGAAAACGGACAGAAGATGAGCAAGTCCAAGGGCAACGCGGTGGATCCGTTTGACGCCTTAAAAACCTATGGCGCGGACGCCATCCGCTGGTATTTCTACATCAACAGCGCGCCCTGGCTGCCCAACCGGTTCCACGGGAAGGCAGTGCAGGAAGGCCAGCGCAAATTTATGGGAACCCTGTGGAACACCTACGCGTTTTTTGTGCTCTACGCGAATATAGATCAGTTTGACGCCACAAAATATACCTTGGAATACGAGAAGCTGTCCGTGATGGACAAGTGGCTCCTCTCCAAAATGAACACCATGATCCGCACGGTGGACGAAAATCTGGCCAACTACCGCATCCCGGAGACGGCCAGGGCCCTGCAGGAGTTTGTGGATGACATGAGCAACTGGTACGTGCGCCGCAGCCGCGAGCGCTTCTGGGCGAAGGGCATGGAGCAGGACAAGATCAACGCGTACATGACGCTGTACACGGCGCTGGTGAATGTGGCGAAGGCGGCGGCGCCCATGGTTCCGTTTATGACAGAAGACATCTACCGCAACCTGGTGTGCAGCATTGATCCAAATGCGCCGGAGAGCGTGCACCTGTGCGACTTCCCCCAGGCGGACGAATCCCGCATTGACAAAGAGCTGGAGGCCAATATGGACGAGGTTCTGAAGATCGTGGTGATGGGGCGCGCGGCCCGCAACGCGGCGAACATCAAGAACCGCCAGCCCATCGCGAATATGCTGGTGAAGGCGCCCAAAGAGCTGTCCGCGTATTTCACGGAGATCATCCGGGACGAGCTGAACACAAAGAACGTCACCTTTACGGAGGACGCGGCCAGCTTTGTGTCCTACAGCTTCAAGCCGCAGCTCAAAACGGTGGGGCCGAAATACGGCAAGCTGTTAAACGGCATCCGCGCGGCTCTGACGGCTCTGGACGGCCGGGCGGCCATGGCGGAACTGAAGGCGGAAGGCACACTGCATCTTGACATTCAAGGGCAATCTGTTGTATTATCAGAAGATGATTTACTTATTGAAACAGCCCAGACAGAAGGGTATGCAGCCGAGCAGGACAATGAGGTCACGGTGGTGCTGGACATCCGGCTCACACCGGAACTGATCGAGGAAGGCTTTGTGCGCGAGCTGGTGAGCAAAGTGCAGACGATGCGCAAAGAGGCCGGATTTGAGGTGATGGACCGCATTGTGCTTATGGCGTCAGGCAATGCCAAAATTCAAGAGATCCTTCAAAACCATGGGGACGAGATCCGCTCCGAGGTGCTGGCGGACGACATCGTGTTCGATGCGCTGCGCGGATACACCAAAGAGTGGAACATCAACGGTGAAAAAGTGACCATGGCAGTGGAGAGACAGTAGGCGGGAGGAGATAAGATGAAGAAGAAATTTGACAAAAAGGCGTTTATCAAAGATGTCACAGATAATGTGAGAGTGCTTTACCGCAAGAACCTGGACGAAGCTACGCAGCAGCAGGTCTTCCAGGCAGTTTCCTACACAGTAAAAGATACCATTATAGACAACTGGCTGGCCACACAGGAACAGTACGAAAAGGACGATCCAAAGTTCGTGTACTATATGTCCATGGAGTTCCTGATGGGCCGCGCGCTGGGCAACAATCTGATCAACCTCACAATGTACGAGGATGTAAAAGAGGCTCTGGCGGAGATCGGGTTTGACCTGAACGTGGTGGAGGACCAGGAGCCGGACGCCGCTCTGGGCAACGGCGGTCTGGGCCGTCTGGCGGCGTGCTTCCTGGATTCCCTGACTACTTTAGGCTACGCGGCGTATGGCTGCGGCATCCGCTACCGCTACGGGATGTTCAAACAGAAGATTGAAGACGGCTACCAGAAGGAAGTGCCGGACAACTGGTTAAAAGACGGCAACCCCTTCGAGCTGCGCCGACCGGAATACGCGAAGGAAGTGAAGTTCGGCGGCTATGTGCGCACCGTTTACGATGAGAAGACCGGCCGCAACCACTTTATCCAGGAGGGCTACCAGTCTGTGCGCGCGGTTCCCTATGACTTCCCCATCGTGGGCTACAACAACCGTCTGGTGAATACCCTGCGCATCTGGGACGCGGAGCCGGTTACGGATTTCCAGCTGGAATCCTTTGACAAGGGCGATTACCGCAAAGCGGTGGAGCAGGAGAACCTGGCGCGCAACATCGTGGAGGTACTCTATCCCAACGACAACCACTACGCCGGAAAAGAGCTGCGCTTAAAACAGCAGTACTTCTTTATCTCTGCCAGCGTGCAGGCGGCAGTGGACAAATACAAGAAGAAACATAAGGACATCCGGAAGTTCTATGAAAAGGCCACGTTCCAGCTGAACGACACCCATCCCACCGTGGCGGTGGCGGAGCTGATGCGCATCCTGCTGGATGAGGAGGGCCTGGACTGGATGGAGGCGTGGGATGTGATGAGCAAGACCTGCGCGTACACCAATCACACCATCATGTCCGAGGCGCTGGAAAAATGGCCCATCGAGCTGTTCTCCAGACTGCTCCCGCGCATTTACCAGATCATAGAGGAGATCAACCGCCGGTTCGTGGCGGATATCGAAAAACTGTATCCGGGCGACTTTGAAAAAGTGCGCAAAATGGCTATCATTTTTGACGGCCAGGTGCGCATGGCAAATCTGGCCATCGCGGCGGGCTATTCCGTAAACGGCGTGGCAAAGCTTCACACCGAGATCCTGGAGAAGCAGGAATTAAAGGATTTCTACGAGATGATGCCGCAGAAGTTCAACAACAAGACAAACGGCATCACCCAGAGACGTTTCCTCCTGCACGGCAATCCGCTGCTGGCAAGCTGGGTGACGGATCACATCGGGGACGAGTGGATCACCGACCTGTCCCAGATCGCGAAGCTGAAGGTTTACGCGGACGACAAGAAGGCGCAGCATGAATTTATGAACATCAAGTACCAGAACAAGGTGCGCCTTGCGAAATACATTCTGGAGCACAACGGGGTGGAAGTGGATCCGCGCTCCATCTTTGACGTGCAGGTAAAGAGACTGCACGAGTACAAGCGCCAGCTGCTGAACATCCTGCACGTGATGTACCTGTACAACCAGATCAAGGATCACCCGGAGCTGGACTTCTATCCCAGAACCTTTATCTTCGGCGCGAAGGCGGCCGCGGGCTACCGCCGCGCGAAGCTGACCATCAAGCTGATCAACTCCGTGGCGGATGTGATCAACAACGATGCGTCGATCAAGAATAAGCTGAAAGTGGTGTTTATTGAGGACTACCGCGTGTCTAACGCGGAGCTGATCTTCGCGGCGGCGGATGTGTCCGAGCAGATCTCTACCGCTTCCAAAGAGGCTTCCGGCACCGGCAACATGAAGTTTATGTTAAACGGCGCGCCCACACTGGGCACCATGGACGGCGCGAATGTGGAGATCGTGGAGGAAGTGGGAGAAGAAAACGCGTTTATCTTTGGCCTGTCCTCGGACGAGGTGATCAACTACGAGAAGAATGGCGGTTACCATCCGGAGAACTACTTCAACAGCGATCAGGATATCCGCCGCGTGCTGATGCAGCTGATCAACGGCGAGTATGCGCCGGACGATCCGGAGCGGTTCCGGGATATCTACGATTCCCTGCTGAACACCAAGAGCAGCGACCGAGCGGATACCTACTTTATCCTTGCCGACTTCAAAGCCTACGCGGAAGCGCAGAGAAAGGTGGAGGAGGCGTACCGCGATGAGGCGCGCTGGGCGAAGATGGCCATTTTGAATGTGGCGTGCAGCGGAAAATTCACATCCGACCGCACCATCCAGCAGTATGTGGATGAGATCTGGCACCTGGACAAAGAAGTGATCCCGGAGAAATAATAAAATACAAGAGGGGCTGTTGCAAAATCGCCTTGATAAAACCGTATGCGGCTTTATCGCGCTCATTTTGTGACAGCTCTTTTTTGTGAAAGTGGATATTTTATCACAACTGGCGGGGAAAATGGTGTATAATAAATTAATACGTCAAAAACCGATATCCATACAGAAATACAGGGGGTAGATCCATGAATACGGCAATGACACATCTGGACGAACTGGAGGCGGAAGCCATTTATATCATGCGCGAGGTCGCGGCGGAGTGCGAAAAACCGGTGATGCTGTACTCCATCGGCAAAGATTCCTCCGTGATGCTGCACCTGGCTTTGAAGGCGTTTTATCCGGAAAAGCCGCCCTTCCCGTTCCTCCATGTAAACACCACGTGGAAATTCCGGGAGATGATCGAATTTCGGGACCGCACGGCAAAAAAATACGGGATCGAGATGCTGGAATACATCAATCAGGACGGCGTTGCCCGGGGAATCAATCCCTTCGACCACGGCGCCGCTTACACGGACATTATGAAGACGGAGGCCTTAAAGCAGGCGCTGGATAAATACGGCTTTACCGCGGCGTTCGGCGGAGGGCGCCGGGATGAAGAAAAATCCCGGGCGAAGGAGCGCATTTTCTCCTTCCGCAACAGCAGCCATGCCTGGGATCCAAAGAATCAGCGGCCAGAGATGTGGAAGCTGTACAACACGAATATCCGCCAGGGGGAGGAGATCCGTGTGTTCCCGATTTCCAACTGGACGGAGGCGGACATCTGGCAGTATATTCAGCAGGAAAACATCGAGATCGTGCCTCTGTATTTTGCCAAAGAGCGCCCCTTCGTGCGCAGGAACGGAAACATCATCATGGTGGACGATGACCGCATGAAATTGAAAGAGGGGGAGACCGTGGAGTACGGAAAGATCCGGTTCCGCACTCTGGGGTGCTATCCGCTCACAGGCGGCATCGAGAGCGAGGCGGACACACTGGATGCCATTGTGCAGGAAACCCTGGGAGCCGTGTCTTCCGAGCGGACCAGCCGCGTGATAGACAGCGACGGCGGTTCCGCCAGCATGGAAAAGAGAAAGAGGGAGGGGTATTTTTAGGTATGAACAGTCTCCTGAAATTTATCACCTGCGGCAGTGTGGACGATGGAAAATCCACGCTGATCGGACATATGCTTTACGATGCGAAACTGCTCTTTGCGGACCAGGAAAAGGCGCTGGAGCTGGACAGCCGCATGGGGTCCAGGGGCGGGGCCATAGATTACTCTCTTTTGCTGGACGGCCTGATGGCGGAGCGCGAGCAGGGGATCACCATCGATGTGGCGTACCGCTATTTTACTACCAATAACCGCTCGTTCATCGTGGCGGACACTCCCGGCCACGAAGAATATACCAGAAATATGGCGGTGGGCGCGTCCTTTGCGGATCTGGCGGTGATCTTGGTGGACGCCACCCACGGCGTGCTGGTGCAGACCAGGCGCCACACGCGCATCTGCGCCATGATGGGGATCCGGCATTTTGTGTTTGCCGTCAACAAAATGGACCTGATCCGCTATGACGAAAAACAGTTTGAAAAGATCCGCCGCGAGATCAAAGTGATGGCGGCGGAGTACGATTACCAGTCCCTCAAGATCCTGCCGGTGTCCGCCACGGAGGGCGACAATGTCACCGCAAAGTCGGAGCACATGCCCTGGTATAAGGGCGAGTCGCTGCTCTCCTATCTGGAAAAGGTGGACGTGCACAGGGAGGAAGAAAACACCGGATTTTCCATGCCGGTGCAGCGGGTGTGCCGCCCGGATCACACTTTCCGCGGGTTCCAGGGACAGGTGGAATCCGGGAGCGTGCGCATCGGGGACGAGGTCACCATCCTTCCCTCCCGGGAACACGCCATTGTGAAACAGGTGATCGATGCGGGAAAGGATACGGAC
>CANRKY010000122.1 GCA_947631355.1 uncultured Marvinbryantia sp.
GACTCCGCATCCAACGCGGTCGCCACGATCCTCGCGGTGTTCGCCGGTATGGCGGTGTACGTGTTCGTCCTGATCAAACTGAGGGGCATACGGGAGAGCGAGATCGCAGGGCTTCCAAAAGGGGAGCTTCTGGTGCGCATCCTCCACAAAATAAAATTTCTGTAGAAAGCAGGGCTGAGTTTTTTGAATATCCGTGACCGCTTGAAGGACAAGCAGAGAATCATTATAAAAATAGGATCCTCCTCCCTGACGCATCCAGGCACCGGCGCTCTAAACTTGACAAAGCTGGAGATCCTGGTGCGCGAGATCTGCGATATCCGCAATATGGGGAAAGAAGTGATCCTGGTATCTTCCGGCGCCATCGCCGTGGGGAGAAGCGCCATCGGCATTTCCGGGAGGCCGGAGGAACTGGAGGTCAAGCAGGCGTGCGCCGCCATCGGGCAGGCAAAGCTGATGATGATCTACCAGAAATTATTTTCGGAGTACGGGCACATGGCGGCCCAGATCCTGATCACCAAAAACACCATCACCAACCCGGTGAGCCGCCGCAACGCGTATAACACTTTTCAGGAACTTTTAAAACTGGGCGCAGTGCCCATTGTGAATGAAAACGATACGGTGGCCACCTACGAGATCCAGTTCGGGGACAACGACACTCTCTCCGCGCTGGTGGCCTCTCTGATCGAGGCGGATCTTCTGATCCTTTTGTCGGATATTGACGGGCTGTTCACCGATGATCCGCATCAGAACCCCGACGCAAAGTTTGTGGAGGTTGTGGAGGAACTGGATGAAAACCTGCTCCACATGGGAAAGGATACCAGCGGCAGCGATGTGGGGACGGGCGGTATGAGCGCAAAACTCTCCGCGGCCAAAATCGCCACCACTTCCGGCACAGACATGGTGATCGCAAACGGGGAAGATTTCCATGTGATCCACAAGATCATGCAGGGCCAGAACTACGGCACCATATTTGTGGGAAAGAAGGATCACAGCTTTTCCCTTGTGGATTATCTGCGCTCCATTCATCACAAAGAGGAGGTACGGTAAATGCCAGTCACTGAAAAACAGATCCAGCGCATCAACGAGCTCGCCAGAAAATCAAAGGCGGAGGGCCTCACGGATGAGGAGCGCATGGAGCAGGCGTGTCTCCGGCAGGCGTATATTGCCGCCCTGCGGAGAAATCTCCGGGGGCAGCTGGACAAGATCGATATCCGGGAGGCAGACGGCACGATCACCAATCTGGGGGAGAAATACGGAAAAAGGACAGGCCATGGAGAAGAAGGAAATTAGAGAGCTGGTGTTTGCCAGGCGAAAAATGGCCCGCCCGGAGGATCTGGAGCGGGACAGCCGCGTGATATGCGAAAAAGTGATGCAGACGCAGGAGTTTCACAATGCGTCTGCCATTTATGTGTATATGGACTGTAAAGGAGAGGTCTCTGTGCGGCCTCTCCTTGAAACTGCCTGGGCGATAGGAAAAAAGACCGCCGCACCGCGGGTTGTGGGGCCGGGGCAGATGCGCTATTATTACATTTCCTCTTACCGGGATCTGGCGCCCGGGTACTGCAAGATCCCGGAGCCCGTCACAGACGCGGAGGCGGGGGAGGAAAACGCTCTGCTGCTCATCCCGGGGGTGGCGTTCGACCGGAACCGAAACCGCTGCGGATACGGTCAGGGATTTTACGACCGCTATCTGGCCGCGCACACCGGGCATTTCACCATTGCCCTGGCGTTTGAGTTTCAGATCATGGAGCAGGTGCCGGGCGGCGCCCACGATGTGCGCCCCGGGATTCTGGTCACGGAAAAGGAGGTATACAGGGGATGAAAACGTTGATCGAGATCGGAAAATGTGCAAAGGAGGCGGAGGCTGTGCTGCGCACCCTTCCCTCATCGGATAAAGACCGGGTGCTCACGGAGGCGGCCAGGCAGCTTACAGAGCGCGCGGGAGAAATTTTGGAGGCCAACCAGAAAGACATTCAGGCGGCCGAGGAAAACGGGATGCGCCCGGGGATGATCGACCGGCTGCGCCTGAACAGCGGGCGGATCGCCGACATGGCGGACGGACTTTTGCAGGTGGCGCGCATGGAGGATCCCATCGGGGAAGTGATCGGCATGAAAAAACGGCCGAACGGCCTTCTGATCGGGCAGCAGCGGGTTCCCCTTGGGGTGATCGGCATGATCTACGAATCCCGCCCAAATGTGACGGCCGACGCCTTTGGCCTTTGTTTTAAGGCGGGGAACGCGGTGATCTTAAAGGGCGGCAGCGATGCCATACGATCCAACATCGCCATCGTGAAAGTGCTGCGGGATGCGCTGGCGAAGTGCCGGGTGACAATGGACGCCGTGCAGCTGATCGAGGATACCGCGCGGGAGACCACCGCTCAGCTTATGAAAATGAACGACTATGTGGATGTGCTGATCCCGCGAGGGGGAGCCGGGCTGATCCGGGCGGTGGTGACTGGCAGCACGGTCCCGGTCATTGAGACAGGGAGCGGGAACTGCCACATTTATGTGGACGAGACGGCGGACATCCAGATGGCCGTGAATATCATTTTTAACGCGAAGACACAGCGCATCGGCGTGTGCAACGCCTGCGAGTCTCTGGTGGTGCACGAGAATATCCGGGAGAAGCTGCTTCCCGCCCTGCAGGAAAAGCTGGCGGAGAAACAGGTGGAGCTGCGGGGCGACCAGGCCGTGCGCGACATTATTCCGGGGGTGAAAGAAGCCACGGAGGAAGACTGGGGGACAGAGTATCTGGACTACATCCTCTCCATTAAGACCGTGAGTTCCCTGGACGAGGCCATCGCCCACATCAACCGCTACAATACCGGCCACTCAGAGGCCATCATCACGCAGGATTACAGCCACGCCCAGCGCTTTCTCAATGAGATTGACGCGGCGGCGGTCTATGTGAACGCCTCCACCCGCTTCACAGACGGGTCGGAGTTCGGCTTTGGGGCGGAGATCGGCATCAGCACCCAGAAGCTGCACGCCCGTGGCCCCATGGGACTTCTGGCCCTCACCTCCAGCAAATACATCATATACGGGGACGGCCAGGTGCGCCAATAGACGCGGTACAGGAAAGCAGCGCTGAAACATGGAGCCAATGTGTGGAAAAGAGGCCGAAAAAGCCGGTGTGCGGAACACACAGAAAACAGGAAGGCGAAGAAGGATGGAAAATTATACAGATGACATGATGCCGGATGCAGCGTACAGCGATCCGGATCTGAAAAGGAACCTCCCGGGGGCGGAAGACGCGCCGCTTCAGGAGCCGGACCGGCAGTATTATTTCATCGAAAAATGCAGGCAGTGGGCAGAGCGGTTTGCCGTGGAACATGGACAATGTCCGCGTTCCTGCGTGGTCAATTATGGCTGCCAGATGAACGCCAGGGACAGCGAGAAACTGGCCGGTATCCTGGATCAGATGGGCTTTGAAAAGAGCGCGGAGGAGGAAGCCGATTTTGTGATCATGAACACCTGCACGGTGCGGGAGAACGCGAACCTGAAGGTGTACGGGCGCCTGGGCGTCTTGAAGGCGAGAAAACAGAAAAATCCTCATATGCTCATCGCCCTGTGCGGCTGCATGATGCAGGAGCCAAAAGTGGTGGAAAAGATCAAAAAAAGCTATCGGTTCGTGGATCTTATTTTCGGTACCCACAACATCTATCGGTTCGCGGAGCTTCTGTACGCCAGGCTCTCCGGGGACGGCATGGTGGTGGATATCTGGAAAGATACCGACAAAATTGTGGAAAACCTCCCGGCGGACCGCAAATATTTCTTTAAGTCCGGCGTCAACATCATGTTTGGCTGCAACAATTTCTGCAGCTACTGCATCGTGCCCTATGTGCGCGGGCGGGAGAGGAGCCGGCGGCCGCTGGAGATCCTGCGGGAGATTGAAAACCTGGCGGCAGACGGCGTGGTGGAAGTGATGCTGCTGGGACAGAACGTAAACTCCTACGGGAAAAATCTGGACACCCTCGTCTCCTTCGCGGAGCTGCTGCGGCAGGTGGAAGCTGTGCCCGGGATCTCCCGCATCCGGTTTATGACCTCCCACCCGAAGGATCTCTCGGATGAGCTGATCCAGACGATGGCCAATTCAGAAAAAATCTGCCGGCACATGCACCTTCCCCTGCAGTCCGGGAGCAGCCGCCTGCTGAAGATCATGAACCGGCATTACACGAAGGAACAGTATCTCGCCCTGGTGGACAAACTGCGGGCCGTCATGCCGGACATCTCCCTCACCACGGATATCATCGTGGGCTTCCCCGGGGAGACGGAAGAAGATTTTCAGGAGACATTGGATGTGGTGCGAAAAGCGCGCTTCGACAGTGCGTTTACCTTTATCTACTCCAGGCGCACGGGCACCCCGGCGGCTGCCATGGAAGACCAGGTGCCGGAGGACGTGGTAAAAGACCGGTTTGACCGGCTGCTGGCCGAGGTGCAGGAGATCGCAAAAAAAACCTGCGCCCGCCTGGAAGGGCAGACGCAGCCCGTGCTGGTGGAGGAGATCAACGCCCAGGACGCCCGCCTTGTGACCGGGCGCCTCTCCAACAATCTGCTGGTGCATTTTCCCGGGGACGCGTCCCTCATCGGAAAGATCGTGGATGTGGAGCTCACGCAGTGCAGAGGGTTTTATTATCTGGGAAACCAAAGATAAATGGGCGGAAAAACCGAAGCGAAGCACATGGGAAACCGAGGGTAAGCACATGGGGAAACCGAAGATAAGCGAGGGATAACTGTGGAACAACTGACGCCAATGATGCAGCAGTACATCGAGACAAAGAAAAATTATAAGGACTGTATCCTGTTTTACCGGCTGGGAGATTTTTACGAGATGTTTTACGAGGACGCGCTGACCGCGTCCAAAGAGCTGGAGATCACCCTCACGGGGAAAAGCTGCGGCCAGGAGGAGCGCGCGCCCATGTGCGGCGTGCCGTATCACGCGGTGGACAGCTACCTGAACAAGCTGGTCTCCAGGGGATACAAGGTGGCCATCTGTGAGCAGGTGGAGGACCCGAAGCTGGCCAAAGGCATTGTGAAGCGGGAAGTGGTGCGCATTGTGACGCCGGGCACAAACCTGGATGCCATGGCGCTGGATGAATCCCGCAACAATTATCTGATGTGCATCGTCTGCACGGACGATAAATTCGGCGTTTCCACCGCGGATATTTCCACGGGCGCCTATCTGGTGACGGAGCTGGATTCCGCGCGGAAGCTGACGGATGAGATCTATAAATTCTCTCCCTCCGAGATCATCTGCAATCAGGCGTTTCTGATGAGCGGCCTGGATCTGGAAGACTTAAAGGATCGCCTGCATATCACGGTGTACGGGCTGGAGGACTGGTATTTTGACGATGCGCTGTGCAGCCGCGCTTTAAAAGACCATTTTCACATGGCCTCATTGGACGGCTTAGGGCTTGCGGATTACGACTGCGGAACCATCGCCGCGGGGGCTCTGCTGCAGTATCTCATCGAGACGCAGAAGACCTCCATCTCCAATCTCACCCGCATCACCCCCTACGCCAGCGGAAAATTCATGATCCTGGACAGTTCCACCAGGCGCAACCTGGAACTGTGCGAGACCCTGCGGGAGAAGCAGAAGCGTGGATCCCTGCTGTGGGTGCTGGACAAGACAAAAACCGCCATGGGCGCACGGATGCTGCGCGGCTTTCTGGAGCAGCCCCTCATCGACATTGAGGAGATCGAGCGCAGGCAGGACGCCGTGGAGGAACTGAGCCAGAACGCCATCGCCCGGGAGGAGATCCGCGAGTACCTGAACCCGGTGTACGACCTGGAGAGGCTCATCAGCAAGATCAGCTACCAGAGCGCGAATCCCAGGGATCTGATCGCTTTTAAGAGCTCGCTCTCCATGCTCCCCCACATCAAATACATTATGGGGGATTTCAAGAGTGACCTGCTGTGCCATATACGGGAAGACATTGACGAGCTCTCCGATCTGTGCGATCTGGTGGAGCGGGCGATCCAGGAAGAACCGCCCATCTCCATCCGGGACGGCAACATCATCCGGGACGGCTTCCACGAGGAGGTGGACAGGCTGCGAAGGGCGAAGACCGACGGGAAGACCTGGCTGGCAGAGCTGGAGCAGAAGGAGCGGGAAAAAACAGGCATCCGCGGGATGAAGATCAAATACAACCGGGTGTTCGGCTACTACCTGGAAGTCACAAACTCGTACAAGGACCAGGTGCCCGATTACTATACGAGGAAGCAGACGCTGGCCAACGCCGAGCGCTATATCACGCCCGAGCTGAAGGAACTGGAGGACATCATCCTGGGGGCGGAGGACCGCCTGATCTCCCTGGAATACGACCTGTTCTGCCAGGTGCGTGACCAGATCGCGGGGGAGATCCTGCGCATCCAGCAGACGGCGAAAGCGGTGGCGGGCATCGATGTGTTTGCCTCCCTCTCCCTGGTGGCGGAGCAGAACAATTACGTGCGGCCCAAAATGAACGGGCGGGGATTGATCCAGATCCGGGACGGACGCCACCCGGTGGTGGAAAAGATGATCACCAACGATCTGTTTATCGCCAACGATACCTTACTGGACAACCACAAAAACCGGGTCTCCATCATCACAGGCCCCAACATGGCGGGGAAATCCACCTATATGCGCCAGACGGCGCTCATTGTGCTGATGGCGCAGATCGGATCCTTTGTGCCGGCGGCGGAGGCAAAGATCGGCATTGTGGACCGCATTTTCACCCGGGTGGGGGCATCGGACGACCTGGCCTCCGGGCAGAGCACCTTTATGGTGGAGATGACGGAGGTGGCCAACATCCTGCGGAACGCCACGTCCGACAGCCTGCTGATCCTGGACGAGATCGGACGCGGCACCAGCACCTTCGACGGCCTGAGCATTGCCTGGGCGGTGGTGGAGCACATCAGCAACCCAAAACTTTTGGGCGCGAAGACATTATTTGCCACGCACTATCACGAGCTGACCGAGCTGGAGGGCAAGCTGTCCTCCGTGAACAATTACTGCATCGCGGTGAAAGAGCGGGGAGACGACATTGTGTTCCTGCGCAAGATCGTGAAGGGCGGCGCGGACAAGAGCTACGGGATCCAGGTGGCAAAGCTGGCCGGCGTGCCGGACAGTGTGATCGAGCGCGCGAAGGAACTGGTGCAGGAGCTCTCCGAGGCCGACATCACAGAATCCGTGCACGAGGCGAAGACAGAGGCGGCCGCCCGGCCGAAGCGCAGGAATTACGACCAGGTGGATCTGGAACAGATGACGCTGTTTGAGACGGTGAAAGACGAGGATGTGCTGAACGAGCTGAAGGAGATCGAGATCTCCACCCTGACGCCCCTGGAGGCGCTGAACACCTTGAATCGGCTGCAGAGCCGCCTGAAGAACCGGAAAAAAAAGGAAGTGT
>CANRKY010000123.1 GCA_947631355.1 uncultured Marvinbryantia sp.
CGTACACCTCCGGATCGATGCCGCACATCTCCAGCACGTGCGGGTGCACCATGCCGCAGCCGAGGATCTCGATCCAGCCGGAACCCTTGCAGAACCGGCAGCCCTTGCCGCCGCACTTGAAGCAGCTCACGTCCACCTCCGCGCTGGGCTCTGTGAACGGGAAATGGTGGGGGCGGAATTTTGTCTTTGTGTCCGGCCCGAACAGCTCGCGGGCAAATTCTTCCAGTGTGCCCTTTAAGTCTGCGAAGGTGATGTTTTTGTCGATCACCAGGCCCTCGATCTGGTGGAAGGAGGGGGAATGTGTGGCGTCCACTTCGTCTGAGCGGAACACGCGCCCCGGCGAGATCATGCGGATCGGCAGTTTGCCTTTTTCCATGGTGCGGGCCTGCACCGGGGACGTCTGGGTGCGCAGCACGATCTCCTTGTTGATGTAGAAGGTGTCCTGCTCGTCCTTTGCCGGGTGGTTGGCCGGAATGTTCAGCTTTTCAAAGTTGTAGAGGTCGTATTCCACCTCCGGCCCCTCGATCACCTCGTACCCCATGCCGATGAAGATGCGCTCCACTTCCTCCAGCGCGATGGTGTTCGGGTGACGGTGGCCCACATTGTTTTTCTTTGCCGGCAGCGTGACATCGATCACTTCCGCCTTCAGCTGCATCTCACGGGCCGCGGCCTCCAGTTTCTTTTTCGTCTCCTCCAGAAATTCTTCAATGGCCGCCCTGGTGTCGTTTACCATCTGGCCCACCGCCGGGCGGTCCTGGGGCGCCACATCTTTCATGCTCTTTAAAACGGAGGTCAGCTCCCCCTTCTTTCCAAGAAATGCCACGCGCACTTCATTCAGCTTTTCCAGCGCGTCCGACTGCCGGATCTGCTCCATGGCTTCCTCCCGGATTGCCTGTAATTTTTCTTTCATAGAAATCTCCTTTCCGCACATTTTCTTCTCGCATACTTACGTTTTTCTTTCCGCATAGCCACGTCATAATACAAAAAAACTTCCTCCCGATAGGGACGAAGTCTATTCCGTGGTACCACCCTGATTCCCGCAGATGCGGGCACTCATTGCGCGTAACGTGCGCCAGCGTCATCCTCTACTCTCACGCCGTGGCGCGTTTCAAAGATGCGGCTCCGGTGGGAAATTCAAACCTTACAGGAACCGAAGGGAGCTTTCAGCCGCCGACTCCCTCTCTCTGACGGAAAATAAGGTTCTACTGACACCTTCATTGCCTTTGCCTACCATAGAGTTTAACACAAATCCATTTTCTGTCAAGTAAAAATATGCCGCATCTCTTTTCGCCATGTATGCCGCACCTCTTTTCGCCGCGTATATCACAGGTCTTCTTCCGAGGAGAAGGCGTCCGGATATTCCAGGTAGCAGTTGATCTCCGCCCCGGCAAACAAGAGCCACATACAGAAATACAGCCACAGCATCATCATCACCACCGTGGTCAGGCTCCCGTAGATGCTGGAAAACCGGCCGGCGTAATTAAAGTAAATAGAAAAGCCGTAAGAGTAGATGGACCAGGCCGCCGCGGAAAACACCGCTCCCGGAACCTGGCGCAGGATCTTCACCCGGCAGTTTGGCAGCGCGCAGTACAGAGCCAGGAATACCAGCGAGAGCACCAGGATGGACACGATGGCACGCACGCCTATGATCAGGGAGGTAAATTTTTGCAGAACCGGAAAATAGTTCAGCAGGGTGCCCTGGATCATGTTGCCGAACAGCAGCAGGATGATCGCCAGGATAATGGCCACCAGCATAAACAAGATATAGATAACGCTGCGCAGCCGCATGGTAAAATAGTTCCTGCTCTCCCGCACGCCCCGCACGGAATTGAGGCCGTTGGTGATGGCCAGGATGCTGCGGCCCGCCGCCCACAGCGCAGCGATCACGGTTCCGGAGAGGATGGCCGTGGAACTGTTGAACAGTTCCGCCACAAAGCCCGCGATCACATCGTAAAAGCTAACAGGCAGGATCTCCATCAGCAGATCCATGACCATGTCTGAAGTGAGGGGCGTGTACTGGATCAGGGTGAGGAGCAGCATGAAAAAGGGGAAAAAACCCATGATGATAAACAGGGCAGACTGCGCCGCAAAGGCGTCCACCCTGTCTTTCTTCATCTTTTTCAAGAATCGGTCAGCCAGTCTGACATATTCCGAAAAGTTCTCCATAAATCCTCCAGTGCAGCTTTATTTTCTCCTATCATAGCATTTTTTTCGCCTGCTGTCTATTTATTCTGTTCAATGGCGCACGGTCTCCTTTTTCTGTATCCGCAAGGTCTCTTTTTTTCTGCACCCGCAAGGTCTCCTTTTTCTGCACCCGAACAATCGTGTTTTACGATATCTGGATATCTCCATAATATGTCTCCAGGATCTCCCGGTATCCCATCCCTTCCAGCGCCATGTGCTTCGCCCCATTCTGGCTCATGCCGTTTCCGTGCCCGTAGCCCCCGCCCAGGATGTGATATCCTTTTTGCACACCGTCTTCCTGCAAGGGCTGCAGGATGAAAAAGGCGCTGGGGAGAAGCTCCATGTCCCGCACGGTCTCCCCGTCCTGCAGGATCACAGTGGGGTGCAGTCCGCCCAGAAAGGCACGCACATTGTATTCCCCCTCCAGTGTTTCCTCCGTCCCGTCCCGGTAAGATACCGCCAGGCAGTTCACGATCCCGCTGGGGAGGCGCTCTTTTACATGAAGTTCCTGTATATTTCCCAGCAGATTCTCCGTGAGATCTGTCTGCCACCGATACCACGGTTCTTCCGCCTCGTAGGAGCGCAGGGAGCTCTCCGACAGGAAGGCGGCAAAGATCGCCTCACCGGAGAGATCGGTGTGAGTGTCCAGCCCGCAGGATGTGGAGTAATACAGCGCATCGATCAGTTCCCCGTCGTTCCCGGTCATCACCACGCCCGCCGTGCCGCCAACCGCCTCGTCAATCTGGGGCGTGTGCTCCTGGTTGTTGTACACCTGATACGATACGCTGTCGTCCACGTCCGCAAAATATGCGGCCGCTCCCTGCTCCTCCATGCGCTTCCTGGCGTAAGTCCGGGCGCAGACAGCCTGCGCCTTCAGCGCCTCCATCGGATAGGAGGAAGGCATCTCGCTGGACACCACCCCCGTGAGGTAATCTTCCAGCGGCAGCTCGTTGATCAGCAGGATCCCCTCGTCCATGCGGCGCAGTTCCAGGATTCCGCTGTACACATCGCTCTGCCTTTCGCGGTTCAGATTTTTGACATGGAACTGGCCATCCTGCGCGATAAGGCGCAGGATGCCGCTCCCCTGAAACTCCTCCGACGCGACGCTAAACACAGCCTCTCCCGGCGGGCAGCTTTTTCGGCTGCTGCCGCCCACAATGGAAAACCCGCTGTCTGTGTCCACGGTCACGCAGTCATGGTATACCGACTGAAATCCCGCTGTCTTAATGAGCACCCGGATATCCCGTGTCACACGAATGCGCGCACTGTTTCCCGATGCAGTCCCCGCGCCATTCTGTACACTGTTCTCCTGCGCAGTTCCTGCGCCATTCTGTGCACCATTTCCTGCACCGTTCTGCGCACTGTTTCCCGATACAGTTCCCGCGCTCGCCGGTACACTGTTCTCCTGCACGGTTCCTATGCCACTTTGTGCGCTGCTCCCCAGCGCAGTTTCTGCTCCATTCTGCACGCCGTTTTCCAGCGCGGTTCCCGCGTCATTCTGCGCACCACTTCCCGCTCCATTGTCTTCCTGCCAGGCCCCGGAGAACGTCTGCCAGGCGCGGTCTTTCCGAAAATATCCGTCCGCGAAACACGCCAGCAGCACCGCAGCAATGCAGAGACTCAAAATGATATTCTTTTTCATGGCGCCCCTTTCCATAAAAATCCCATAAAATTGTGTCCAACAAAAATATGCCCGACACCCCGGCACATTCCCGCAAAAAAGCACATCTGCTCTTTTTCGGAAGTGCGCCGGGACGCCGGGCGTCCTGTTCTGCAATCCGTTCTTTTGCCTTTTTAAATAACCTGTCTTTTAGGAAAACTTATAGATCGTGGTGGTTCTGTATTCTTCCTGCGCCTTCAGCACCGGAGACTTGAATTCCGCGTGATGGATGGCATCCGGGAAAAACTGCGTCTCCAGGCAGAGCCCGCTGCGCTTGTGATAAGCGTTTCCGTCTTTGCTGATCTGGGTGTCTTCAATGAAGTTGCCCGTGTAGAGTTGCATCCCCACGCAGTCCGTGTACACCTCCATGATCCTGCCGCTCACGGGAGCCGTCACGGACGCCACTTTTTTCATGGAGCCGTCTGTGTTCAGCGCAAAGTTATGGTCGTAGCCGCCGCCGTTTTTCAGCTGGTCGTTGTCCTGTTCGATGTCCTGCCCCACGCGCTTCGGCGTGCGGAAATCAAACGGCGTGCCCTCCACCGGGCGCAGTTTTCCGGTGGGAATGGACTGCGCGTCCGCCTCTGTGATGGCGTCCGCATCGATCCACAGAACATGGTCCAGGATATCCCCGCTGTCGTGCCCTTCCAGATTAAAATAGCTGTGATTGGTCAGGTTTGCGATGGTGTCCTGATCCGCCTTTCCGCGGTACGCGATCTGCAGCGCGTTATCCTCCGTGAGGGTGTAAGTAACCGTGATGTCAAAGTTTCCGGGAAATCCCTGGTCCATGTGCGGGCTGTGATGCGAAAACTCCACGGAATTTTTTTCCGCGTCCGTCTTCATCTCCCAGATCACACGGTCGTAGCCGTCCGGACCGCTATGTAAATTGTTGCCGTTTTCATTCTTTTCCATGCAGTATGTTTTTCCGTTCAGCTCAAACGATGCGCCGCCAATGCGGTTCCCGCTCCTCCCGATGGTCGCCCCCATGTAGCCGCCGTTTTTCGCATAATCCGTCACATCCGCATATCCCAGCACCACATCGGCGCACTTGCCGGTTTTGTCCGGCACCACGGCGGATACCCAGGTTGCGCCGTAATCCGTCACTTCCACTGTCATTCCGTTTCCGTTCGCGATGGTCACAAGATGCGCTTCCCTGCCGTCCTGTAATTTTCCAAACCTGCTTACCTTTACACCCATTTTTTGTTCCTCTTTCCTTTTGAATTTTCAAAGCCGAAAGCGCCGCGCGATCCTCCATATCTCCCCGCCCGATCTTCTTTCTTTTCCGCATACATCAAATAATAGAGAGCCATAAAAGGCTCTCTATATGCAAACCCAAAATGCCGGCTCCTGCTTTTTGACTCCTAGCAATGCTAGGTGGGTAACCGCAACCTTTCTTCTGCCTTCCTCTGGCAATGGAGGCCTGACATCCGATCGGCAATGTAGGAATCCCGTTTAAAGTAAATGTAGGTTCAAAATTGCAGGAGTTATCGAACATTTCAGGCTTTTGCTTTTTTTCATTATCTCATCTGCCCGCCGAAAAGTCAACCTAATAATTACTTTCTCCAAAATTTATAATTGCGTTCTCTGAAATTTATGATCGCATTATCTGAAATTTATATTTTCTTAATTAGATTTATGCTGTCGAGTATGCTATAATGTCTTCTATACTGCAAATATTTCTATTCACAGAACGGAGGATACCTTATGGCCAATTTTTCAGAAATCACTCCCGATATCCTTGCCTATGCGAAACTCTGCGAATCGTCCGGCAGCATCGATCCAGCGCTGTACGGCCAGTATGACGTAAAGCGCGGGCTGCGCGACATCAACGGTCAGGGCGTGCTCGCGGGTCTCACCGAAATCTCTGAAATATGCTCTTTTGATACCGTGGACGGACAGAAAGTCCCCTGCGAGGGCAGGCTCTATTATCGCGGCATCAATATTGAAGATATTGTAAAAGGGTTCATTCAAGATGACCGCTTCGGCTTTGAGGAAGTAACCTATCTGCTTCTTTTCGGGCGGCTCCCGAACGCGCAGGCGCTGCAGCAGTTTTCCCAGCGCCTCGCCTCTTACCGCACGCTTCCCACCAATTTTGTGCGGGATATCATCTTAAAGGCGCCCAGCCACGACATGATGAACACGCTGGCCCGGAGCATCCTCACTTTGTACGCTTACGATGACCGCGCGGACGACATTTCCATCCCGAATGTGCTCCGCCAGTGCATGCAGCTGATCAGCATTGTGCCCGTGCTGTCTGTTTACGGGTACCAGGCGTTCAGCCATTATCACGACGGCAACAGCCTGTTCATCCACGTGCCTCAGCAGGATCTGTCCACCGCGGAAAATATTCTTCATCTCCTGCGGCCGGACAGCAAATACACCAAACTGGAGGCGCGTATTCTGGATCTGGCCCTGATCCTGCACATGGAGCACGGCGGCGGCAACAACTCCACCTTCACGAACCACGTGGTGACCTCCTCCGGCACAGACACCTACTCCGCCATGGCGGCCTCTCTGTGTTCGCTGAAAGGCCCGCGCCACGGCGGCGCCAATATCAAGGTGGTCCGCATGTTTGACGACCTGAAGACCTCCATAAAAGACTGGAACGATGAGGACGAGATCACGCGCTATCTGTCCGCCCTGCTCAACAAAGAAGCCTTCGACCACGCGGGCCTGATCTACGGAATGGGACACGCGGTCTATTCCCTGTCTGACCCGCGGGCCAATATTCTGAAAGCCTTTGTGGAGATGCTCTCCAAAGAAAAGGGCCGGGAGGAGGAATACCGCCTGTATTCCAACGTGGCGCGCCTGGCGCCCCAGGTTATCGCAAAAGAGCGCCGTATTTACAAGGGCGTCAGCCCGAACGTGGATTTTTACAGCGGCTTTGTCTACAGTATGCTCGACCTGCCCACCGAATTATTCACGCCAATTTTTGCCGTGGCCCGCATGGTGGGCTGGAGCGCGCACCGGATCGAGGAGCTGGTGAACAACGGCAAGATCATCCGCCCTGCGTACCGCGCCGTGCAGGAAAGGCAAAAATATACGCCGCTCAGGAAACGCTGAGCGGCATGATCTGGGGCTGTCGGAAAATATTTGAACCGGCAGCCCCGTTTTTATGTTTTTATGAATTGTTTTTATGATAATATGCCGCATTTGCCAACATCGGATTGATTCGAAATATCGGCAGGTAGGGCAGATCATTTTATTTTATGGCTTTATCACCAAAATTTCGCGACCGCCTTTTTGCCCTGGGCCGCGAACCAGATGGTGATCCCCACGAATATCACCAGAACCAGGAGATAATAATTCCCCAGTATCTGATATTCGTCTTCAAAGATCCCTATAAACCCGCACACCAGAGCGGAGATCCCGTAGATCAGCACTTTCGGGGACATCTGCGCGATATAGCCTTCCTTGTCTTTGCAGCGCTTCGGGTCCACGCCCTTCGGGAGCAGCAGCCCCGGTTTGATCTCGTGCGCAAATTTCAGTTCGTAAAACACGTAGATAATATATGCGCCGCTTCCCACGATCAGCAGATCGA
>CANRKY010000124.1 GCA_947631355.1 uncultured Marvinbryantia sp.
CTGGGAGCGCGAGCGCTTCACCATGGACGAGGGCTGCTCCAAAGCCGTGGAGGAAGTGTTCTTAAAGCTCTATGAAAAAGGCTATATCTACAAGGGTTCCCGCATCATCAACTGGTGCCCGGTGTGCCAGACGTCCATCTCGGACGCAGAGGTGGAGCACGAGGATCAGGACGGATTTTTCTGGCACATCAACTATCCGGTGGTGGGCGAGGAAGGGCAGTTTGTAGAGATCGCCACCACGCGCCCGGAGACCCTTCTGGGAGATACCGCCGTGGCGGTGAATCCGGAGGACGAGCGCTACGCCGGCCTGGTGGGAAAGACATTGGAGCTTCCGCTCACAGGCAGGCAGATCCCGGTGATCGCGGATTCTTATGTGGACAAGGAGTTCGGCACGGGCTGCGTGAAGATCACGCCCGCCCACGACCCCAACGATTTCGAGGTGGGCAGACGCCACGGCCTGGAAGAAATCTGCATCATGAACGATGACGCCACCATCAACGAGCTGGGCGGCAAGTATGCCGGTATGGACCGGTACGAGGCGCGCAAGGCCATTGTGAAGGATCTGGACGACCTGGGCCTGCTGGTGAAGGTGGTTCCCCACTCCCACAGCGTGGGCACCCACGACCGCTGCAAGACCACCGTGGAGCCCATGATCAAGCAGCAATGGTTCGTGAAGATGGACGAGATGGCGAAAGCGGCCATCGAGGCGCTAAATAAAGGAGAACTCACTTTTGTGCCGGAGCGGTTTGATAAAACCTACCTGCACTGGCTGGAAAATATCCGCGACTGGTGCATCTCCAGGCAGCTCTGGTGGGGGCACCGCATCCCGGCCTATTACTGCGACAAGTGCGGGGAGATGGTGGTGAGCCGCGGCGTGCCGGAAAAATGTCCGAAGTGCGGCTGCACGCATTTCACCCAGGATGAAGATACACTGGACACCTGGTTTTCCTCGGCGCTGTGGCCGTTTTCCACGCTGGGGTGGCCCGAAAAGACGCCGGAATTGGAATATTTCTATCCCACGGATGTTTTGGTGACGGGCTACGACATCATTTTCTTCTGGGTGATCCGCATGGTGTTCTCCGCCCTGGAGCAGACCGGGAAAGCGCCGTTCCACCATGTGCTGATCCACGGCCTGGTGCGCGATCCACTGGGAAGAAAAATGAGCAAATCGTTAAATAACGGGATCGACCCGCTGGAAGTGATCGATAAATACGGCGCGGATGCCCTGAGGCTCACCCTGATCACCGGCAACGCGCCCGGCAATGATATGCGCTTTTACTGGGAGCGGGTGGAGTCCAGCCGCAATTTTGCGAACAAGATCTGGAACGCGTCCCGCTTTATCATGATGAATCTGGAGAAGGCGCAGATCCCCGATGAAATGCCGGAGGATTCCATGACCCAGGCGGATCAGTGGATCCTTTCCAAGGTGAACACCCTGGCAAAAGACGTGACGGAAAATATGGACAAATACGAGCTGGGCATTGCCGTGCAGAAAGTGTACGACTTTATCTGGGAGGAATTCTGCGACTGGTACATCGAGATGGTGAAGCCGCGGCTGTACAGCGATACGGACACCACCAAGGGCGCCGCGTTGTGGACCTTAAAGACGGTGCTGGGGAACGCCCTGAAACTGCTGCATCCCTTCATGCCCTTTGTGACGGAGGAAATCTACTGCACTTTGAACCCGCAGGAGGAGTCCATTATGATCGCGGACTGGCCGGTTTACACGGACGCGTGGGATTTCGCGGATCAGGAAGCGGCGGTGGAGACCATCAAGGAAGCGGTGCGCGCCATCCGGAACGTGCGCACTTCCATGAACGTTCCGCCCAGCAAAAAGGCGAAAGTGTTTGTGGTGTCAGAAAAGGAAGCGGTGCGCAGTATTTTTGAGAGCGGAAAGGTGTTTTTCGCCACATTGGGCTACGCGGGCGAGGTTGCGGTGCAGGCCGACAAGGCGGGCATCGGGGAGGACGCGGTTTCTGCCGTGATTCACGATGCGGTGATCTATATGCCCTTTGCAGAACTTGTGGACATCGATAAAGAGGTGGAGCGCCTGCAAAAAGAGGAGGAGCGCCTGCAAAAAGAGCTGGCCCGCGTGAACGGCATGCTGGGGAACGAGAAGTTTGTGAGCCGTGCCCCGGCGGCAAAAATTGAGGAAGAAAAAGCGAAACTTGCAAAATACACCGACATGATGGAACAGGTGAAAGAGCGTCTGCGGCAGTTAGCGAGGTAAAGGATCATGGCTCTGCGTCTCATTCTGGGAAATTCCGGCAGCGGAAAATCCTGTTATCTGTATCAGAAGATCATAGAGGCTTCGGGACGATGGCCGGAAAGTAAATTTCTGGTGATCGTACCGGAGCAGTTTACCATGCAGACGCAGATGGAACTGGCCGGTATGCACCCGGATAAGGGCCTGCTCAATATTGACGTGCTGAGCTTCCAGCGCCTGGCCCACCGCGTGTTTCAGGAAATGGGAGCGGACGACCGCCGGATCCTGGAGGAGACGGGAAAGACCCTGCTTTTGCGCCGCGCGGCGTCCAAAAAAGAAAAAGAGCTGAAAGTTCTGAAAAGCAACTTGAAAAAACCGGGGTACCTGCGCCAGATGAAATCTATGATCTCGGAGCTGACGCAGTACGACATCGACGCGCAGAAAATGGAGCGGCTCCTGGCGGAGGCGGAAAAAAAGCCGACCCTGTATTATAAATTGAAGGATATCAGTCTCTTGTACGAGGCGTTCCGGGAGGAGCTGCAGGGAAAGTATATCACAGCGGAGGAGCGTCTGGAGGTTCTGTGCCAGGTGGCGTCACGGTCGAAGCTTTTGCGGGGGTGCACCATTGCGCTGGACGGCTTTACGGGCTTTACCCCTATCCAGCAAAAGTTTCTGGGAGAGCTGCTGTGCATTGCAAGGGATGTGTATGTGACGGTGTGCGTGGACGTGCGGGAAGATTTCCTGCGCATCCGCGGGGAGCACGAACTGTTTTATCTGAGCAAGAAGACCATCCGCATGCTGCTGCACATGGCGAAGGAGCGCGGGTGTGAGGCGGCAGAGCCCCATATTATGAAAGAGCGAGAACTTCCCCGTTTCCGGGAGACCCCGGAGCTGGGCTATCTGGAGAGGAATCTGTTCCGCGCGGGCCGGGCCGGAGGGTTTCCAAAGGCAAACACGGGGGCCATCTCTTTTCACACGGCGGCGGATCCGCGGCAGGAGGCGCATTTTGCGGCCCGCACGATCCGGGGCCTTTTGAAGGAAAACTTCCGCTACCGGGACATTGCGGTGATCGTGGGGGATCTGGCCTCCTATGCGAATTACATTCCGCAGGTGTTTCAGGAGTACGATGTGCCCTGTTTTATGGACAGCACCCGCACGGTATTTTCCAATCCGCTGATCGAGTTTGTGCGGGCGGCGCTGGATCTTGTGCAGCAGGATTACACCTGCACAGCGGTGTTCCGCTGCCTGCGCACGCGCCTGTGCGGCATAGAGGACGGCGCGCTGGATCTTTTGGAAAATTATGTCCTGGCCTCCGGCGTGCGCGGCTTTTCGGCGTGGCGCGCTCCTTTTTACAGAACGCCCCGGGGCTTTTCCGATGAGCAGCTGGCGCAGTGCGAGGAACTGCGGGGCAGGATCATGGAGGCGCTGCTGCCGTTCACGGAATGTATGCGCTCCGCGAAGACGGACGCCCGGCAGAAAACGGAGGCGCTGCGGGCGCTGCTGGATTTTTATGGGATGCGCGGACAGATGGAAGGTTATGCGGAGGCGCTGCAGAAAAAAGAAGAACTGCGAAAAGAGTTTTTGGGCATCTACGACATGGTGTCCCAGTTGCTGGATAAGTTGGAAGAACTGCTGGGCGATGAGTGCCTGAGTGTGCAGGAGTACGCGCAGCTTTTGGAGGCGGGGTTCGAGGAGGCCCGCATCCGTATGGTGCCTCCGGCGGCGGACCGGGTGCAGGTGGGGGATATCGAGCGCACCAGGCTGCAGAATATCCGCGTGCTGATCTTCCTGGGGCTGAACGACGGCTGGGTGCCGGCGGCCGGGCAGGGCGGCAGCCTGCTGTCGGATATGGAGCGGGAGAGCCTGAAGGACTGCGGCGTGGAGCTGGCGCCCACGGCGCGGGAGAACAGCTATATCCAGAAATTTTATCTGTACCTGAATCTCACGAAGCCCAGGGAGCGCCTGTATCTGTGCTGCAGCAAGGCGGCCATGGACGGGTCGCCCATGCGTCCCTCCTATGTGTTCCACTCGGTGAACCGGCTGTTCCCGGAACTGCACATACAGGATGAGGATCCGTGCCGCTTTTTTGCGGACCGCGTGTACACCCCGGCCAACGGACAGAAGTATTTTCTGGAAGGGCTGTGGCAGATCCGGGAGAAGGAGCCGTCTTTTTCCTGGCTGGAACTGTACAACTGGTATCGCCGCAGCGGCGAGGGCGAGCAGGTGCAGAAACTGGTGCGCGCGGCGTTTACCGAGGCGGATCAGAGCGGGATCGGGCGCGCTGCCGCGCGGGAATTGTACGGGAATCTGCTGGATGCCAGCGTGAGCCGGCTGGAAAAATTTGCCTCCTGCGCCTTTGCGTATTTTCTGCAGTACGGGCTGGGCCTTGCCCAGCGGGAGGAATATGAATTTCGGCCGCTGGATATGGGGAACATTTTGCACAGCGCGATAGAGCTTTATTCCCGGAAAGTGGCGGAGAGCGGGTATGGCTGGGCCGCCATGCCGGACGACGCGCGCGATGCCCTGGCCGACCAGTGCGTGGAGGAGACGGCGCAGCAGTACGGGCAGCAGATCCTGCACGACAGCGCCAGCAACGAGTATATGATCCAGCGTATGAAGTATGTGATGCGGCGCACCGCCTGGGCGTTTCACCGGCAGATCGCTGCGGGGCGCTTTTATCCGGCGGGTTTTGAGATGCCCTTTTCCTCGGCGGACGGGCTGGAGGCGGCATGCATCGCGCTGTCCGGGGAGGAGCAGATCCGGCTGAAGGGGCGTATAGACCGCATGGATCTATGCGAGATAGGAGACCGGCTGTACGTGAAAGTGGTGGATTACAAATCCGGGTTCACATTTTTTGACCTGACGGCCCTGTATTACGGCCAGCAGCTGCAGCTGGTGGTTTATTTAAACGCGGCCATGCAGATGGTAAAAGCGAGGCATCCGGGAAAAGAAGTGCTGCCCGGCGGGATCTTTTACTATCACATGAAAGACCCCATGCTGCGCACGGACGGAGAGCCGGACGAGGAGGAGGCCGAGCAGATGCTCTTAAAAGAGCTGCGGCCGGACGGTCTGGTGAACAGCGAGGAATGTGTGATCGGGGCCATGGACGCCCGTATCGAGAAGGAATCGCTGGTGATCCCGGTGGCAAAAAATAAGGACGGGAGCCTTGCGAAGCGCTCCGGCACGGCCACCATGGAGCAGTTTGAAAAAATGTCCGCCTTTGTGCAGAAAAAAATGCAGGAGCTGGGCAGGCGCATCCTGTCCGGCGAGATCGCGGCGGTGCCGTATGTGAGGAACCGGGAATCGGCCTGCGATCGCTGCGCGTTTGGATCGGTGTGCTGCTTTGACGGGCGGATCCCGGGCACGGTGGTAAACCGCCTGAGAGAGCTGTCGAAGGAGGAGATCTGGCGGCGCATCCTGGAGGGCGAGGAGACCGCGCAGGACACGGATGCACAGGAAGGAAATCCGTAGAAAGCAGACGCGCAGAACATTCCTGTAAAAGCGAGTACAGAAAACCTGCAGAGAGCGGATATGCGAAAAGCGAGCACAGAAAACCTGCAGAGATCAAATATGCAAAAAGTGAGCGCAAAAAACCTGCAGGGAGCAGATATGTGAAAATCGAATGCAGGAAACCTGCAGGCGCTCAGAACATTCGTGCAACAGCGAGCGCAGGAAACAAGAAACCAAACAGGAGGGAAGGCCATGGCATGGACAGAGGAACAGCAGCAGGTGATCGATCTGCGCGGCTGCAGTCTTCTGGTATCCGCGGCAGCGGGTTCCGGGAAGACAGCTGTGCTTGTGGAGCGCATTTTGTCCATGCTGATGGATCAAGCGCATCCCATAGATATCGACCGGCTTCTGGTGGTGACATTTACGAAGGCGGCGGCCGGGGAGATGAAAGACCGGATACGCGCCGCCATCGAGCGGAAAATAGAGGAGTGGGAAAAAGACGGGGCGCCGGAGGGGATGCTGGAGCATCTGCAGCGGCAGGCGTCGCTTCTGCCAAACGCGCAGATCACAACCATACACAGCTTTTGCCAGTATGTGATCCGCAGCCATTTTCACACCATAGACCTGGATCCGGGGATGCGGGTGGCGGACGATGGGGAGTGCAGGCTCCTGCAGGCGGATGTGATGAAGCGCCTGCTGGATGAGGCTTACGCGCAAAAGGACGAGGCTTTTCGGAATATGAGCCGCTGCCTCGCCACGGGGCGGGACGACCGGGAGCTGTCTGAGCGCGTATTGGAGCTGTACCGCTTTTCCCGCAGCTTCCCCTTCCCGGAGGATTGGCTTTTGGCCTGCAAAAACGCGTACCACGCCAGTGCGGGAGAGCTGGAGGCGTCCGCCTGGATGGAGGGCATTATGGAATACTCCGGCCGGATCCTGGAGGAGATCGGCGCCCGGCTGCGGGAGGCCATAGAGATCTGCGGCGAGGATGACGGCCCTTATGTGTACCTGGATGCGCTGCAGCAGGATGCGGCTTTTGTGGAAAAACTGCTGGCGCAGACGTCTTACGACGCTCGGAACCGGGTGATGCAGGATATGGCGTTTGCCGCTCTTTCCAGGGCGAAGGATGAGCGGATCCTGGCGCAGAAGCGCGAACTGGTGAAGGCGATGCGGGACGACTGCAAAGACGCCCTGAAGGAACTGCAGAACATGTTCTTTTACGCGCCGTTTCCATCGCTTGCCGACCAGATGCAGAAAAGCGCGCCCCTGGCGGATACGCTGGTGGATTTTACCATCCGCTTTGCGGAGGCGTTTGCCGAGGAAAAACGGAAAAAGAATGTGCTGGATTTTGGCGATATGGAACACTACGCCCTGCAGATCCTGGTGCGCCGCGAGGACGGGCGCATGGTTCCCACCGCGGCGGCGGAAGATTTCGCGGATTATTTTGAGGAGATCCTGATCGATGAATACCAGGACAGCAACATGGTGCAGGAACAGATCCTCACCAGCATCTCCCGGATCCCCAGGGGAAAGCAGAACATTTTCATGGTGGGGGATGTGAAGCAGAGCATTTACCGGTTCCGCCTGGCGAGGCCGGAACTGTTTATGGAAAAGTACCGCAC
>CANRKY010000125.1 GCA_947631355.1 uncultured Marvinbryantia sp.
CCAACAAATCCCAGAAACTATTGATTTTTCAATAATTTCTGGGATTTTTAACGTCATAAAGTGTTAAAGATGGGATTATAGAACATGCGTTCTGTTTTTGCAAGGGCAGATTAAAAATTTCTGAACTCTCTGCGCCGCATGCAATGCATAGAGGTTGACTTTGAAATATTCCGCTATTATAATAGAAAAGAACTGCCGCAGGGCAGTTTTATATCACAATAAAGGATGGAGACGATCATGCAGGGAAGAACACATACCTGCGGCCAGCTTCGCATAAGCGATGTGGGTGCAGACGTGAAGATTGTCGGATGGTTCGACAATCTGCGAAAAGTAAGTAAGAACCTGGGTTTTTTAATTCTGAGAGATTATTATGGAGTGACTCAGGTGGTCATTGAAACTGAGGAAATGATGAATATTGTGGATGCGATCAACTATGAGTCCACGATTTCTGTCTGCGGAACAGTGCGGGAGCGCTCCAACAAGACAAATACGGTGGCAACCGGCGATATTGAGGTGGTTCCCACACAGATCGAGCTGCTGGGAAAATGCATCTATAACGAGCTTCCGTTCCAGATCGCGCGCTCGAAGGAGGCGGATGAGAATACCCGCCTGAAATACCGCTACCTGGATCTGCGCAACCCCGCCGTGAAAGACCGCATCACACTGCGCAGCAAGATTGTGGCGGATCTGCGCGCCAGTATGACGGCGCACGATTTTATAGAGATCACCACGCCGATCCTCACCTGCTCCTCTCCGGAGGGCGCAAGGGATTATCTGGTTCCCGCCCGCAATCACCCCGGAAAGTTTTACGCTCTGCCCCAGGCGCCGCAGCAGTTTAAGCAGCTCCTGATGGCGTCCGGGTTTGACCGGTACTTCCAGATCGCACCCTGCTTCCGCGATGAGGACGCCCGGGCAGACCGCTCGCCGGGAGAGTTTTATCAGCTGGATATGGAGATGGCGTTCGCCGACCAGGAGGACGTGTTCGCCATTCTGGAGGATGTACTTCCGCCCATCTTCGCAAAATACGGTATTTATCACCAAGCTTCCACGGCTCCTTTCCGCCGCATCTCCTATACAGACGCCATGGAACAGTACGGCACGGACAAGCCGGATCTGCGCATTGACCTTCTGGTGCAGGACGCCACTTCCTGTATGGCGGACTGCGGGTTCGGCCCATTTGATGGACAGACCGTAAAAGCGGTGGTCGTACCCGATTTTCACGGGACGCGGAAAGTGATCGACAAACTGTGCGCCGATGTGGAAGTGGTGAGCGGAAACAAGGCGTTCTGGTTCCGTCTGGATGAAAACGGAGAATATATTGGCGGCATCTCGAAATTCCTGCAGGAGCGCAAGGAACAGGTGAACCAGGCGCTGGGCCTGAAGCCGGGAGACTTTGTGGGCCTCGCTGCGGGCAAAAAGCAGGCGGCCCAGAAAACAGCCGGCGTGCTCCGAAAGATGCTGGGCAATATCTGCCCGGAGCATATGAAAGCCGACTGTTACGAATTTTGCTGGATCGTGGACTTCCCGATGTACGAGATCGGTGAGGAATCCGGCGAGCTGGAGTTCTGCCACAATCCGTTTTCCATGCCTCAGGGCGGCATGAAGGCGCTGGAAGATCAGGATCCTCTGGAAATCCTCGCCTATCAGTACGACCTGGTTTGCAACGGCGTGGAGCTTTCCTCCGGCGCTGTGCGAAACCACGACCCGGAAATCATGGTAAAAGCCTTCAATCTGGTGGGATTGGGCGAGGCGGATGTGAAAGCGAAATTCCCCGCCATGTACAATGCCTTCTGTTACGGAGCACCGCCCCATGCCGGGATCGCTCCGGGCGTGGACCGCATGGTCATGCTGATCGCTGGGGAAGAAAGCATCCGGGAGATCATCCCGTTCCCCATGAACAAAAACGCTCAGGACGTTATGATGGGTGCCCCCGCGGAGGTGGATCCCAGACAGCTGGAAGATGTGCACATCCGCATCCAGCTCCCTGAAAAAGCGTAACGCACATAAAAGCACAAGACATACAAAATCGTAAAGCACAAAAAATCGGCTGCCGCAAAAAATGTGACAGCCGATTTTATTTTCTTTATTTTTATGACGATCTCGCGTCGTTTGTTCCAACCACTATATAGACTTCCTGTTCCTGCGGAATGGTGCCGCCCGCGGAAACTTCTATGCCGCTGGTAATGCTTCCCTGCCGGATCACCGCGTTGGGAAATGTGAGCAGAAGCTGCTCCGCCCTTTTGGTATCCTCCGCATAGATCACCGTCTCCTCCTCAATCCTCCCGTTATAATTCACAGGAGAGACATTGGTATAACCCAGCGCCATAAGCTGCGTGGACCAGTAGCCCGCCACGCCTTCCTTCCTGGTACCGTTTAACACCATGATCGGCATGGCCTTGTCTATCGCCACGCCCTGGGCGTTTGTCTCCACCGCGGAGGTGTCTGATGTGGCTTCCGTCTGCTGCTCTGTAGCTGCCGCGGGAGTTTCTGTCTGCTGCGCTTCCGTGGCAGGCGGCGCCTCCGTTTCCGTCTCGGTCTCCGACTCTGTCTCCGGTTTGCGCTCCGTCATCACGTATTCCGTTTCTCCTTCGGAAATTATGCGTACCTGCTCCTCATAAGCCAGCTCTGCGCGTTTGTCTGCATACACAAAAAATACCAGGCAACCTATCAGGCCCAGCACCGCAATTGTATAAAGAACCATTTTAAATGGACTGTTTTCCTGTTCACCTTTTTTTCTCTTTGCCATTCCTCTTTCGCTATCCTTTCAATCCGATGGTTTCAAAATATGAACGGGAGAAGCAGCGAGCGCAAGCTGCTGCCCCATCCCGTCATATTCTGACTAGTACGCCATCCCTGTTAAGCCGCCGTTTTTTCCAGAATGGTGAACGGCCCAAGGCACGGAAAGACTGCTGTGATTTCCCCAGTCTCAGGATCAACATCGGTAACTTCTACGAAGAATACCTCACCTGTTGTCGGGTCAACCTGCATGATCAGAAGATCTTCCGCTTTCACGTCTTTCAGCACATCCTCGACCTTTACGGTCACTTTCACTTTACCATCAATGGTATACTCAGCTTTTGTGCCGTCTGTGATAACCAGATCAGCAAACTTTGTGATCGGATCGTAATCCTTCGGATCGATCTCTTTGCCGTCCGTTGTCTTAACGTCTTTCGCGTCAAATTCCAGAACATCAAAGATATCCTGAAGGCTGGTCGGCTCATCACCGTTGAGCAGTTTTACGGCATCTGCTACTTTCTTATCAGCATAGTTGTCAGGAGTTGCCTCCTGTACAGCTACTTTCTTTCCTTCCGGAATCGTTGCTGTTGTGCCAGATGCGTCTACTGTCGCATCACCATAATCGAATGTACCGATACTCGGAGCTGCGATTGCAGAAGCTGCCATCGTGAATACAGTTGCGGCTGTGCAAAGAATTGCAACAAGTCTTTTCATAACATTTCCTCCTTTCTCCCTTATTTTAGCTTTCTTTTGGAAAACTAATCTATGCTTAAACTTCCTTTGGAAGTCTAAACCGAATTAAATCTCCTCATAGAAGATATCGATCAGATTCGCCTGAAGATCTTCCCTGTCGATGTAAAATTCATCGTGTCCGTCTCCCACCACATTTTCGCCCTTCGGCCGATAGAAATTGTCATCGGAAAACTCCATCTGGCGGAAGATATTGATCAGATTCAGATATTTATTCTTTGTCACACTGGTCAGCAGGTAATCGCCCATGTCTTCCAGTTTGTTCCATGTCCCTTCGGGATTGTCCCGCACCTGCTCTTTCGCTTTTACAACATAGGCATCCACATAGGAGCGCTGGCGCTCCACACGGCCATCGTTACTGAAATCCACGGTGGTGTCGCGGTAATGCAGATAATCGCGGATGTTGCTGTCATCCAGCTTCACAACGGCGCCCTTCGTGAGCCTGGGATAGTTTTTCACCAGATCGTCATTCGGCACCTTCACAGTAACCCCGCCCACCAGATCGTTGATGTAGGGCATGGAATCCTGGTTGGTCACCACGTATTCATTGATCGGAATCCCACCTAACAACTGGGAAACTGCATCTCTCAGGTTCTCACAGCTCACCTTGCCGCCCTCGCCGTAGGCGAACGCATAACCTAAATGTGTCTCATGGGTGCCGCGGTCTCTCCCGCTGAGGGAGTAGCGCCGCACCTCTGTCATCGTGTCGCGGCTGATGGCTATGATCGTCATTTTCTTCTTCTTTTTATCCAATACCACTACCGAGATGCTGTCCGCTCTCGGTGCGTTGGTGTAACCCGTCTTTTCCACTTTTCCCTGGGAGTCTATGCCCGCATACAGGACGGTGGTGATCAGGTTGTTATACTGATATTTTTTTCCTTTATAAGTAACGTTGCGGTATCCGCTGCTCATATCCACAGAATTGCCCGCCGTCACATGGCGGCTGTTCTCTCTGTGCATTTTCCAGAGCCATACAGAGGCGACAGACACTACCAGCAGTACGATCACTGCACTCACTGTAATCTGTTTTCTGTTATACCGGAGGAACCGGCGTATGCGATGGGATATCCGCCCGTGTTTTCTCATACATTTAACCTATTATTCTTTTCGGAAGAAACATCCGGCGCTGGAGCACTGCTCTTTGCCTTCTTTTTCTTTCCCTTCTTTTTGCCGCTTTTCTCTGCTCTCTCTCTGTCCTCTCCGTAGCCGTAGCCATAGCCGTAACCATAACCATAGCCATATCCGTAACCATAACCGTAGCCATATCCATAGCCGCTCTTTTTGGTACCCACTTTATTCAGCACGGCACCCAGGATACGGATACCGGACAGCTCTAACTGATGCTTCGCGCGCACGGCCTGCGACCGCTCTGTCAGCCCGCTCTCCACCACCAGGATGGCGCCATCGCATCTCTTTGCCACCAGCACGCCATCGATCACCAGATTGATCGGCGGTGTGTCCAGGATCACATAATCATAATTTTCTTTCGCCCAGCTCAGCAGCTCGTCAAAGCGCGCCCCGGACAAAAGCTCACTGGGGTTCGGCGCCGTTGCGCCGGTAAATACGATATTCAGGAAGCGGTCGTCCGTCATATATATAACGTCCTGCATCCCCACAACACCGCACAGGTATTCGCACAATCCGATAGTCTTCTGCTGAATGTTGTATCTTGTCAGCATAACAGAATTTCGGATATCACAGTCAATATAAATAATTTTTTTATTCAGGCCCGCCAGACTTTTGGCAAGGCGAAACGCGATAGAAGATTTTCCTTCATGCGCAAGAGCGCTGGTCACCGCGATCGTTTTCAGATTATATCCGCTGAGCTGGATATTTCCGCGCAGGATGTTGATTGCCTCCCTCACCTGAAACGGCTGTTCCTCAATCTGTGGAGTGACAATTTTTCTGGTGCCCATAATGGGACGCCACTGTTGCTGCTGCTCCATATCTTCTCTTTCCTCCTACTCTTATTTCTCTCTGAAATATGGTACCGCTGCCAGCACAGGAATATGCAGATAACGATCAATATCATCTTCTGACTTCATAGTTGTATTCATCAGGATGCGCACCACAAGGATTGCCCCCACAACAAACATTCCCAGCAATGCACCGATCGCCACAAAGCGCAGCAGGCTCGGCGTCACATCCAGCACGGCTTCCGCCTCGGAATAATCGATAACCGTGGGCTCGCCGCTCCCGATGATCTGATAGATCTGGTGAACGCCCACATTCAGCAGCGCATTGGCAATGTTCCGGCTGAGCTCCAGATCGTCGCACGTCACCATAATATGGATGATATGCGTGGAGTCCGGATTTTCCACCTTCACCAGCTCGCGCAGCTCCGAAAAGTCCAGATTGAGCTGCAGCTCATCGATCACGCGGTTCAGCACGGTACGGCTGTTGATGATATTGGCATAGTCCTCTGTCAGCGCCGCGCTCAGCTGCAGATCCGAGAACGTGATCAGCGAATCGGTATTGGTGATATAGATCATCGCATCCGCCTGGTAGGACGGCTTCAGAAGGAACGTGCGGTACGCCCCCAGTATCACTGCTCCCACCAGCATTGCCAGAAAAATAGATTTCCAGTTGCCAAGTAAAACATAGAATATTTCCCGCAGATCGATCTCTATCTCATCTTCTGCTGCCTCATTTACTACCTGTAACTGTCTTTCATCCATCTCCACTAATTTTTCCATAATTCTTCCCGTCTGTTCTTTTTTTCTTTTATTCAGATCGAATAATTTCGCAGAACATATTCTGCATTTTTTCTTCCCAGTCTGTCAGCATACCGGCTGCCATATTTCTTTTCCACAAATTCCATGCACTTTTTCATCTCCGGCCCGCGCTCTTTTAAATTATGCGCATCCGTGGCCAGGAAATGCACCAGCCCGTGTTTCAGAAGATTTCTGGAGAATGACCGGGCGCCATAACCGTTTTTCCCTGTCACGCTGGAGGTATTCACCTGAATATAGATGCCGCTTCCCACCAGTTCCTCCACCCTGCTGTCATCCTGCCTCAAACACGAATAGCGTTCCGTATGAGCCAGGATCGGCCGATAGCCTGCCATCTGCAGTTTTCGGAACGCGGAGCGCATCTCTGAGTAGCTCTTTGACGGAGAAAATTCCGTCAGAACATATGCCGACCCGGCCAGAGTCATCACACTGCCTTTCTCCAGATACTCATCCAGATGATAGCAATTATAAAGCTCGTTGCCAAGAAAGATTCGAAAATCAGGATCTATCCTCTGCGCTTCCAGGAGCACCTGGCGGTACACGGTATGTAACTGCACCGGAGACGTCTCTACATAGCCCTCTCTGTAATGCGGGGTGGCGATCATCGTGCCGATGCCCTCCGCCCGGGCCATATGGATCATTTTGATCGTCATCTCCATATTTTCCGCGCCATCGTCTACACCTGGAAGTATATGGCAATGCAAGTCTATAAATCCGTCCATGTTTCCTCATCAATAAAGTCGGTTGCCTGACATTTTTTCTTAACTCTTTGACATTGTACCATTAAAATACCTCAATGTCAACAAACAGAAATAATTCGCTGTAATTACAAATATTGGAATTTATCTCGAAAAAATTTGTATATTTATCACAGAATCCGCCAGATATTGTCCGTTTGCGTTTATTATATAATTCACCCGGACGCTCAGTTTTTCTTCTCTTTCTGTCACAGCGATCTCTGTGGCGGAAATTTCGGGTTTTTGACACCCATATCTCGTGAAAGCCTTGTCAGGCTTATTTTTTTATGTCAAATTGATTTTTATGTATT
>CANRKY010000126.1 GCA_947631355.1 uncultured Marvinbryantia sp.
CACGCAGTCCTCCACCACGCCCTCCAGCGTCTCCGACAGCTTTTTCTGGTTCATGTCGTGCTGGTACTGCCCCACGCCGATGGAGGCGGGGTCGATCTTCACCAGTTCCGCCAGCGGATCCTGCACGCGCCGCGCAATGGACGCCGCGCTCCTCTGGCCCACGTCAAATTCCGGGAACTCCTCCGCCCCCAGCTTGCTGGCGGAATACACGGACGCTCCCGCCTCGTTGGTGATCACATAGTGCACCGGAGCGGAGATCTCCTTCAGCAGCTCCACGATGATCTGCTCGGATTCCCGCGAGGCCGTGCCGTTCCCCAGCGAGATCAATGTGACATGGTATTTGTCTATAAACCGTTTCAGCGTCTCCTTCGCCGCCCGGATCTTCTGCGGATTTGTGGGCGCGGTGGGATAGATCACCGCCGTGTCCAGCACTTTTCCCGTGGCGTCCACCACGGCCAGCTTGCACCCTGTGCGGAAGGCCGGATCCCAGCCCAGCACCACCTGCCCGGCGATGGGCGGCTGCATCAGAAGCTGTGTCAGATTTTTTCCGAACACGGAGATGGCGCCGTCCTGGGCCTTTTCCGTGAGACTGCCCCGCACCTCCCGCTCTATGGCTGGCGCGATCAGCCGCTTATAGCTGTCTGCGGTCACTTCCCGCAGCACCGGCGCGGTGTTGGGGTTGTCGCGGCGGATCACCTTCTTTTCCAGATACGCCAGGATCTTGTCCTCCGGCGCTTCCAGCTTCACGCTCAGGATCTTTTCTTTCTCCCCGCGGTTCAGAGCCAGCACCCGATGCCCGGCCAGCTTCGCCACCGGTTCCGAAAAATGATAGTACATCTCGTATACGGACCGCTGCTCCTCATCCTTCGCCTCGACGGTCAGCACGCCCTCTTTTTCCGTCCATGTGCGGATGCGGATGCGGTAATCCGCCTCGTCCGAAATGTTCTCCGCCAGGATATCCATGGCGCCCTGCAGCGCTTCCTCCGGCGTGGCCACCTCTTTTTCCGGGTTCACGTACGCGGCGGCCTCCTCCAGGATCGGTCGGTCCGTGGTCTGCAGCAAAATAATGTTTGCCAGGCCATCCAGTCCTTTCTCCTTTGCCACTGTGGCGCGGGTGCGGCGCTTTGGCCGGTAGGGGCGGTACAGGTCTTCCACCACCACCAGCGTTTCCGCCGCCTGGATCTGGCGCCGCAGCTCCTCGGTCAGTTTGCCCTGCTCCTCAATGGAGGCGAGCACCTGCTCTTTCTTTTCCTCCAGATTGCGCAGATACGTCAGGCGCTCAAAAAGCGTGCGCAGCTGCTCATCATTTAAAGAGCCCGTTGCCTCCTTTCGGTAACGGGCGATAAACGGGATGGTGTTTCCCTCATCGATCAGCCGGACGGCGGCCTCCGCCTGCCAGGGTGCAGCCGCAAGCTCCGCCGCCAGTTTTTTTATAATATCCATCTTAAATCCCTACTTTCTTCAGCGCTCGAAAAAGTGCTCCATCATCTTATGGCCTTCCGCGATATAGTTTCCGCTCTGCCTGGCCTCACGCTCGTTGTATTTCCAGTTTTCCTGACGCTTCTGGGTGCTGTCGTACAAGAGGTACGGCACCGGATCCGATGTGTGCGTGCGCACCCGGATGGGCGTGGGGTGATCCGGCAGCACCAGCAGCCGGTAAGGCTCCCGCGACGCGTCCATCTGCTCCATGACGTTGCGGATAACCCGCTGATCCAGGTATTCAATGGACTGCACTTTTCGCTCCACACTGCCCTGGTGCCCCATCTCATCGGGGGCCTCCACGTGGATATACGCAAAATCATAGCCGTCCTTCAGCACCGCGTCCACCGCGGCCTGGGCCTTGCCCTCATAATTGGTGTGCAGGCCCCCGTTGGCGCCCTCCACAATGATGTTGCGGATGCCCGCACCCACCGCGATGCCTTTTAACAGATCCACCGCCGAGATCATCACGCCCTTTTTGTGGAACCGCTCCTCGAAAGAGGTGAGCGCCGGTTTTGTGCCCGCGCCCCAGAACCAGCAGCTGTTTGCCGGATTCAGGCCCTTCTTTTCACGCTCCACATTGATAGGATGCTCCGCGAGGATCTCGTAGCTGCGCTTCTGCATCCTTCGCAGCGCCTCATCGTGGGGGAGATAATTCTCAATGCACTGTGTCAGGATATCGTGCGGCTGTGACAGCGGCACCACTTTCCCGTTCTCCCAGATCAGGCAGTGCCGGTAGCTTGTGCCCACATAAAAGTGATATCCGTCTTTTTCCAGTTCTTTTTTTACCGCCTCCAGGAGCACCGCCGCGTCCTGCGTGGAGATCTCCCCGGAGCTGTGGTCGATCATGGTCTTCTTCTCGTAGGGTTCTTCCTTCGAGAGCGTCACCAAATTGCAGCGCAGGGCCACATCCGTGTCCTTCATGGGAACGCCGATGCTCAGCGCCTCCAGCGGAGAGCGGCCGGAATAATAAATTTTCGGGTCGTACCCCATCACAGATAAATTTGCCGTGTCGCTGCCCGGCTTCATCCCCTCCGGGATCGTGTGCAGAAGCCCGATCTCCGCGTGCGCGGCCAGCGCGTCCATGGCCGGCGTGTGCGCGTACTCCAGCGGCGTCTTCCCGCCAAGGGCTTCGATGGGTTCGTCCGCCATGCCGTCTCCCAAAACTACAATATATTTCATGTACTGTACCATGCCGCGGGCTTTGTGCCGTCAATCTAAAATTGCCCGCAGCTTTTCCTTTCTCCATTTATATACAGGAATCTTTCTTTTCGCCGTTCACTCCCGTCCCAGGATCTTCAGGTAATGGATGCCCCGCAGCCCTTCCAGTTCCTCGAACATGTCGCCGGTATTTTCCATGGTGGGGTGGGTGTCGATGCTCAATGTCAGCATGGCGATCCCGTTTATGGGGATCGTCTGATGGATGGTCAGCACGTTCGCCCCATAGCCGGCCACCACCTTCAGCACATCCGACAAAAGCCCCGGCTCGTCATCCATCTGTATGATAAAAGTAATGTTCTTGCCCTTCGTATTTTCGTGGAGCGGGAAGATGTCGTCCTTGTATTTATAGAACGAGCTGCGGCTGATCCCCACGGCCTCCGTGGCGTCCTGCACCGTGGCCGCGCGGTCCGACTCCAGAAGGCGTTTCGCCTCCATCACCTTCAAAAGCACCTCCGGGACCGCCTTCTCCCTCAGCACGTAATATTTCTTTTCTGCTCTGCCTTTTTCTGACATGCTTACGCTCCTGTTCTGCCGGATTTCCTCCGACCCCTGCTGTCAAAACCCAGGCTGCCTCCACGCCCGTTAAAATTTTCTCCCATGGCCGCCGCCGTAGCTGTGCCCGCCGGACGACCGATGCGTGGAGCTTCTCCTGGTGCTGCCCGTATGGCCTCCCCCGCCTCCGGAGGAGTGATACACTCTTGGACGTATCCTGCGGGTGGTAAACTGGTTCACCAGCTCGTCCTTCTGGCCCGTGAGGGCAAAATCCACATTCTGCCCCACAGAATATTCATACGGTTTCACCTCGCCGTAGCTGTGCTTCAGGGTGCGCGCCGCAAAAAGCGCGCAGACAAGCGCCGCAAGAAACGCCACAAGGGCTTCCAGCAAAGTCACCGTGCGGTACCGGCTGATCCTGCCGGTTTCCGTGTCGTAGTTGTACTGGCCGCTGGGGATGCCGCTGTCCATAAAATCCCAGACGCACTGCAGCATGGCCAGCATGGCGTTGCCGTAGCGCTCCTGGGCGGCATAGCCGTACCCCGCATCGTACACTGCTTCCTCCCTGGCATCGGTGATATAGCGGATGGCCGTGCCGGACGTCACCAGGTTCAGTTCCCGGTTGTCCAGGTCGATCAGGAGTATAATGCCGCCGTCCGCCCCGTTCCCGTAATACCCCTCGTCCTCATAAAACCGCTCCGCATAGGCGGACGAAGACAGGCCTCCGGCATTGTCCGTGGTCAGAAGGAGCACGTTGATATCATATTTCTCGGCCATGTACCGCGCCTGATCCCGCATCTGCTCGGCCTGCGCAAACGTAAACAGATCAGCCGCATCGTCCACCAGGACGTCCCCATTTCCCGCCAGGGCGCGCGCCCCCAGCAGCAGGAAACATACCATTGCCAGCGCCAGGATCCGCAGACTTTTTCCGAGCCGTCCCGCGGCCCTCATGTTCGCTACCATAGAAAATAATCTCCCATCAAAAGGAGCAGGAATACCGCCGCAAAAATGCCAAAGCACAGCAGGGCCTCCGCCTTTTTATTTACCGGCAGCACGCCGCACACCTTTTTGGTCTGGCCGTTCATGGCGTAATAATATTGTTTGCCGTCCCTGCCCCTGTAGGTGAGCACCCACACGGGCAGAAGCAGATATTTCCATTCTTCCTCCCGGATGCGCACATCCTGCGCGCCCGTCTGCAGGGACGTGTAATCGGAGAGTGTGCCGCGAAGCATCTGCTCCGCGTGCTGCTGCACTTCCCTCTGCAGCTCCCCGGAGATCTCCTGTTTTTCCATATCCCGCTTTTCCGCCTGGAACCCAGAGAGATAGCCCATGGAAAACTCCTTTGCCCCCTCCAGCTGGAAGGGCTGCACCGCCTCCACCAGCTGCCGGTTTTCCTTGTTCAGCGCGTTGCGCGTCAGATGCTGAAAATCCAGCTCCGCCTGGCGGTCCACATCGTAGACGCTTGTCTGGGTGTACTCGCTGTCCCCCTGCATATAGACTTTTACGCGATGTCCCGTGCCGTTCCACAGGCCGTCCGCCTGGCAGGAATACATCCAGAACGGGAAGTAAACGCCGCTGATCTTTTCGATCTGCTCTTTACAGAAAAAATCTTTCGGCACAAATTTTTTGCTGCGCACGAACGCCAGGAAGCTGTCCACCGCTTCCTTTTTATCCACCGCGAAAGGGATCACCAGATCCGGCTTGTATTCCCCGGACAGCTTGCCCTGAAGCACCACCGGATTGTGGCAGTAATAGCAAAACGTGGCCGCCGTGGTGGCGTCCGTGACGATCTGCGCGCCGCAGCTCGGACAGGAATACACCACCGCGCCGCTCGCATCCTTCTGCTCCTTCGCTTCTTCCCTGGGAGCCTCCGCCTGCGGGTTCGCCGCTTCCAGCTCCTCCTGCGTGAAGGTGGAAATGCAGTATGCACATTTATATTTCTGCGTGGCGGGGTCAAACCGCAGATCCCCGCCACAGTTCGGACATTTAAAACTGATCGCCGCCATAAATTGCCCTTATCCGCGCGGTTTCCCGCACTGTGAACAGAAGTTTCCGCTGTTTACCGCGCCGCAGGAGCAGGTCCACTGCTGCCCGGCCGGAGCCGGTTTCCCGCAGGCGGAACAGAAGTTTCCGGTATTTGCCGCGCCGCAGGAACACACCCACTGCGCCTTTTGCTGATTGTTCTGCATCTGCTGCAGATTGGTCTGGGAGGCCTGGCCCATGAAGCCGCCGGCCGCCTGCATCCCCATACCCATGCCCATAAAGCCGGCCATGGCGCCGCCGGGATTGGCCCCCGCCTGCTGCATGCCCTGGGCCACAGCGGACTGCACATAGCCCTCGCGGATATTGGGGTCGCCCATCATGGCGCCCTGGTTGCGCATATTGATCAGCCGCTGAGACTCCTCATCGTAAGAGATGCTGGCGATCCCCACAGACTGGATCTGCATGCCGCGGTTCTTTGTCCACTCGTCGTCCAGCACATCCGCCATATATTTTCCCAGCTCCGTCGCCTTGGAAGACACGTAAGAGATCCGCGTGCCGTCCGCGGACATCTTGTTGATGGCCGTCTGCAGGGCTTCCAGAAATTCTGAGAGATACTGCTCGTTAATCTCCTCTATCTCCACGCGGTCCGCGTTCCTCGGAACCACTTCCGCGTAGAAGGTGAGCGGATCCGTGATGCGGATGGAATAGGTGCCGTGCGCCCGCAGAAACAGCTCTGCATTGTAAAAGCTGTCGAAGTAATTCACCGCGTTCCTTGTGCCGAATCTGAGCCCCTTGATCTCCTGCAGATTGATGTAGTATACCTTCTGGGCCACCGGCGTGGTGCCGCCGAATTTCAGCCTGGCAAACGTCTCCTGCAGTGCCTCGTCAAACTGGCCGTTAAACATGGAGGGCTGTGAGGAATTGCTCACGGTATAATAGCCCGGCTCGGCGGTGTAGTCGATCACTTTCCCGCCGTCTGTCAGGATCATAAACTGATTGTCGTACACATGGATCACGGAGCCGTCGGAGATCGTGTCCGCCGTGCTCTTTTTATTGGCGCCTTTTCGCATCAGCACCCCTTTTACAAATACGGTGCCTTCCCCCATCTCGCCCGGCTCGATGACCTCCAGGAACTGGTCGTTCACCGCAGAGTTCACCGTGCCTCTCACCGCGCCAATTGCTGTTCTGATAATTCCCATATTCCTTCTCCTTTTCTATTCTTCCTGTGGCGTTCCCAGCGCGATCCATTTCAGATACGCGTTGATAAACAGATCAATGTTTCCATCCATCACACTGTCCACGTTTCCGGACTCCGCGTTTGTGCGGTGATCCTTCACCATGGTGTACGGCTGCATCACATAAGACCGGATCTGATTGCCCCACCCGATCTCTTTCACCTCCCCGCGGATCCCGGATCTTTTCTCCGCGTTCTCCTGCTGCTTCAGCAAAAACAGTTTCGCTTTCAGCATCTGCATGGCCTTGTCCTTGTTCTGGAACTGCGAGCGCTCGTTCTGGCACTGCACCACGATATTGGTGGGCAGATGCGTGATGCGCACCGCGGAGGACGTCTTGTTGATGTGCTGGCCGCCCGCGCCGCTGGAGCGATAGGTGTCAATGCGCAGATCCTCCTCCCGGATCTCGATGTCCAGGTCTTCCTCGATGTCCGGCATCACTTCGCAGGACACGAAAGAGGTCTGCCGCTTGCCCGCCGCGTTAAACGGAGAGATGCGCACCAGGCGGTGCACGCCCTTTTCCGATTTCAGATAGCCGTAGGCGTTCTCGCCCTTCACCTCGAAGGTGACGGATTTCACCCCCGCCTCCTCGCCGTCCAGATAATCCAGCACCTCCACGGCGTAGCCCTTTTTGTCCGCCCAGCGGGTGTACATGCGGTACAGCATCCCCGCCCAGTCGCAGGACTCCGTGCCGCC
>CANRKY010000127.1 GCA_947631355.1 uncultured Marvinbryantia sp.
CCACGATATCCGCGCCCCACTCAAAGGGCCTGCAGTTGATGGGTGTTGCAAAGGTGTTATCTACGATCAGCGGCACCTGATGGGCGTGGGCGATCCGCGCAAATTTCTCGATGTCCAGCACCACCAGCGCCGGATTCGCGATGGTCTCCGCAAACAGCACCTTCGTGTTTTCCTGAAAAGCCGCCGAGATGGTTTCCTCATCCGCGTCCGCGTCCACAAACGTGCAGGAAATGCCCATCTTCTTCAGCGTGGCGTAAAACAGGTTGTACGTGCCGCCGTAGATGGTGGCCGATGCGACAATGTGATCCCCCGCCTCGCAGATATTGGCCACCGCATAGAAGTTTGCCGCCTGCCCGGAGCTGGTGAGCACCGCGGCCACGCCGCCCTCCAGATCTGCGATCTTCGCCGCCACCGCATCGTTGGTGGGGTTCTGCACACGAGTGTAAAAATATCCGCTGTCCTCCAGGTCAAATAATCTTCCCATCTCATCCGTAGTGTCATACTTAAATGTGGTGCTCTGGATGATCGGTAAGATGCGGGGCTCTCCTCTCTTGGGCTTCCACCCCGACTGAATACATTTTGTTTCTGGTCTGTACTGACTGCTCATATTCTTTTTTTCCTTTCCTAGTTTTCGTTTTCTATTTCTCGTCCCACGCAGACCGTCTTGCGCCGGTCGCTCTATCCGCTTCTCTGCGGCTTCGTCGGGCACTCTATCTTTCCTGTGCTTCTCCGGTCGCCTTATCTGCCGTACTGCACCTCATGAATCGCCTTGCTCGCTGTGTCATGCTTCGCCACTTGCCTTATCCGCCGTGCCGCACTTCATCCTCACTCGAAGAACCCTTCGATCTGATGCTTGGTGTCCGACAGATGGTTGTAGGTCAGAATGTTGTACGCGTTCAGCTGCTCCTGGAAAGTTTCCTTGCCCTCGTCATAGCGATAGCGGTTCCCCTCTTTGTCCATGACCATGTTGGCGGTCAGCGCCGGGATCTCTTTTCGCAGATCCTGTAGGAAGTTCTGGTACGGGCTCAGCGGGATTCCCGCCTTCTCCAGCAGCAGGCCGCTCAGATAATTGGCGCTCACGGCGTCCAGTTCTTCTTCCTCGATGTCGTAATTCGCCCACAGGACGAAGGGAACAATGTAATTGTCGAAATACGCGTCCTCGGAGGTGTCGCGGTCTATCCCCTGCAGCCGCAGGAAGATGTTGGTAATGTAATCGGAGGGCTGGTGATCCCCAAACATCAGCACAACGGTTTTTTCGTCCGTCCGCATGAAATAGCTCAGCAGCGTCTCAAACGCCCGGTCGCTCTCCAGCATCAGTGTGAGATATTTTTCCGCCGCGCGCACCTGCGTGTTCTTGTTTTCCAGATCCGTCAGATGGATGGTCTCCTCAAACCCCTCCACATCCTTGCTGTACCCGCCGTGGTTCTGCATGGTCACCTCAAAGACAAACAGCTTTTCCCCTTCCTCTTTTTCTTCAAACAGCTGGATGATCTTTGCAAACGCCGAGTAATCGCTGATGTAATTGCGCACCGTGATGGGACTGGAAAAATCATTGCGGAACAGCGCCTGGTCAAACCCGAACCAGGGGTATACCTTGTTGCGCGCCCAGCCCGATGCGTTGTACGGGTGAATGGCCGTGGTCTGGTATCCCAGCTTTTTCAGATAGCTGGCCAGCGTGGGCATATCCCCCTTGATATACTGCTGATAGGGCACGCTGCCTGCGGGAAGGAACGCCATGGTATCCCCCGTGAGGAACTCGTATTCCGTGTTCGCCGTGTTTCCGCCTTTCACGGATACATAGCACTTTCCCTTCACGGCATTGTCCGTGATCGAGTGCAGAAACGGCATATAATCAAAGTCCGTATGAAACGGCCCGAAGACTGCCGGATCGGACAGGGCTTCGTTCATGATCACCACCACGTTGGGGAGATCCTCATCTTCCTGCGTTTTTGCGGCCTCCTCGTAGTTTTGGGCTTCCTCCTGTGCGCGCTCCGGCGAATAGCCCTCCGGCTCCTCCACCATCAGAAATTTCAGATTTCCCAGGAACCCGCCTGCGATGCCGTTGTTCCGGTACAGCACGTTGGGCGTGAACAGCGTGGTATCCAGCCCGAATGTTTCCACTGCCGCGTCCGTGCCGATATACCGGATATAGCCGAACATCCCCGCCACAAACACCAGCAGCCCCAGAAGGCGCACTTTCCAGTTTTTCACCTTCAGGCCCGTCCTGCTGCCGATCAAGATGATCAGCAGAAAGCCGCACACCACGGCCGCCAGCCTGCCGGTGATCTCGTACTCAAAGTTTCCCGCCACAGACGCCGCCGTGCGGATGGAATAGAAATCCCACGGCACAATGGGGGCCGAGCGGAAATCCACCACAAAATAATTGGCCAGCCCGAACAGCATGGGAATAAGAGGCGCGATGGCATAGCCTAAAGATGTGCTCCCAAAAAGGAACGTGCAGATCCCAAACAAAAGGTAAAAGAACGCCAGGTTCAAAAAAAAGATGGGCACGGTGAGGTTCCAGGGCACATAGTTGTAAAATTCCAGACAGATCAGCGCCAGCACTGGGAGCACCGCAAGCAGCACCAGGTTCGGCACAAGCGCCTTTATTTTATATGAAAAAATCTTTTTAATCTTCATCTTCCGCTTCTTCCCGCCCCTATCTGTTTCCGGGCGCCTTCACATGCTCGTGGGTGAACAGATGATCCTGACAGTATTCGTAGTTTCCATCGCACTTCGAGCAGTACCGAAATTCCAGATGGTCCCCGTCCTTCTCCGTTCTGCCGCAGACCGCACATTTGTGGCTTGTCTCCGCCTCGTTCTTCACTCTGGACGGCGCCACCGCTTTTTTAAACTCGCGCCTGCGCTGCTGCTCTTTCGGGGTATAGCGGTGCAGGTTCCGCGTGCTCAGGAAGAACACGATAAAGTTCAAAAGCGATGCCAGGATCACCACTCTGCCCGGCCATCCGCTCTGGATAAACGAGAGCAGGAGCATCACTCCGTAAAAGATGCCCAGCCATTTCATCTTGATCGGGATAAAGAAGTACAGCAGCACTTCCGTGTTCGGGTAGGTGGCGGTGAACGCCAGCAGGATGGACATGCTGATATAGTACGTGCTGAAAGCCCCGCCCATGGCCGGCAGGATGGTGGGATACAGGATGCGCAAAATCCCGTAGAGCAGGAACGCCCCAAGCACCGTGAACACCACGCCGGACAGGATATACAAGTTATAGCGGAACGGCCCCCAGGTGCGCTCCAGAGTGGTGCCCACCGAGTAATAAAAATACAGCATGATGATGGTAAAAATCCCCAGCTGGGACGGCGGCACCAGGATCCAGGAGACCAGCCTCCACACCTGTCCCCGCAGGATATACATGGGTTCCAGCGTGAGATAGCTTATGATCTCCGGGCTCAAAGCCTGCATCAGATAGCCCGCCGCGTAAAGCGCTATGATGTATGCCGAAAGGTTCCGCACGGCGTATTTCCCGTATTTGCGTTCCATTTTACTGATCCATTTCATATTGTCACACCTCGTATGATCTGTTTTTCTGTTTGTTCTAGTATAAAATTATCGGCTTTATTTGTCAATGGACCGAACGGCAGGTTTTGTGACCGTTTTGTGAAATTCGAAGTCCGGAAACCTTTACAATCTTTTCCCGTTTCGGTATAATGTAGCCAATATCTTTTATTCAGTCTGGAGGCATAAGTTATGGCAGGTTCTACATTCGGAAAAATTTTTCAGGTCACCACCTGGGGCGAATCCCACGGAAAAGCAGTGGGCGTGGTGGTGGATGGCTGTCCCGCGGGGCTGCCCCTCGCGGAGGAAGATATCCAGAAGTTTCTGAACCGCAGAAAGCCCGGTCAGTCCGTCTATTCCACGCCGCGCAAAGAGGACGACGCGGTGGAGATCCTCTCCGGCGTCTTTGAGGGAAAGACCACAGGCTGCCCCATCTCCATGATCGTTTATAACAAAACCATGCGCTCCTCCGACTACAGCGAGATCGCGAACTATTACCGTCCCGGCCACGCGGACTACACCTTCGACCAAAAATATGGTTTCCGGGATTACCGGGGCGGCGGGCGCTCCTCCGCGCGGGAGACTATCGGGCGCGTGGCGGCGGGGGCCGTGGCAGAGAAGATCCTCGAAAGGCTGGGGATCCGTCTGCTCTCCTACACCCGCTCCATCGGCCCGGTGCAGATCGATCCTGCGCGCTTTGACGCCGATCAGATCGCGCAGAATCCTCTGAATATGCCGGACGCGCAGGCCGCCGCAGAAGCCGCCGCGTACCTGGACGCCTGCCGGAAAGACGGGGATTCCGCGGGCGGCGTGGTGGAGTGCACCGTCTCCGGCATGATCCCGGGGCTCGGCGATCCGGTGTTTGATAAATTAAGCGCCAATTTGGCAAAGGCCATCTGCTCCATCGGGGCGGTAAAGTCTTTTGAGATCGGCGACGGGATCGCGGCCGCAAAAGCAAAAGGCAGTGAAAACAACGACGCTTTCACTGCCATAGACGGGCATATTGAAAAACAGACCAACCACTCCGGCGGCGTGCTGGGCGGCATCAGCGACGGCAGCAATCTGCTGCTGCGCGTCGGCATCAAGCCCACCCCCTCCATCGCCCACCCGCAGCACACCGTCACAAGGGACGGACAGCCCATTGAGGTGAGTGTGCGCGGCCGGCATGACCCGGTGGTAGTTCCCCGCGCTGTTGTGGTGGTGGAATCCATGGCGGCCCTTGTCCTTGTGGATGCGCTTTTTGCCAATGTGACGGCGCGCATGGACAGCCTGGAGCGGTTCTACGGGCCCGGCCGCAGCTGAAGCTGTGTGCTTGGATCTCCCATTTTGTGCGCTGGGCTCTCCCGTTTTGTGCGCTATTCACTCTCACTTTGCGCGCTATTCCACACCTGCTTTGCGCGCTATTCCTCTCCCACTTTCGAGATCAGGATGCAGTTGGGCGTATCGATCTTGATGGGCTTGCCCTTCATCACGATCAGCCCCTTTTCATAATCAACGGTGAAGAACCGGATCTCGTTGGACTCGTGGTTCAGCGTGACCAGCGTTTTCTCATCCGGGAACACGTCAATGTCCTTGGGATATTTCCCGCTGATAGGCAGCGCGCAGATCCGTTTCAGCGTGCCCATCTGCTGATCGATGTTGTAGATGCTCACGCTGTTGTCTCCCGCGGTGGAACAGTACAGATATCTCCCGCTGGGAGAGACGCGCAGTCCGGAACTGGCGCAGCCCCGCTCCTGCTTATCCATCCGCGAGTCCACTTTCTGCAGCAGTTCAAATTTCGGGAGCTTCCCGCTGCCATCGTAGGAGTACACCAGGATCTCGTTGCTCAGCTCGCAGTTCACATAGGCAAACCTTCCGTCCTTTCCGAACCGCATCAGCCTGGGCCCGGATTCCAGCTCGCAGCGCAGCACATCCAGCAGCTTCAGTTTTCCGCTGGTGGGGTTCACCTGGTAGATGTTCACATGGTCGATGCCGCTGTCCACCACGCAGAGAAATTTCCCGTCCGGCGTGGGCATCACACAGCTGATGTGCGGCCGAAAATTGCGCTCCGCCACACTGAAAATGCTCTTGTGGAAGATGCCGTCCATCACGCTGCCCAGGCGGCCGTCCCTGTGGGTGTGCACCACTGTCACCTTGCCGTCGTGGTAGCCCGCCACATACAGGAATTTCCCGTTCTGGTCCGCGGACAGAAAGCAGCCCCGCATGCCGTCTATCCCCACTTTATTGATCATCTTCAGATCCCCCGTTGCGGGGTCGATCTTCAGCACGGCCACCCCCTCGTCCGCGATCGAGTACAGATACTTTCCGCTGGTGGACTTTGTGAGGTGGGAGGCGTTGTTCACCGGGACCACGTCCCGCTCCGTCATATATCCGTTTTCCACATCCAGGTCATACACGTGCACGCCCACGCTGCTGCCGTGCGTATAAGTGCCCACATAGGCCACATATTTATCCTGTCCCATAGTCTTTCTTTCCTTTCCGACATCTGAAATATTCTGTTATTTTTGATGATACCACAATTCCGCCCGTTTGTTAATTGTTTTTTCCCGCCTTGCCCGGCGGTTTTCACATTTTCTTTATTGCCGTCCGTTTCGGCCGTTTCTTTTTTCCCGTCTGTTTCGACCGTTTCTTTTTTATATTGACATATCGCGCATGAGATAAGTATACTGATGGTATGTTACAAAGGAGGAACCGCCATGAACCAGAAGCTTATTGATCTGATCCAAATCTCAAAGTCCTACGGTTCGCACACCGTGCTGGATGAGTTAAATCTGTATATCCGGGAAAACGAATTTCTCACCCTTCTGGGTCCCAGCGGGTGCGGCAAGACCACCACTCTGCGCATCATCGGCGGTTTCGAGACGCCGGACGCCGGGCAGGTGATCTTTGAGGGGCAGGACATCACCAATCTGCCGCCCAACAAGCGCCCGCTCAACACGGTGTTCCAGAAGTACGCCCTTTTTCCCCACATGAACATCGCGGAAAATATCGCTTTTGGACTGAAGATCAAAAACAAAAGCAAGAAATACATAGATGATAAGATCAAATATGCCCTGAAGCTGGTGAATCTGGAGGGGTACGAGAACCGCTCTCCGGATTCTTTAAGCGGCGGCCAGCAGCAGCGCATCGCCATCGCCAGGGCCATCGTGAACGAGCCGAAGGTGCTGCTTCTGGACGAGCCACTGGGCGCGCTGGATCTGAAGCTGCGCCAGGATATGCAGTACGAGCTGATCCGCATGAAAAAAGAGCTGGGCATCACCTTTGTCTACGTGACCCACGACCAGGAGGAGGCCCTCACCATGTCCGACACCATCGTGGTGATGAACCAGGGCTATATCCAGCAGATCGGCACCCCGGAGACCATCTACAACGAGCCGGAAAACGCCTTCGTGGCGGACTTCATCGGGGACAGCAATATCCTGCCCGGCATCATGGTGGAGGACCGTCTGGTGAACATTCTGGGCGCCCCCTTCCAGTGCGTGGACGAGGGCTTCGGGAAGAACACCCCGGTGGACGTGGTCATCCGCCCGGAGGA
>CANRKY010000128.1 GCA_947631355.1 uncultured Marvinbryantia sp.
CTACCCTCACGCCGCAGGAAATCCGCACGGCGGCGTTAGAAACGCTGGCCGAAAATCTGACCAACTACATGGGAGCGGACGCCACGGTTTACGATCAGATCGATGCCGCCGTGACCACGGAGTTTGTGGGATACGATACCCTGGAGCACACATCGCAGATCACGGTGCTCACCACAGAAAAAGAAGTGACAGAAGCGCTGTCGGACGGCGAGAACGGCACGATCTTTGTGAAGCAGACGCCGTTTTACGCCACCATGGGCGGCCAGGAGGGCGACACCGGCGTGATCCGCACCGCGGACGCGGAATTTGTGGTGGAAGATACCATAAAGCTGCTGGGCGGCAAAGTGGGCCATGTGGGCCACGTCACGAAGGGCATGTTCAAGGCGGGGGATGCGGTCACCCTGGAAGTGAGCCGGAAAAAGCGCCAGGATACCTGCAAAAACCACAGCGCCACACACCTTTTGCAGAAAGCGCTGCGCACCGTGCTGGGCAGCCACGTGGAGCAGAAAGGCTCCCTGGTGACGCCGGACCGCCTGCGCTTTGACTTCGCGCATTTCGCGCCCATGACGGCGGATGAGATCGCCCGCACGGAAGCGCTGGTAAACGAACAGATCGCGGCGTCCCTGCCGGTGGTCACTCAGGTGATGAAGATCGAGGACGCCAAAAAGACGGGAGCGATGGCGCTGTTCGGAGAAAAATACGCGGACGATGTGCGCGTGGTATCCATGGGCGATTTTTCAAAGGAACTGTGCGGCGGCACCCACGTGGCAAACACGGGCGTGATCACCACCTTTAAGATCCTCTCGGAGTCCGGCATCGCGGCCGGCGTGCGCCGCATCGAGGCGCTGACGGGGGACGGCGTGTTCGCGTACTACCACAGCGTGGAAGAACAGCTGGCGGAGGCGGCCAGAGCCGTGAAGGCTACCCCGGCCACACTGCTTGACCGGCTGCACCATATCACGGATGAGCTGAAGGCGGCCCAGAGCGAAATAGAGTCCCTAAAGAGCAAACTGGCCAAAGACGCGCTGGGAGACGTGATGGACAATGTGCGGGAGGTAAAAGGCGTGAAGCTGCTGCCCGCAAAACTGGAGGGCGTGGACATGAACGGCCTGCGCGACCTGGGCGACCAGTTAAAAGAAAAACTGGGCGAGGGTGTGATCGTGCTGGCCTCTGTGGCGGACGGGAAAGTGAATCTCATCGCCATGGCCACGGATGCGGCGCAGAAGAAGGGCGCCCACGCGGGAAATCTGATCAAAGGCATCGCGGCCCTGGTGGGCGGCGGAGGCGGCGGACGCCCCAACATGGCGCAGGCGGGCGGAAAGAATCCGGCCGGTGTGGACGATGCGCTGGCGAAAGCCGCGGAAGTGCTGGAGAGCCAGATCCAGTAAAGAACTTGAATTTTTGCGGCAGAAAATAAAGCGGAAAATGCAGCAGGAAATTTTCGCAATGGAATATATTCTCATAATTAATGGAGTAAATAGTGAAAATTATACGAAAATTACTTGACGTATGGGGGCAAAATGGGTATAATAACCCTAGTGCAATAAAAAATACCCACAGTTGTATTCTGCACAATCCGCAACTGGAGGGAGGTTGGGTGTGAGACTATGTCAAATGTAATCGTGAAAGAGAACGAAACTTTGGATAGCGCTTTACGCCGTTTCAAAAGAAACTGCGCGAAGGCTGGTATTCAGCAGGAAATTCGTAAAAGAGAACATTACGAAAAGCCGAGCGTGAGACGTAAAAAGAAATCCGAAGCCGCTCGCAAACGTAAATTCAACTAATGTGCAAAACAAGGCCCTGGCCCGTGTACGGACCGGGGCCTTATTCCGCCGCGGCATTTATCGAGAAATGGATGTGGCGGCCCAGACACAGCCGCGGGCTTTAAAAGCGGCTCAGAGCAGCCAGGGGGTTCCAAAAGCGGCTCGGCGCAGGCGCGAAGGAAGAAGCAGCTGCCGGGAATTAGAAGAAGCAGCTGCCGGGAATTTGAGGTTGACAAATACACTTTAGCGTGCTAAACTCTTGAATATCAGAGAACAAACCGATGAGAAAGAATAGTAAGTATTTCAGAATGGCACAGAGAGCCGCGGATGGTGGGATCGCGGCGCAGGACGATCTACTGAATGGACTTTTGAGGGCAGCCAATCCCTGCCGGGTAACCGGACCCGTTATCGATCCGGAGTGTATGAAAGTACACGCAGAGAGAACGTTCGCGTTAAGTTGAGTGGTACCGCGCTAATAAACTCCGTTTATTACCGTCTCAGACAAGAAAATTGTTTGAGGCGGTTTTGTAATTCTCAAACAGTAAAAAATCATGCGGGGCCGGCGGGACGGCAGGCAGTTTGGCCAAACCGCAGGAATCTGCATGGTTTAAATATAATTTTTATAAAAGGAGAGGAAAATTATGAAAAGAAAAGTATTGGCAACTACGGCGGCAGCGCTGGCGGCAGCAGCTATGATGGCAGGCACCGCAATGGCAGAGGACTTTAAAGTGGGGATCATCCAGTTCGTGGACGATGCTTCCCTGAACCAGATCGAGGAGGCGATCGAGGCGCGTCTGGCAGAGGTTTCCGAAGAAGGCGAAAACACCTTCACCTGCCAGCTCCAGAACGGACAGGCGGACGGCACACTGCTCACCCAGATCGCGGCGCAGATGATCGCGGACGAGGTGGATGTGATCGTTCCCATTGCCACCCCGGCGGCACAGATCGTGCAGACAGCTACAGAAGACAACCAGATCCCGGTGGTATTCTCCGCCGTATCTGACCCGGTGGGCGCGGCCCTGGTGGAATCCATGGAAGCTCCCGGCGCAAACATCACAGGCACCAGCGACGCGCTGGACACAAACGCCATCCTGGACCTGATGTTCATCGCAAACCCGGATATCAAATCCATTGGCCTGCTGTACAGCCAGTCTGAGGACGCTTCCAAGCAGCCGGTTGCGGACGCAAAGGCATACTGCGAGGAAAAAGGCGTGGATGTGGTAGAGGCCACCGGCACGAACAACACAGAGGTTATGCAGGCGGCGGACGCGCTGGTAGCAGCGGGTGTGGACGCAATCTTCACCCCGTCCGACAACACCATTATGACATCGGAACTGGCCATCTATGAGAAATTCATCGAGGCGGGCATCCCGCACTATGCAGGCGCAGATTCCTTCGCTCTGAACGGCGCGTTCTGCGGCTACGGCGTGGACTACACAAACTTGGGCACCGAGACGGCCAACATGATCGTGGAAGTGCTGACAGGCGGCGACCCGGCCACCACTCCGGTACTCACATTTGACAATGGTATTGCCACTGTAAACACAGAGACCGCGGAAGCGCTGGGGATCGACTACAGCGGATTTGCGGATGTGTGCACAGAGGTAAAAGAAACCGTTACAGCGGAAGAATTTGAGTAAACATAAGGAATCAGGGACCTGATCATTCACAAGCGGTCAGGTTCCTGAGCAATTACAAGCAATCAGGTTTCTGAGTAATGACAGGCGATCAGAAATCTGAGTGACCACAAAAAGAAAAGGAGCGGATCATGGGATCACTGTTATCACTGCCGGTGATCGTCAGCGCGCTGGAGCTGGGCTTTATTTACGCGCTGGTGGCCCTGGCCCTGTTTGTCAGCTATTCAATCTTAAAAATTGCGGATCTGTCCACGGACGGCTGCTTTACCCTTGGCTGTGCGGTCGGGGCGCAGGTGGCGATCATGGGGCATCCCATACTGGCGCTGCCGGCATCCATGCTGGCGGGAGTCGGATCCGGCTTCATCATGGCACTCTTACAGACAAAGATGGGTGTGGAGCCCATACTGGCGGGCATCATTGTAAACACCGGGCTCTACACCGTCAATCTGGCTGTGATGGGCTTTTCTTCCAACCTGTCCATCTTTAAAGTGGACACCATCTACACGCTTTTTCAGGACGCGCTGGGGAACACCTGGTACCGCCTGATCGTCTCCATCATCATTGTGGTGATCGTGTGCGTGATCCTGGCATGGTTCCTGGGCACGCGGCTGGGACTTTCCATCCGCGCCACGGGGGACAACACCGACATGGTGAAAACCTCCAGCATCAACCCGTCGTTCACCGTCACCGTGGGACTCTGTGTGGCAGGTTCCCTGACGGCCCTCTCGGGCTGCCTGATCGGGCAGTACCAGAAAATGTGTGACATCAACCTGGGCACCGGCATGGTGACCATCGCGCTGGCCAGCCTGATCATCGGAGAGACGCTGATCGGCAAAGGTTCCGTGAAGCGCCACATCATCGGGGTGATCCTGGGGAGCTGCCTGTACCGCTTTGCCATGGCGATCGCCCTGCGGCTGCACGTGCCAGCGGAGTGTCTGAAGCTGGTGTCGGCGGTCATTGTGGCTGTGGCCATCGCGGCCCCCTATCTGAAGCAGCAGATCGCTTTCCAGAAGCGCAAAATGGCAGCAATGTCTGCGCGGAAGGGAGGCAAATGATGCTGAGACTGACCAACATCAAAAAGACCTTTAACCCCGGCACCGTAAACGAGAAAGTGGCCATTAACGGCATTTCCCTCACGGTGGAGAACGGGGAGTTCGCCACCATCATCGGCAGCAACGGCGCGGGCAAATCCACCCTCTTTAACTGCATAGCCGGCAGTTTTTATGTGGACGAGGGCAGCATCGAGCTGGAAGACCGGGACATCACCTTTGTCCCGGATTATATGCGCGCCACAGAGATCGGCAGGCTGTTCCAGGATCCCATGCGGGGCACCGCGCCCAACATGACCATCGAGGAAAACCTGGCGCTCGCCTACCTGCGGGCGTCCAAACGAGGCCAGCGGTCGCCGTTTTCGCGGATCTCCGCGGCGGAGCGCAAGCTGTTCCGGGAGCGCCTGGCCCTGCTGGGGATGGGGCTGGAAGACCGGATGAAACAGCCGGTGGGGCTTCTGTCCGGCGGACAGCGCCAGGCGCTGACCCTTCTGATGGCGGCCACCCTGGTGCCGCCAAAGATCCTGCTTCTGGACGAGCACACGGCGGCGCTGGATCCCGCCACGGCGGAAAAGGTGCTGAACCTCACAAGGAAAGTGGTGGAGGAAAACAACCTGGCTTGCCTGATGATCACCCACAACATGCACTCGGCGCTGGAGCTGGGGAACCGCACCCTGATGATGGACAGCGGAAAGATTGTGCTGGACATCAAGGGAAAAGAGCGGGACGGCCTCACGGTGGACGGCCTTCTGGAGCGGTTTTCGGTGGGAGCCGGAAAAGAGCTGGACAACGACCGGATCCTGTTTTCCAAATAAAGCGGGACAAATGAATTTTATATTGACGCCCTGTTTCAGAGATGATAAAATCAGAAATAGGGCACTAAATCCTGTGCCGGGCTTTCTGTCCCGGCACAAAATGTTGTTGTGAGGGCAAACCGGAGGTTTTTATGAGATACCATAATATTACAAAAGACGATATGCTGAACGGAGACGGGCTCCGGGTAGTCCTGTGGGTGGCGGGCTGCATGCACTGCTGCGAGGGATGCCAGAATCCGGTCACATGGGATCCGGAGGGCGGGCTCCCCTTTGACGCGGCGGCCAAAGAGGAACTGTTCGATCAGCTCCGCAAAGACTACATTTCCGGCATCACATTCAGCGGGGGAGACCCCCTGTATCCCACAAACCGCCTGGAGATCGGTGAGCTGGCAAAAGAGATCCGGGAGACCTTTCCGGACAAGACCATCTGGATGTACACCGGCAGCCTGTGGGAGGAAGTGTGCGCACTGCCGCTGATGAAAAACGTGGATGTGCTGGTGGACGGGGAATTTGAGATCGACAAGTTGGACACGCAGCTCCACTGGAAGGGCAGCTCCAACCAGCGGGTGATCGATGTGCAGAGATCCCTGGCGGAGGGCCGGGCAGTGCTGCACTGCGAGTAGCGCGCTATACAGAGGCGCACATTGGCGGATACCTGCGCAGCCCGGCAAAGTGTACTGCCTGGCGCGCGGATCAGCAGATAATGGTGCACAGCACTGAGTGGTAAAAAAATAAGGAGACGCGATTTATGGAAACCATCCAGATTAAATACTTTTCGGACAAGATCGAACCGCTGCAGTATATTGACGGCAAGTCAGACTGGATCGACCTGCGCGCGGCGGAGGATGTGACACTGAAGGCGGGGGAGTTTAAACTGATCCCCCTGGGAGTGGGCATGAAGCTGCCCAAAGGCTACGAGGCGCATGTGGTTCCCCGCAGTTCCACGTTCAAGAATTTCGGCATCATCCAGACCAACCACCACGGCGTGATCGATGAGAGCTACTGCGGCGACAACGACCAGTGGTTCATGCCGGTCTATGCGCTGCGGGACACGCAGATCCACATCAACGACCGCATCTGCCAGTTCCGCATCATGGAACATCAGCCCACCATCACGTTTCAAAAGGTGGACCATCTGGAAAGCGTGGACCGGGGCGGGTTCGGCAGCACCGGAAAGGCGTGAGGCAAGTGGAAAAGCAGAAGACGGGGCTGGAAGACCGCTATGTATTAAAAAACAATAAGAAACTGCGCCTGGGCTATACCACGGGCACCTGTGCGGCGGCGGCTGCGAAAGCGGCGGCTGCTATGTTGTTTTTACAAAAAGATATCCCGGCCGTGGAGATCGCCACGCCGGAGGGCACCAGGCTGCACCTGCAGATCGAGGAGATCACCCGCACGGACCGGGAAGTGCGCTGCGCCGTGCGCAAGGACGGCGGGGACGACCCCGATGTGACCACCGGCCTGTTGATCTTTGCGGCCGTAAAAAAAAGCGGGATTGCGGGCGTGCAGATCACGGGAGGACAGGGCATCGGAACCGTGACGCGAAAAGGGCTCTCCCAGCCGGTGGGGGAAGCGGCCATCAACCATGTGCCCCGGCAGATGATCACAGAGGCAGTGCAGGAAGTGTGCAGTGAATTTGACCAGCCCTGCGCCATGGCGGTGGAGATTTCCGCGCCGGGCGGGGAGGAGATCGCCCTGCGCACATTCAACCCCAGGCTGGGCATCGAGGGCGGCATCTCCATTCTGGG
>CANRKY010000129.1 GCA_947631355.1 uncultured Marvinbryantia sp.
GACCGATCCCCACCAGGTAAAAGATCCAGTAGAACTTTAAGAGCCACACATAATCGATCAGTGAGACAATGACCATCAGAACCAGTCCGCCCACCAGGCCGACGATCTGCCGGTCCTGCAGGCTGTGGTCCGCGCTTCCGATGAGCAGGATTCCGATCACAGAGAGCGCCGTGACCCAGATCACCAGCCTGAACTTATAATCCCTTAATCTGTATTGTTTTAACATTTTCTTCCCCTTGTTCCGTCACATTTATCAGCCGTACCTGTACATCCAGACGCATATGCTCCGCGTTGATATATTTTCGGAGCAAAGAGCGCATCTCCCGTTTCATCTGCGCAAGCACCTCCGGATCCACATGCATTTTATCTGAGATCAGCATGTGCTCCAGCCGGTCCTTTGCTATGGTACCAGAAGTTCTGTGTGTACGCATGGCCCGGTCCCCTACCCTTTCCGAAAGAATGATCGCATCTTTTCCAAAAATGAAAGTTCTCCCGAAAAGTCCGGAATCTCCACGCTCTCCCCCATCACTCTCCTGGCGATGTTGAAAAATGCCTGCCCGGAGGGCGTATCGTTTCCGGCCAGCGGCTCTCCCTGATTGGTGGACACCACAATGCCCGCATCGTCCGGCACGGCGCCGATCAGTGAAAGCGCCAGTATCTCACACACATCCGCCACCGACATCATATCGCCCTTCCGGATCAGATCCGGCCGCAGGCGGTTGATCAGCAGATCGATCTGCTTCATGCCGCCGGCCTCCAGAAGCCCGATGATCCGGTCGGCGTCCCGTATGGCCGAGACCTCCGGCGTGGTCACCACGATCGCCCGATCCGCGCCGGCCACGGCATTTTTAAATCCCTGCTCGATCCCGGCCGGGCAGTCCAGCAGGATGTAGTCGAAGTGCGCCCGCAGATCCTCCGCAAGTTTTTTCATCTGCTCCGGCGTTACGGCGGATTTATCTTTTGTCTGCGCCGCCGGCAGAAGGTACAGGTTCGGATGGTGCTTGTCCCTGATCAGGGCCTGCTTCAGGCGGCAGTTGCCCTCCACCACGTCCACGAGATTATAGACAATGCGGTTTTCCAGGCCCATGACAACGTCCAGGTTCCGCAGGCCGATGTCGGTATCCACCAGCACGGTCTTCTGATTCAGTTTTGCCAGTCCGGTGCCGATATTGGCGGTGGCAGTGGTTTTTCCCACGCCGCCCTTCCCGGATGTGACAACGATTACTTCACTCATTTTTTATCCTCCACATAGCACAGATTGGGAATTGCCCGCTTTCTCCTGCGCCGGTCCCTCCCGGGCCGGCCGTTTATCAGGCCCGCACAGCGTGCGGACGGCAGCTTACGCTTCTTCCTCCCCGCTGTCCAGTATCTCGGCCAGTGTACTATGCACCAGATTCTTCACATAAATGTGATCGTCTTTCACAAAAGCGATCTTCGGATCCAACGCATACTCTGCATTATCTGTCCGTTTGGTGATGGCGCTGCGCGCCATTTTATCCGCGATCCGCACCTGAATGGGTTTCATGATCAGGGCGGCCGCAAAACAGCCCCGGTTTCCGGATGCGCCCGCGTACACCGTTCCCCGGCACGCGCCAAGCACCACCACGTTTCCCTTTGAGACCACGGATGCCCCTGGATGGATGTCCCCCAGGATCACAATGCTGCGGTCGGATTCCAGGCTCTGCCCGGAGCGCAGATTTCCTCTGTAAAACTGCCCGTCGCCGGTGTCCGCCTGCTCCTTCGCCCTGCGGATCGCCTGCTCATAGCACGCCTCCTGCGCCGGGTCCGGATCCACGATACAGACGATGTCCAGGCCACAGTTCTGCACAATGGCGTCCACCAGCCGGTTTTCCTGGTCGTTGGTGAGCACCCGGCCCTGAAAGGTGACCGCCATGCTGGCGCCGCGGAAAAATTTTTCCGAGGAGCGGAATTTTTCGGCCACCGCCTCCAGAAGATCCGGAAAAGCCAGATCCTTGTCCAGGCGCACCACAAGGCCGTACTTGTTGCTTTTAATGATAACCGGGCTATGATCCATAACACACACGCTCCTGCTGCTCAGTCTGTTCTCGCACCGCTGATCGTACCTTCATATACCGATGCATGGCCGGTGATCAGTTCATCCGGTTTCTGCAGGTTAAATATATATCGTATCATATCACGCGCGAGGAGCGCGGCGTTCGCGGAAGTATAGCCGTTTGTGATACGGCAGGCAATGGCGATCTCCGGGGCCTCGTAGGGCGCGTACCCCACAAACAGCGCGTGGCTGGGAACGCCGGTCTCCTCTGCGGTACCGGTCTTTCCGGCCATATTGATCCCCACATCCTTCATGTACATGTTCATCTGCACCATCTGGTTCATGCCGGTGTGAATGGCCGTCCACAGATAGTCCGAGGCGTCCACATAAGAGTGGACCACCGGCTCCTGCTGCACCACCGTGCGGCCCTCCGGGTCCGTGATCTTATCCAGCAGCGTCAGATCGTAGCAGGTGCCGCTGTTGGCCACCGTAGCCACGTACCGGGCCAGCTGCACCGTTGCGTAGGCGTTTCGCCCCTGCCCCATGGCGGAAGGCGCCATGGCATTGTCGGAGATATGCGGCGTGCTCTCATCCATCTCGATGCCGGTCTCCTGGTCAAAGCCGAACATGGAGGCATATTTGGCCAGCTTGGCAACGCCGGTGGCATCGTCGTGCTCGCCGTCCGGATCCCCCACATCGCCCAGTCGGAACCCGATGGTATTGAAATAATAGTTGCAGGACTCCTGCAATGCGGTGGACAGCGTGATCGCCCCGTGGGCGCCCGGATAGATCCAGCAGTTGATCTCCGGGAATACCGCGTCAAATTTTCCGGTGCACCCGATGGCCTCTGTGACGCCCACCACGCCCTCCATGACGCCGGCCACGCTGGTGACCATCTTGTAGGTGGAACCGGGAGCCGTGAGCTCCTGCGTGGCTTTGTTATAGAACGGGCTGGACCCGTCTGAGATCAGTTCCTCAAAGTAGTCCTCATCCATATCGTTTGCCAGCCGGTTGTTGTCGTATCCCGGATATGTGACGCAGGCCAGCACGTTTCCGTTGTTCGGATCCACCAGCACCAGCGAGCCGGAGCACGGCGCAACGGCAAATTTGGAGGGCGGGATCTCCAGGTTATACAGTTTGCTCATAATAAAGCTGTAGGCGTCCTGGCTCCCGTCCGCCAGCCCCTGATAGTCAGCCTCGTTCATCTCCAGGATCCCCTGGTCAAAGAGGAGCCTGCACAGCACCGATGGATTTAAAGTATCGTCTTCCACCATGTATTTATACACTTTTTTGCTGAAATTGTCATCGTCTTTTACATATTCTTCCAGATAGTCGCATAAATTGGTGAAGATCTCATCGGAATTCCAGAAATCGCTCTCCTCCATGATGCCGGTCACATCCAGCCAGTCTTTTGAGATGGCATAGGTCAGGTACTCCCGCAGACTGATGGTCTCGTCCACCGCCCAGGCAATATAGGTCTCGTCCGTGCGGTCGATGGCGTCCGTCTTCAGGATCCCCAGCTCCGGCAGCGTGGTATCCACCAGATAGGTCATATATACCTTCATCGCTTTGCTGAGCTCGCTGTACGGCCGGGGAGTCTCGGATAAAAGTTCTCCCTTCAGGTCGGAAAAGATCTGCGCCTCGCGGGCCTGCAGCATGCCGAAGACTTCACGCTCCAGCGCCGTGGCGTCCGCGGATTCCATGTGCGATACGCTCAGCACGTTGTTCTCGATCAGCGCGTAATAAAGATCGTACACCGGGATGCGGATCTCATCCTCGTTTACATTTTCATTGTCGATCTCTTTCAGATCCAGCGTATATTTATAAATGATGCCGGCAATGTACTGCTCCAGAAGGTGGTAGGCCGCCTTCTGGTAGTCGGTCTTGATGGTGAGGTACAGGTCGTTCCCCGCCTGGGGCTCCACCACGGAATCCTCCTTCAGCACCTTCCCCAGGTTGTCCACATAGACCACCTTTTTGCCGTCCATGCCCTGCAGCTGTGTCTCGAAATACTGCTCCAGGCCCACCTTGCCCACGATGTCGGTCATATCGTACACATCGCGGCCCATTTCATCGTTCAGCGATTCGATCTCCTCCGCGGAGATCTGCCCGGTATACCCGATGATATTGGAATAATACGGACTCTCGTTGTACATGCGGATGGAACTCTCCACCACATCCACCCCCACATAGTACCCTTTGCTTTCCATCAGGCTGGACATGGACCGTTTGGAGATGTCCTTCGCAATGGTGGTGGACACATATTTCTGGTAGCTGTTCTGGTTGATGGCACTGCGCAGGGCGATCAGCTTCAGGCAGTCCTCCTGGGAGATGTCCTCCGGAAGGCCGTACTCCGCGGCCTGTTCCTCCGATATCCCCAGCTCTTTCCACTCCTCGGGGGTGCGGCGTACCAGCACGCCGTACCAGTTGTCCGAGCCCAGTTCAGCGATCAGCTCGTCCGGGGTCACGGCTGCCTCCTCCGGCTGCAGCACGCTCATATCTGAAGGATCCACGCCGTCCGGCGCCTCCGTGTAGGCTCTGCCGTACACATCCGCCTTAAAGCGGAGCAGATTATAGCCGCGGCGCGTGAAGGCATACTGCCCCGCATCGTCCGTCTCCACGGCGAAATCGGTGTACACATCGTCCCCGTTGGCGTAGAGGATCTGCATGATCTTGTACAGATAGCCGTTGATCACCAGATTGCGCTCCGCGCTGCTGGCGTAATTTCCCATATCCTGAAACGTCACATCGTACGTGAGCTTATTAAAAGCGATCAGTTTTCCATCGCTGTCATAGATGCAGCCCCTGGTGCTGGGAATACTGGTCTCCCTGCGGATCTGCATGGTGAAATCCGTCAGGTAGGATTCCCCGTTTACGATCTGCAGGTCAAACAGCCTCCGCATCAGAATGAAGGCGAATATCACAAACAGCACAGAAAGGATCAACATTCTCATATTGACCGATCTTGCAAAAGTTTTCCGGAAACGCTTAAACAAAACTGCCTACACTCCTTTTGTCCATGATATCCAGTTTTTGGTTCAGAAGCAGGAACAGGCGGTAGCAGATCACCGTGAGGAGCACGGTGTAGACCACTTCCGGCAGAATGATCCTGCGCAGATAAAAGAAGAGATCCACTCTCCCGCGGAGCAGGAACTGGCTGATGTAAAACAGGAACCCGTAGGACAGATCCCCAGCAGCCGTCAGAAGAACCGGCATCTTGATATCATCGTCATAAAATATATGGCAGCAAAAGCCGCTGAAATAACCGATGTACATGTAAACGAACGCCCGCAGGCCGATGAACAGGCCGCCCTGGCTGCCCAGCATAAGATCCGTGGCAAGGCCGCACAGAAATCCCAGCAGAAGCCCGGCGCGCCGGCCGCGCATCAGCCCGAAGGAGGCGGTGAATATGATCATCAGGTTCGGGGTCACCGAAGCGATCGCGAACGCCGGCAGCAGGGAACACTGCAGGACGAGGCAGAGCAGCATGGTGCCCAGCAGAATAAGCTTTGTGCGCATATCTTTCCCTCCCCTATGACGTCTGTTTCAGATTCTTAATGACGAGCACTTCTTTGATATCTTTGAAATCCACCATCGGCGAGATATACCCGGAGCGGGTCAGATTGTTGGAGTCCGTCTCGATCTCGCTGATATAGCCGATCAGGATGCCGGGCAGGAACTTGTCGCTGATGTGGGAAGTCACCACCGTATCCCCGGCTTTTGCCTGGGAGTTGGGATCGTTCAGTTTTACCAGGTTGATCTTCCCGTCATCGATCAGATCCAGGCTGCCCGCGATGATGCAGGTGTCGTTTGTCTCGGTGATCTCGGCGCTCACATTGCTGTAGTCGTCGATAATGGACCGCACCTTCGCCCAGTTCGGGCCGACTTCCGTGATGATGCCGGCCAGCCCCGCGCCGGCGAGCACGTTCATATCTGCCGCAAGGCCGTCCTCGCTGCCCTTGTCGATGGTGAAGACGCTGAACCAGTTCCCGGAGTTCTCTCTGGCGATCACCCGGGCGCCCACCTTCTCGTAGCTCTCATATTTGTGATCCAGCTCGTAGAGATCCCGCAGGGTATTTAATTCCTCGTGATCCTGCAAGAGCTGGGTGTTTTCCACAGTCAGCTGATCCACCTGCGCCTGCAGCTCCTCGTTTTTCGCCGCGAGGTCCAGGTTGCTCTCAAAATAATCCATGCGGTCGGACAGCCATCCGCCCACCTGGTTGATCCCGGACTGCAGCGGCGTGAGGACATACCCCGCCACGATGTTCAGCGGATTCACGGAAAAATCAACCACAAAGCTCAATATAATCAGGATGCCGCTGAGCAGAGAAAGAATAAACAGCAGCGTTTTGCTTTTCATATGACTCATGTTCTGTTCTCCTAGATGGTAGTTCCGGCCAGGTCTTTTAAGGAATAGGTGCAGCCCGCCAGGTCGGGACTGTTTATGATCATCTGTATCCCGCGCAGGGTGGTGAGCCCCGGCTCACGCACCATGGAGATGGGCATATCCAGCGCCCGCCTTAAATAGTCTGAAAAATTTGGGATCAGGGAGGTGCCCCCTGTGAGGCACAGGCCGCCCTCCATAATATCGCTGTGAAACTGTGGAGGCAGCCTGTCCACGATCTCCCGCAGCTCCTGCGCGATGGCTTCCACCGTATTTCCGATGGCGGCGCTCACCGCGGCGGATGTGATCTCGGCGCTGGATGGCAGGCCGGAGATGCTGCTGATGCCGTACACCATGCACGCGTCCACCGGTCCGTCCAGCAGATACGCCAGGCGGTTTTTCAAAAACGCGGCCGTCTTTTGGCCGATGTTCAG
>CANRKY010000130.1 GCA_947631355.1 uncultured Marvinbryantia sp.
TGCGGGAAAGACGGTGCTGGCCGTGGAGATGGAGGCGACAGACGAGCAAAAGTTAAGAGAACTCTTTCCGGGGGTTCCGGATCCGGTGGACGGGCTGGAGGAAGAAAAGCTGAGGGCCGGCCTTCTGCTCGCCATGTGGCGCAGCGGGATAAAGGAGAGCGACAGCCTGCCCATGCGCACCTATCTGATCGGTCTGGCCTACCTGGACGGCATCGATGTGGAGGTGAACCGCGAGCGGGGGCTTGCGCTCATCACGGACGCGGCGAAGGCCGGTGTGCCGCAGGCTATGGAGAAACTGGCGCAAATGTATGAGAACGGGAACGGCGTGCCCTATGATTACCAGGAAGCGCTGAGATGGAGGGAGAAAGTCGTAAGGTTCTGTCTGGAAAAGTACGGGGAGAGCGACCGCAGGACTTTGCAAAGGCAAAGTATTCTGGCAGCTGCCTATGGCAGGGCAGGGGAACATCGGAAGGCGCTGCAGCTGGAAGAAAAGCTGTATCCTCTGCTGCGGGAGGCACTGGGAGATCAGGATCCATTGACTGTGGTGATGCTCGGCAACCTTGCCGCCTCTTATCGTAGTGTTGGAAATTATCGGCAGGCGATAAGTATGCAAGAACATGTGTATCATTTGCTATGTCAGAAATATGGTGAAAGACACGTATTGACCCTCCATGCGCTGGAACATATGGCGGCCACATACCATGATATGGGAGAGCACCAGCAAGCCTTTGAGGTATATCAAAAGGTGTATCAGATACTGTGCGAGACAAAGGGGGAGGAGGATCCGGATACGATGATTGCGCAGTGCAGTCTGGCCCACGTGCGCGGCGAACTTGAGGGACACCAGGAAGCGCTGGGTCTGTATCGGGAGGTTTACCAAAAGCAGTGCCGGATTTTGGGAAACACGCACCCGGATACGCTGCAGACACAGGCAAATATAGGATATGAGTTTATGGAGCTTGGAAACGTTCAGTTGGCCAGCAGACTGCTGGAAAATGTGCATGCCTGGATGTGCAAGATCTATGGGGAGGAACACCCTAGAACCCTGACGGTGTTGGAAAATCTGTCCCATGCATACCTGGAGATGGGGGATCTCCAAAAGGCTTTGGATCTGGCGGAAAAGATTTGCTTCCTTAGTATCGAAAAACAGGGGATCAAAAACCCAGACACCCTACGATTCCTGAACAATTTTGCTGGAATATGTCTTGCCTATGGGGTACAGCCGCAAAAGGCTGCAGAACTGATGAAAAAGGCCTATGAGCAGCGGCGCAACCTTTTTGGGGAGGCACATGAGGACACGCTGTGCTCCCACCATAATTTGGCTGAATTCTGCCGCGCAGCCGGAGATAATCAGAAGGCGATTGAATATTTGCGGGAGATTTACGAGATCCGGCGCAGAACACGGGGAGAGGACGATCCAAAGACTGTGGCCGCACGGAAGGAGTGGGAGGACGCGCAAAAGGGGCCGACAGACTAAAAAAACTTTTGCAAATACCCACATGGCATGCTATACTCTCTATGAAAATATTTTGCCGGAGGGATGAAAATGCCAGTGCATTGCAAGAGGATATCCGCATACTGCGCCCTGCTCGTCTGGCTCTGTTTTTTTGTGTGCCGTGCGGGCGCGGCGGAAAATGGGGACAATGCGATAGAGGCCGTAAACGAGGTAAAGCAGATCGGTCTGATGGACTACGTGGAGACAATCTACGATGAGAGCAACGGGATGCTGACCAGCGAGGCCAATACCGTGCTGCAGGACAAGCGCGGCTACATCTGGGTGGGCAGCTATGGTGGGCTGATCCGCTACAACGGGCACGAATTTCAGAATATGAGCAGCCTGCGGGAGAACGCGCCGAAAAGCGGCGTGCGTGTGCTGTTCCAGGACTCCGAAGACCGCATCTGGATCGGCACAAACGATGCGGGCATTTATCTGTTTGAGAATGAAACTTTCCGGGCGGTCACGGACACCGCGGGCGAATTTTCCGCTGATGCGGGCGCGCTGTCTGTGCGCAGCATCGCGGAAGGGCCGGACGGCGTGCTCTATTTTGGCACCACGGACGGCCTGTTTACCGTGGGCAGCGATCTTAAATTAACCTTGTTTGAAGACAGCGCTCTGGATATGGAAACCGTGGAAAATCTGATGTGCGACCGCAGCGGCGCCATCTGGGGCAGCACGGGCAAGAGCAGCGTGTTCGTGGTAAAGGACGGGGCTCTTGTGATGATGCTGGATCGCAGCTTTTTCGGCATTGATCTGGCCTATGGCCTTTATCAGGCGCAGAACGGCGCCATCTACATCGGCACGGAGAGCAGCTATGTGATGCGCATGCGCCTGGACGGCGATGCCTACGAGCCGGAGAACATCTCCATCGACTTCCTCACTCTGGAGAGCAAGGAGACGGTGAACGATATCTACCAGGACAGCGAGGGAAAGCTGTGGATCTGCACGGACAGCGGCATCGGCTATCTGGGGGAGGACGACACGTTCTACAAGATCAACGGCCTGTCCAGCAACATGATCATGACACAGATCTACGAGGACTACGAGGGGAACCTGTGGTTCGCCTCCTCCCGGCGCGGCGTGGTGAAACTTACAAAGAACAAATTCCGGCACATCGCCTACGAGGCGGATATTTCCGGGCAGACCGTGAACACTACGGCCATGTACAACGGCAGATTGTACATCGGCACGGACAACGGGCTGAAGATTATGGACGAATCCTGGTTTACCGTGGAGAACGACCTGACCAGGGCGCTGGAGGGCATCCGCATCCGCAGCATGACCACGGATTCCAGCGGCCATCTGTGGATCTCCACCTACAAGCAGTACGGCCTGATGTGCTATGACGATGCCACGGGAAAATGGGATTCCTACACCACCAAAGAGGGAATGCCCCACGACCAGGTGCGCATGGCCTGCGAGCTGTCCAACGGCGACATCGCCGCGGCCACAAACGGCGGCGTGGCCATTTTGCACGACAAGAAAGTGGTGCGCTGCTATACGGAGGAGGACGGCATCCAGAACGAGGTGATCCTCTGCCTGGCGGAGGACGCGCAGCACCGGCTCTATGCGGGCAGCGACGGAAACGGCATCTATGTGATCGACCGGAAGAAGGACGAGGTGACACAGAACATCACGGTGTCCGATGGCCTGCAGTCCGGCGTTATCCTGAGGATGGTGCCGGACGAGGCGCACGCCTGTATGTGGGTGAGCAACGGCTCTGAGGTGGCCGTGATGTCGGACGCTGGCATACAGCAGGTGGATTCGCCGGAGGCGGGCGTGGGAAGCGTGTTCGACATCAAGATCTCCGGGGAGGATATCTGGCTGCTGAAATCTTTCGGCCTGATCCAGATCAACCGGGAGGACTACCTGGCGGGCAGCCAGAAATTCAGCGTGCTCACCAGAAGGGACGGGCTGACCGGCAGCATCACGGCAAATTCCTGGAATGATTTTAGCGGGGACGGCACACTCTATATCTGTACGGCAAACGGCGTGTACTTTATCAATATCAATGACATTCAGCGCAACACTGTGCCGCCCAGGGTATCCGTGGGCAGCATCGAGATGGGCGACCAGGTGCTCTACGGGGTGGAGGAGCTGGACATTCCGCGGGATGTGCAGAGGATCACCTTCTCTCTGGATCTTTTGAGCTACGGCATTGAGGGCGGCGTGCTGGAGTACTATCTGGAAGGGTTCGACACGGAGCCCATTCAGATACGCAACTCCTTTGCCAGCCATGTAAACTATACCAACCTGCCCGGCGGGAACTATGTGTTCCATCTGAGCGGGTACAACGCGGACGGCACAAAGAGCGAGGAGCTCACGTTCCCGGTTCACAAGCAGCAGAGCGTGTTTGAGCGGCGCTACCTGTACATATGGCTTGCGATGGCCGCTCTGCTTCTGGCGTTTTTGCTGATCATTCTGGCCATGTACCTGAACCGCAGGCGCATTATCCACCAGCAGCGCATGTACGAGATGATGGCGGAGCAGACGGTGGGCATTGTGGCCATGACCATAGACGCAAAGGATAAATATACAGACGGCCACTCGCACCGTGTGGCCAGCTATGCCCGGGAGATCGGCAGGAGGTACGGCCTCTCGAAGGAGGATCTGCGGCGATTGTATTTTGCGGCCCTCCTGCACGATGTGGGAAAGATCGGCGTGCCGGATTCCATCCTGAACAAGCAGGGCAAGCTCACGGACGAGGAGTACGAGCGCATCAAGGAGCATCCCTCCACAGGCGGAGATATTTTAAAAAGCTTTGACAAACAGATGCCCTGGATCCCGCAGGTGGCGCGCTACCACCATGAGCGGTATGACGGGCGGGGCTACAACGAGGGCCTGAAAGGCACAGAGATCCCGGTGTTTGCGCGCATCGTGGCGGTGGCGGACGCGTATGACGCCATGAACTCCACCAGAGTTTACCGCGCGGCCATGACGGAAGAAAAGATACGCAGCGAGCTGGAAAACGGCAAGAACCGGCAGTTTGACGAGACCTTTGCGCAGATCATGCTGGATATGATAAGCGATCACTTTGAGGCGGATTCCGGCGGCAGCCAGGGGCAGGAATCCTGACCGGGCGCGGAAGCGAGATCGCTCGGACATTGTTTTTACATAAAGGGGAGGCCGTGAAATGGAGAAACGAAAAGTTCTGGTGGTGGACGATGAGAGCCGCATGCGCAAGCTGGTGCGGGATTTTCTGGTGAAGGACGACTTTGCGGTCCTGGAGGCGGAAGACGGCTCCCAGGCCTTGGATGTGTTTTTTGAGACAAAGGACATCGACCTGGTGATCCTGGACGTGATGATGCCCAAAATGGACGGCTGGCAGGTGTGCCGCGAGATCCGCGCCCTGTCCAAAGTGCCCATCATTATGCTGACCGCCCGTGCGGACGAGCGGGATGAGCTGCTGGGCTTCGAGCTGGGGGTGGACGAATATATCTCCAAACCCTTCAGCCCCAAGATCCTGGTGGCCCGCGTGGAGGCGATCCTGCGCAGGAGCAGCGGCCTGGCGCAGGAGCAGGTGGTGACGGCCGGGAAGATCACCATGGACAAGGCCGCCCATGAGGTGAAGGTGGACGGAAAGCCGGTGGAACTGAGCTTTAAAGAGTTCGAGCTGCTGAGCTATTTCCTGGACAACCAGGGAATCGCGCTCTCCAGGGAGAAGATACTGAACAGCGTGTGGGATTACGACTATTTCGGGGGCGCCCGGACGGTGGATACCCACGTGAAGAAACTGCGCAGCAAGCTGGGGGAGCAGGCGGACTATATCAAGACAATCTGGCGGATGGGGTATAAATTCGAGGTTGAGTAAAAGATGAAGTATTCCATAAAGATGCAGCTGGTGCTGAGCTTTGCGGGGCTGATCGCCGTTGTGCTGGGCGGGTATCTGCTGATCAACACGTTTTTTCTGGAGCGCTTTTATATCCGGGAGAAGGAGAACAGCCTGAAGGAGATGTACCAGGTGGTCAACGAGGTGGACGACCTGGCGGGCTATCAGGACAGCGAATTTCTCTCACGGCTGCGGAAGATCAGCAGGACCAACAATGTGGAACTGAACATTCTCTGGGTGAGCGATCAGGACGGGAGCGTATCCCTGATCTATCAGACAAAGGACAACCCTGTCATGCGGGGGCGCATTGAGGGGTACCTCTTTGGGCTCAACTCGGCGGAGGACGACCGGGATGTCCTGCTGCAGACGGATTCGTACCGCATCCAGAAATTCAGCGATTCCGCGGATGTGGCGGATTACCTGGAGGCGTGGGGGCAGCTTCAAACGGGCTGCTTTTTTCTGATGCGCATCCCCATCGAGTCCATCCGGGACAGCGCGAAGATCGCTAACCGGTTTGCGCTGTATATTATTCTGATCGCCACGGCGCTCAGCGTTGTGGTGGTGCTGTGGATCTCCAAAAGGATATCCGATCCCATCCGGGAACTCACCGACATTTCCCGGCGCATGGCGGATCTGGAATTTGACGCCAGGTACACGGGCGGCGGAAAAAACGAGATCGGGGAGCTGGGGGAGCATTTCAACCATATGTCAGACCGGCTGGAGCAGGCCATCGCGGATCTGAAAACGGCGAATAATGAACTGAAGCGCGACAACGAGAGAAAGACGCAGATCGATGAGATGCGCAAGGAGTTTTTGTCCAATGTGTCCCATGAGCTGAAAACGCCCATCGCCCTGATCCAGGGCTATGCGGAGGGGTTGCTGGACGGAGTGAGCGACGACGAGGAGAGCCGCCGCTATTACTGCGAGGTGATCGTGGACGAGGCGAAGAAGATGAACAGCATGGTGAAGAAACTGCTGTCGTTAAATCAGCTGGAGTTTGGGAACCATGTGGCAGAGATGGCGCGCTTCGATCTGGCGGAGTTGCTTGGCCGCCTGGTGCAGTCCTCCCGGATCCTGGCGGAACAGAAGCAGGTCACGCTCTCGCTGGAACAGCCGTCCCCGCTGATCGTTTGGGGAGATGAATTTATGGTGGAGGAAGTCGTCACGAATTACATCAGCAACGCGTTCCACTATGTCTCGGAAAATGGGTGCGTCCGGGTGACGGCGGCCGTTTCCGGGGGAAAAGTGCGCACCACGGTGCACAACACCGGCGAGCAGATCCCGGAAGAAGAACTGGATAAGATCTGGATCAAGTTTTATAAAGTGGACAAGGCGCGCACCCGGGAGTACGGCGGCAGCGGCATCGGCCTGTCCATCGTGAAGGCGATCATGGATTCCATGAATCAGAACTGCGGGGTCTATAACACCCAGGACGGCGTGTGCTTCTGGTTCGAGCTGGAC
>CANRKY010000131.1 GCA_947631355.1 uncultured Marvinbryantia sp.
ATGCTGTGGACCGGATAGAAGTGGTGGAGCCGGAAGAAGCGGAGCATCAGGAGATTGAAAAAGGGGAAGATTACTGCACCCTTGTGACCTGCACGCCCATCGGCGTGAACAGCCACCGCCTGGTTGTGCGGGGGAAACGGGCGCCGGAGCTGGAGACGGAAGCAGTCACAGAGACAGCGCAGACAGAAGACGCGGCAGCCGATGATGAAAAGACCACGGCGGATCTGGCCGTGATCGCGGGAGCGGCTCTCGCGGCGGTTTTGGGAGCGATGCTGATGCTGGCGGCGCTCATCCGAAGAAAGCGGTAAGAGGCGTGCGGCAGTATACGCAGAGAATGGCACGCGGCAATACGCGCAGAGAATGGCGCGCAAAAACATGTGCAGAGCAATAGCATGCGGCAATATGCGTAGAGCAGAAAAAGGCGTACGGCAATGCACGGAGAACGGAGAAGATGTGTGTGATGAGACATGAGGCGGCAGGGCCCGAAAGGAGAATCGGTATGAAAAATAGAAAGCGAATATGCAGGGTACTGTCCGCATTTCTGTGCTTTTGGACAGCCGTGCTGTGTATGACATCTGCTTCGGCGGAGGAGACCGGGCCCTGCACGCTTTGCATTGAATACATGGAGGAAACCACGCCGATCGCGGGGGTGGATTTTCGCATTTATCGCGCGGCGGATGTCCTGGAACACGGAGAATACCGCCTGACCGGGCCGTTTGCAGACTGCGGGGCCGTGCTGGACAGCCGCATGACCAACAGCGAGTGGGAGGCAGCGGCTGAGAAGCTGTCGGACTGGGCGCTGCAAAAATCCATAGCGTCCGGCGCGGATGGCCAGACGGGAAGCGATGGCAAACTTTTATTTTCCGGGCTGCCGGAGGGGCTTTACCTTGTGGAGGGCGAGCCGCTGAACAGAAAAGAGCGCATCTTCCGGCCGCAGGTGTTCTGCGCGGTGCTTCCGGGGCGCGGCGCGGACGGGACGCCGGAATATTATGTCACGGCCACGCCCAAATATGTGTCGGTTGAGCCTCCGCAGGAGGAGACGCCCCAGCCGGAGCAGCCAGAGCTCGTGATAGAAAAAGAGCAGTCTTTAAACACAGACGGCCCCACCAAAAACCGATTGACCGCGCGGGCTTATGATGAGATTACCTATTATCTGACCGTGAAAAATTTAAGCGGCGCGGATGCCTCGGATGTGGTGGTGAAGGATACTATTCCGCAGGGACTGCATCTAAAATCCATCTCCGACGGCGGCACCGTGGACGGCGATGTGATCACCTGGCATCTGGGCACGCTGGCGGCAAATACGCTGCGCACCATTTCGTTCAAGACGATAACGCCCCGCGTGGAGGAGTATACACTCTGGAAAAACACGGCGTCTGTGGATTATAAGGAAAATGACGGGCCGCCGGAGGATTCAAACACGGTGGAGGCGCAGGAGGAACCGCCGGAAGAAGCAAAGACGGGCAGCATCACTGTCACGAAAAAACTCACATACAATGGCCTGCCGCTTGCCGCCGATGACACTTCCTTTTACGTGGCGCTCTACGCGGATAATGACTGCACGGTGCGGGTGACAGATGTGGCGGAACTGCATTTCCAGATGTCCTCCCACGAATCGGTGACCTTTGACGGCCTGGAGCCGGGCCGCACGTATTATGTGGGAGAATCGGACGCTCAGGGAAACGTGTCTTCTGTGGGAGCGACCGCAGACGGAACGCCGTTCCTCGCCGTCTTTGACCGGGGCTCCGGCGTGAAGCTGGAGACGGCGGACGAGACAGAGGAGATAGAATTTGCAAACGAGTTTCTGCGGTTCCCGGTGAATTACATGCGCGAGGGCACCTTAACGATCACAAAGCAGGTGGTGGATGAGGACGGTCAGCCCACGCAGAGCGATGAGGCGTTTTACGCGGGCATCTTCGCGGACGAGGAGCATACCGTGCTGGCGGATTCGGTGTCGGAAAACATTGTGGAGATCCCGATGGACGGAAACTCCGTGACGAGCGTGTACGTGAACACTTACTGTGCGGACGATGAAGTGCTGAAACTGTATGTGGCGGAGGTCACCGCGGACGGCACGCCGGTGGATGACGGCTTTGCCTATACTGCGTCCGTGGAGGAGGGAGAGCCGGAGTTCAGCCTGGATCTGGTGGAGAATACGGTGACCATCACGAACCAGATACAGTCGGAGACCGTCACAGAGCAGGCAACGGAGGAATATACAGAAACACAGACGGAAACCCAGACAGAAACACAGACCGAAAAACCGGCCAGCCCATCGGCGGGCACAACCGGGACGGGAACCACATCGGAGGCAGTGCGCACAGGCGACCACACGCCCATCGCGCTTTACGCCCTGCTGCTTACAGCGGCAGCGCTTGCGGAGGCGGCGGCCATCCACAGAAAGCGAAAGAAAACAGACTGATCCGGACGGGGATGATGAGCCAGTCAAGGATGATTCGGATGAGGACGATTCAGTTGAGGATGGTTCGGACGGGCTGACTTAGACAAGGACGACAGGGAAAGGTGCAGAGAAATCTGTGCCTTTCTTTTTGTAGATAAATGATATGGGATTTAGACGATGCCAGAACACATAAACTGAGATAATGCCGGAGTTCATAAACATGAACAGAAGTGAGTATGCCGCATTGATCTAAAGATTGTATGGTAAAAAACGCTTGACAACCACACAAATCTAGTGTACTATACAACTAGTTCACAGATACACAACGAATCACAGGTACGCGGCAGTTCACAGGTGCGCGGCGATTTGCAGGTACACAGCAGCACACAGATACATGGCAGTTTACAGATACACAGCAGTTTATGGATACACGATGGATAACAGGAGGGCGTCATGGAATATAATTCTTCAATACCTATATATCTGCAGGTCATGATGTCCATAAAACGCGATATCGTGACCGAACGGCTGAAGCTGGGGGAAAAGCTGCCGTCTGTGCGCGACCTTGCACTGCAGTACACCATCAATCCCAACACGGCGAACAGGGTATACAAAGAGCTGGAAAACGAAAAAGTATGTTTTACCCGCCGCGGAATGGGAACTTTTGTGACAGAGGACGAGGACAGAGCGATGCAGATGAAAGCAGAGATGGCACAGGAGCTGATCGATGAATTTCTAAAAGGAATGAAATACATCGGCATTTCCGCGGAAGAAGCGATTAATCTGGTAAAACGGCAGAGTAAGGAAGAAACGAAAAAAATCAGCTAATTTATTGAAACAGCAAAGCAAGGAAGAAGCAAAAAAAGCCGTTGATCCGGTGAAACAGCAGAGCGGAAAGAAAAAAAGCAGTTGATCTGGTGAAACAGCAAAACAAAGAACAAGCATAAGGAAGAAACGAGAAGGGAGAGCAGCTATGCTGGAATGTAAAGAGGTAACAAAAAAATACGGCAGAAAGACGGCGGTGGATCATGTTTCCCTGAACCTGGAACCCGGCAGAGTCTACGCCATGCTGGGGCCGAACGGCAGCGGCAAGACCACACTTATGAAAATGGTGGTGGGACTTGTAAAGCCGACCAGCGGGGAAATCCTGTACAACGGGCAGCCGGTGGGCGTGGAAAGCCGCAGGGACATCGCCTATATGTCCACGGAGCCATACTTTTACTCCTGGATGACCGTAAAAGATGTGGGCAAATATTATCAGGACTTTTTTGAAGACTTCTCCATGGAGCGGTACGAGCGCATTTTAAATCAGATGGATCTGACCATGGATCTGAAATCCAAAACGCTTTCCTCCGGTATGATGGCGAAGCTGAAAATAGCCGTGACCATGGCGCGCAGGGCAAAGATCTATCTGCTGGACGAGCCGCTGAACGGGATAGACCTTCTGGCGCGGGATGAAATTGTGCGCTGTGTGCTGGATGTCATCGCGCCGGATGTGACCCTGATGGTTTCCAGCCATCTGGTGGACGAGCTGGAAAAAGTGGCGGATGTGGCCGTCTTTATGAAGGAGAGCCATCTGGTCATGGCGTGCGGCATCGAGCAGATGCGGGAAGAAAAAGGAAAGTCCGTGGTGGATATGTACCGCGAGATTTACGGACATGGAGGGATAGAGCAATGATCAAACTGATGAAATACGAATTTCGCAAAAATCTGTTTTCCAAAATAATACTGCTGATCCTCACCGCGGTGGGGGAGGCGGCGTACCTTGCCGGAGTATTCCTGAAATGGGAAGATGGCTTCGGCATCGGGATGATCGTTTTATCCCTGTGCAGCATCTTCGGCATCATGTACATGGGGATGGAGGGGCTGATCACGTTCCATCGCGACCTGAACACCAAACAGAGTTATATGCTGTTCCTCACGCCGCACAGCAGCTACCAGATTCTGGGAGCAAAAGTGGTGGAAAATGGGCTGACGATTTTCCTGACAGGCATATTCTATGCCCTGCTGGGCCTTCTAGACTTCACGGTGGCCGTGCTCTACATCGGCGGCGTGGAGCAGCTTCTATCGATCATAAAAGACATCGGCGCAGAATTCAGCATAAACATGAATGTGCGCTTCGAGGAGATCCTGCTGGTGATCCTGGCATTGCTGGCGGGGTGGATCATGACACTGGCGATGGGCTATCTGGCGATCGTGCTCTGCGCCACCGTGCTGGCGGGCAAGCGCCTGAGCGGACTGATCAGTTTTGTGATCTTCCTGGTACTGAACTGGTGTGTGAATCTGGCGTTCAATCATCTGCCCATATTGGATGTGGACAGCCTGCTGATACGCAACTGGGCGACTATCGGGTGCGCCTTTGCGGTCTCGCTGGTGCTGTATCTGATCACGGGCTGGATCATGGAGCGGAAATTGAGCGTGTAACAATGAATATCTGACATGGCGGAGAATGTGCGCGGCGCGGCAGTGTGGCAGGGATGTTTGTGCAATGCGGCAGAAAATGTACATGACACAGAAATGTAAGGGGATGTCGCAGTGCTCTGGCCGAGGAGTAGGATGCGGACAGGAGAGCACACAGAAAGCCTAAAAAAAGAAATGTAGACTTTGGGGGAGTAGAGACAGAAATGGAAAAGAACGACAGGATTCACCTCACGATTGAAGATATCAGTGCCGAGGGATTCGGCATCGGACATACAGACGGGATAGCTTTCTTTGTGAAAGACGCGATCCCCGGCGATGAGGTGGAAGCGAACGTCACAAAGATGAAAAAGACCTACGGATATGCGCGGCTGATAAAAGTGCTGTCCCCTTCTCCCTGGCGGGTGGAGGCCGCGTGCCCCGTGGCAAAGCAGTGCGGCGGCTGTCAGCTTCAGGAAATGTCCTATGCGCAGCAGCTCGCGTTTAAGGAAAACAAAGTGCGCAGCAATCTGGAGCGCATCGGCAAATTCACGGACATCCCTATGGAACCCATTATCGGGATGGAAGATCCGCTCCACTATCGCAACAAGGCGCAGTTTCCCATCGGCATGGATAAAAACGGGCGCATCGTGGCGGGATTTTATGCCGGGAGGACTCACTCCATCATCGATAATCGCAGGTGCTATCTGGGGACGGATGTGAACGAGAGAGTGCTGGATAAAGTGATCGCGCATATGGAAAAAGAAGGGATTGCGCCGTATAACGAGGTGACGGGCAAAGGGCTGGTGCGCCACGTGCTGATCCGCACAGGGTTTGCCACCGGCCAGGTGATGGTGTGCATCGTGATTAACGGAACTTCCCTGCCCGCGGCGGAAAAGCTGGTGGAAGACCTGCGCACCATTGCGGGAATTGCCAGCATTTCCCTGAACATCAACCGCGAGAACACCAACGTGATCATGGGAAAAGAGGGGAAACTCCTGTGGGGAAAAAATTATATCGAGGATTACATAGGAGATGTGAAATACCAGATCTCGCCCCTTTCCTTTTTCCAGGTGAACCCGGTGCAGACCGAAAAACTGTACGGACTGGCGTTGGAATACGCGCAGCTGACTGGCAATGAGACTGTGTGGGATCTGTACTGCGGCATCGGCACGATCTCCCTCTTTATGGCGAAACAGGCAAGGCAGGTGTACGGCGTGGAGATTGTCCCGCAGGCCATCGATGACGCCTGCCGCAACGCGAAGATCAACGGCATCACCAACGCCCAGTTTTTTGTGGGAAAATCGGAGGAGATACTGCCGCAGATCTATCAGCGGCACCGCATCCATGCGGATGTGATCGTGGTGGATCCGCCGCGCAAGGGCTGCGACCGCGCGCTCCTGGACACCATCATCCGTATGCAGCCTCCCAAAGTGGTATACGTGAGCTGCGACAGCGCCACGCTGGCGCGGGATCTGCGCATCCTGTGCGACCATGGGTACGAGCTGACAAAATGCCGGGCGGTGGATCAGTTTCCGATGAGTGTGCATGTGGAGACGGTCTGCTTATTGTCCAAACTCAATGTCAAGCAGCATATCGAGGTCGAACTTACCATGGACGAGATGAATTTGACAGCTGCCGAGAAGAAAGCTACCTATCAAGAGATTAAGGATTATGTGCTGGAATATACCGGTTTGAATGTCAGCAGCCTGTATATTGCTCAGGTGAAGCAGAAATGCGGTATCATCGAGCGAGAAAATTATAATAAGCCAAAGTCTGAGGACGCTAAACAGCCGCAATGTCCGTCAGATAAGGAAAAAGCGATTAAGGAGGCATTGAAGCACTTCGGGATGATTTGAGGTGACGAATATGGAGCGCTTGCTTTCCTGTGAGTGATTATACTAATTGCATAACCTCTGCTTCAAGTTCCCTTAATTCGTCTAATGATAATGAGGGAACACATAGCGCAA
>CANRKY010000132.1 GCA_947631355.1 uncultured Marvinbryantia sp.
TCCGAGGCGGAGGCTTATCCGGGTCCGTCACTGATCATCGCTTATGCTCCGTGTATCAACCACGGCATCAAGAAGGGTATGAGCAAGGCGCAGACCGAAGAAGAACTGGCTGTGAAGTCCGGTTACTGGTACAACTTCCGCTACAATCCGGCGCTGGCGGCAGAGGGCAAGGATGCGTTCACACTGGACAGCAAGGCTCCGGGATACGAAGGGTATCAGGAGTTCCTGGACGGCGAGGTTCGCTACAATTCTCTGAAGCGTGCAAATCCGGAGAAGGCTGCGAGACTGTTCGCGAAATCCGAGGCAGAGGCAAAGGCGAAGTATGCACATCTGAGCAAACTGGTTGGCCTGTATGCCGCGGATCAGGAGGAGTCATAAAGACAGAACCCTGTGAAACGCCCTATCGTATAGAAAACGTATATGGCTGCGGCAGGCGCTCCGACGGAGCGTCTGCCGCACACAAAAAAAGACTGCCGGTTGCGGCAGCCTTTTTTTATGCTTATTGTGCGAATCGTTTCTATGCAGATCCGGTTTTATCAGAAATCATTTCGATTTGTGGGATATACGAAAAAATCGGGATCCCGGTAGTCTGGCTCTCTGTAGTCCGGTTCTCTGCGGGACGAAGACCTGCGTCTGCGCCGCTTCTTCGACGGACGGAAGATGGTCTTGCGGCCGCTCCAGCCGATGATGCGCACCAGGACGATTCCCCAGAACACGCCGAAGCTGTCTATCAGCACGTCCCTTTTTGAAGGCCCGCGGCCTTCCACAAAAGACTGATGAAATTCATCCGTGCAGGCGAATCCCACACAGATCAGCCCGGCCAGCAGCATCAGCCAGATCCCGCGCACGCCGTACACATAGAGCGGAAAGGACACGGCGATGGCCAGCAGGAAATATTCTGTCATATGGGCCAGCTTCCGCGTGACGCCGTTGATGCGGTGCGCCCAGTTGGCAAGCTGCCAGTCGTCCAGGCCCACCTCAAAGATATTGTCGGTGGTCTCCACGATCTCGTAGCTCACCTGGTAGCTCAGCTGCGAGGAGGCTTCCGCATCCTGGGCGGAAAACGCGTAGATCATATACATTAATGCAATGGCCGGCAAAAAAGAAAATGGTTTTAATAAAGTGCGGATCATTTCAAAAATGTCAACTCCTGTTTCTTATTCCTATCCTATTCGATACATCCCCGCAGGTTCAATACGTATCATAAATACATTCCCGCGGGATCGATACCTATCATAAATACATCCCCGCAGGTTCGATACCTATTATAAATACATCCCCGCGAATCAAGTGCAATCATAACACGGGCGGCCGCAAAAGTCCATGGATTTTAGCTTTTTTTAAGAAATTTTCGCCTGGGTATAATTGACATTTGCCGTGTTTGCGGTATATTTTTTACAGAACCCGGAAATTCGTACACTGGATCAGGAGGAAACATCATGAACAATCCCTTTTTTGATGTTACATTGTCTATCGAAGAACGGCTCGACTGGCTGATCGGCGAGATGAGCATGGATGAAAAACTGCGGTGCATGTCCACCAGGGCGCCGCAGCTGGAGCGCCTGGGTATCCAGGGCTTTTCCGTGGGCGGAGAGGCGGCCCACGGGGTGGAGGGAAGAAACGATCAGAACCGGCTGGGAGAGCCGGATATCACCACGTCTTTTGTGCAGCCCATCGGCATGAGCGCCACCTGGGATGAAGAACTGATCCGCCAGGCGGGGGAAGTGACGGGCACGGAGGCGCGGGTAGTTTATCACCGCCATCCGGACCGGGGCCTGAGCCGCTGGGCGCCCACGGTGGATCTGGAGCGCGACCCCAGATGGGGGCGCACGGAGGAAGGTTACGGGGAGGATCCGGTGCTGACCGGGAAGATGGCTTCCGCGTACATTCAGGGGATGCAGGGCGATCATCCGCAGTATCTGCGGGTGGCGGCCACGCTGAAACATTTTTACGCGAATAACACGGAGGCCGGGCGCGCCTGGAAATCCGTTTCCATGGATCCGAGAAACCGCATGGAGCTTTATCTGGAGCCGTTTCGAAGATGCATCACGGACGGCGGTGCGGAGGCCGTGATGGCGGCTTACAACAAGATCAACGGCGTTCCGGGGATGCTGAACCCGGAGATAAAAACGATTTTAAAGGAACAGTACGGCCTGCACCACGCGGTGTGCGACGGCGGCGCCATGGAACTGGTGGCACGCAGGCACCACTACTTCGGCACCAACGCGGAATCCTTTGCGCAGGCGGTAAAGGCGGGCATTGACGCCATGTCGGACGATCCGGCCGCGGTGGAAAAGGCGGCCAGAGAGGCGTGGGAAATGGGGCTTGTCACGGAGGAGGAGATCGACCGCGCCCTGCGCAATATGTTCCGCACCAAGCTGCGTCTGGGAATCTATGACGGGCAGCCGCGCAACCCCTACGACCGCGTGACGGAGGAAGACATCAACTGCGCGCGCCATCAGAAGATCAGCATGGACGTGGCCAGGGAGGCGGTGGTTCTCCTGAAAAATGAGAACCATGCGCTGCCGCTAAAAGACGCGGACGGCCTGGCTGTCATTGGCCCCTACGCGGACGCCTGGTACCACGACTGGTACGGGGGAGAGCCGCCGTACCATACCACACTGCTGCAGGGGATCCAAAAGGTTTCCGGGAAATGCCCGGAGGCGGCGGACGGGTACGACCGGGTGATCTTCCGATACCAGGATAAGGCGGTCGCGCTGGCAGAGGACGGCACGCCGGTGCTCGCAGAGCAGCCGGAAATCTTTGTGAAGCAGGACTGGGGAGAGTGCAAATATACCTTCTATTCCGAGAGAACCGGCCTCTATCTGAACCTGGTGCTGCCCGCAGAGCGTGGCGGGAAACCCGGTGCCCTGGCGCTCTGCGCAAATAAGAAAGAACCCTTCGACTGGTTTGTGACCGAGATTTTTCATATCGCTGAATCAGAGGAAGGATGGATCATGCTGACCACCCGCATGGATACGCCGGTGAATGTGGGGAATGACGGCGTTCTGAGATCCGACCCGGAGACTCCGGCGGCAAAATTTTCCATGGAGATCGTAGAATCCGGCAAAGAACGGGCTCGTGCTCTGGCGGCAAAAAGCAAAACCGTGGTGCTGGCCCTGGGCTGCAGCCCCATGGTGTGCGCTAAAGAGGAGGTGGACCGGAACAGCCTCTGGCTCCCATCCGAGCAGGAGAAGCTGATGGAGGCTGTGTGCGAGGCCAACCCAAACGTGATACTGGCGCTGTTCTCCAACTATCCCTATGACATCTGCCGGGCGCAGGAGCGCATCCCGGCCATTCTCTGGAGCGCCACGGGAAGCCAGGACATGGGGGACGCCATGGCGGAGTGTCTGCTGGGAAAATACGCCCCGGCGGGAAGGCTGAACATGACCTGGTACCGCTCGGACGCTCAGCTCCCGGATATCGATGATTACGACATCATCAAAGGAGAGCGCACCTACCGGTACTTTGCCGGACAGGTGCTGTATCCTTTCGGGCATGGGCTTACATATACTGAATTTTCTTACGCAGATCTGCGGGCGGAAATGGAAGACGGACACAGGATCCGGGTATCTTTGCAGGTCGCCAACACGGGGGATACCGCCAGCGACGAGGTGGTGCAGATCTACGGAAAAGCTCCTGCGTCGCGGGTGAAAAAACCGCGGATCCAGCTTTTGGCCTTCCGGCGGGAGAAAGGGATACAGCCCGGGGAAGTCCGCAGGGCGGAGTTTTCCATACCGGCGGAGGAGTTTGCCTTTTACGACACCATCAGCCGCACCATGCTGGTGGAGGAGGGAGAATACCAAATCTTTGCGGGACGATCCAGCGCGGATCTTTCGGTGCACACCTCTGTTTTTGTGCCCGGTCAGAAGACGGGCAGCCGGGATCTGGAAAAAAAGCATCCGGCGGATCATTTTGACGACTATGAAAATATCCTTCTCGCGGAGGGGCATTTTGGCTATCCGGCTGCCAGCCTGCGGGAGGAAGGGCTGCAGACGGCGGAACTGGTATACCGGGACTGCCGCGTTACGGGCAAAGAGAAGGCTCTGTGGCTGCATATGAAAAGTGAAAAGGGATGCTGGATAGAAGTGTGGATGGACGGACAGAAAAGCGGGGCCTGGAAGGGAAATACGCGCACTTATGAGGCGGTTCCCGGATTTATGATGGATATACGCACCAGGATGGAGACGGCCATGCTGAAGTCTCAGTGGGAGCCGGTGTACACAGATGTGCGCATCGCCCTGGATGAGATCGGAAATGCCCGGGACGACATGGAGCTGCGTCTGAAGCTCTCCGGGGATATCCGGCTTTGCTATTTTTGGATGGAGACGGCGTGATATCACGCCGTTTTCCCATCACTTTCCATGCGGCCTTTTCCATCAACAACATAATATCTCCATATTTCGGGCACACTAACCTCCAGAAGAATACACAAATCGTTATCAGGAGGTAGTGTGCTTTATGATTGAATTTAAACAGATCATAGACGTGATGGGGAGAGAGATCCTGGATTCCAGAGGCAATCCCACGGTGGAGGTGGAAGTGCTGGCGGAGGGCGGCATTGTGGGCAGAGCCGCGGTGCCCTCCGGCGCGTCCACGGGAAAGTTCGAGGCCATCGAGCTGCGCGACCGGGACGAAAAGCGCTACGGCGGAAAGGGCGTCACACAGGCGGTGCACCATATCAATACCATCCTGGCGGACGCCATCATCGGGGAAAATGTGCTGCAGCAGAGCCACATCGACAAGATCCTGCTGCGGGCGGACGGCACAACAAACAAATCAAATCTCGGGGCGAACGCCATCCTGGGCGTATCCATGGCGGTGGCAAAGACGGCGGCGCAGTCGCTGAACCTGCCTCTGTACCGATATCTGGGCGGCATCCGCTCCTGCCTGCTCCCCACTCCCATGATGAACGTGCTGAATGGCGGCTGCCATGCGGACAACACCATCGACTTTCAGGAATTTATGATCATGCCGGTGGGGGCGCCGCGGTTTTCCGAAGGGCTCCGCATGTGCGCGGAGATCTACCACTGCCTGAAAAAGATCCTGAAAGAGCGGGGGCTCTCCACCGGCGTGGGGGACGAGGGCGGCTTCGCCCCAAGCCTGCCGGACACGGCATCGGTGTTCGAGGTGCTGGCGGAGGCGGTGGAGATCGCGGGGTACCGCCTGGGGGACGACATCTGCTTTGCAATGGACGCCGCGGCGTCCGAGCTGTACGATGAGGAACGGCAGGTCTACCGCTTCCCGGGAGAGAGCAAAATGCGGGGAGAGACGGTGGAGCGCACAGCGGAGGACATGATCGCCTACTACCGGGAGCTGGCGGAGCGGTTCCCCATCATTTCCATAGAGGACGGGCTCAATGAGGAGGACTGGGCAGGCTGGCAGAAGATGACAGAGCAGCTGGGAGATAAACTGCAGCTGGTGGGGGATGACCTGTTTGTCACAAATCCGGAGCGCCTGAAAAAAGGGATCGCCTTGAAAGCCGCAAATGCGATCCTCATCAAGGTAAACCAGATCGGGACGCTCACAGAGGCGCTGGAAGCCATCGAGATCGCCCAGAAAGCGGGGTACCGCACGGTGATCTCGCACCGCTCCGGGGAGACGGAAGACACCATGATCGCGGATATCGCGGTGGCCTGCGGCGCGGGGCAGATCAAGACCGGCGCGCCGTGCCGCAGCGAGCGCGTGGCAAAATACAACCAGCTGCTGCGCATTGAGGAGCATTTTTGAGAGAGTCGGAAAAAGTTTTTTTTGAGGGGGTCTGCAAAATCGCTGAAAGACTGACGGATAAAGGAAAAGAAATTTTCGGTATTTCTGGTTTTTTATGGAAAAATCATAAAATATGCTTGACAATAAGTATCATTTTTGCATATATTATTTAATAGCAAACGATTTCGTAAAAGCGCAGAGAGGCAAGATGGCGCTTAAGCGGATAGAGCGGGGGTGCCGCACGTACAGATCTGCGGTATCCCCTTTTTATAGGAATGTTTTTACCGGAACAGCGGACAGAACATACCGAAAAATACAGAGGAAAAGTACGGAAAGGCGGTGGATGAAAGATGGAGGAGCAGGCGCTGCAGAAAATAGATATCCTTGCGGCGGATGACGACACGATCAACCTGAGGCTGGCGGAAAAAATTCTCAGGGAGGATTACAGCGTCGCAACGGCAAATTCCGGGGAAGAACTGCTTGAGATGCTCACCAGATACGATCCGCAGCTGATCCTTCTGGATTATCATATGCCGCAGATGGACGGGGCGGAGGTGATGGCGCATCTCCGGGAAAACCCGAAGTGGAAAGACATTCCGGTGGTCGTTATGACGGCGGACAGCGTGCCGGAGACAGAAAAAGAATTTTTGGACAAGGGCGCGGTGGACTTTATCGTAAAGCCGGTGGTTCCCGCCACCATGAAAAGCCGTATCGGGCGCATTCTGGAGCTGTATACCCTGAAAAAGGATATGGAGGGAAAGCTGGAGGAAAAGACGCGCCTGGTGGAAAATATCTCATTAAATTCCATTATGGCGATCGCGCACACGATCGATGCGAAGGACGCTTACACATCCGGCCATTCCCTGCGGGTTGCCAAATGTGCGGAGGAGATCGCCCGGAGATTGGGCTGGAGCGAGGAGGAGATCCAAAACATCTATCAGATCGGCCTTCTGCATGATATCGGAAAGATCGGGGTGCCGGAC
>CANRKY010000133.1 GCA_947631355.1 uncultured Marvinbryantia sp.
GCGTGCCCTTCAGTTCCGTGCGCTCCCGTCTGGAGGTGAGCACCTGCAGTTTCCAGGATTCATAGCAGTAGCGGAAGCCCTGCTCAAACAACACCACAAAGGCGAAGACAAAGATCACCCGCAGCACGACTTTTCTAAAATTGCGCATAAGCAAACCCTCCCGATGACGAAATCTGGAATCGGCCCACACACAAGATGAAGACCACAAGGAACAGATAGCAGACCCAGCGGACAGCCGCGGGCCGTTTTGCCAGCGCCTCCCGCACCGGTTGTCTCTCCTGAATGATATCTACCACAAACAGGATCACCACCGCCACCGCCAGCAGCGCGGCGTCTCCCATGCCTACGCCCGGCAGGATCTCCTGCCATCCGGCGGGCAGGCGGAACCCTGTGATCAGTTTTCCCATAAAGCGCAGGGACTCCGCCGTGTTGGCCGGTCCCGGAAAGACTTTCAGCAGACAGACCAGAAGGAATGTGCGGATCATGGAAAAGATCTTCCAGGCTCTCCCCTCCTCCCGGATGTGAAGCGCCTTTTTCGCCCGGTCAAAATACGGTTCCAGCACCATGGCGCCCATGATGATGACACCGTTCGCGAATCCCCATAAAATATAGCGCCAGCTCGCGTCGTGCCAGAAGCCGGTGCAAGTCCACACAAACGCAAGCGCAAACAGCGAGGGGAACAGTTTCCCCACCCGCACGCCAAACCATTTCCGGCCCTGTTTGCCAAACTTCGCGGCCGGTTTAGAGACCGCAAGGGGATAAAACATATAGTCGCGGAACCAGTTTCCCAGGCTGATATGCCAGCGGCGCCAGTATTCTGCCAGCGATCTGGAAAAAAACGGGCGCGTGAAGTTTTCCGCGATATGGATGCCAAACAGCTCAGACGCCCCGGCCACAATGTCCATATACCCGGAAAAATCCGCATACATCCAGACGGTGGCGTACACACAGCCCAGGAAGCACGACACGCTGCCGTACTGCTCAAAATCCGCGAAGATCGCCTGCATGACAGGCTGCAGATTATCCGCGATCACCATTTTCTTAAAAAAGCCCCAGAGCATCCGCTGGCAGCCGAAGGAAAAATTGTGGTAATCAAAGCGATGTCCCTCGTAAAGCTGCGAGGCCATGGGCTGATAGCGGTTGATGGGCCCCTGGGTCATCTGCGGAAAATAGGCGAGGAACAACAGCAGCTTCGCGTAGTTTTTCTGCGCCCGGATCTTGCCCTTAAAAATATCCACCAGATAACCGATGGCGATGAGTGTATAATAGGAAATCCCCAGAGGCACTGCAAAATCCGGCACCGGCAGGGTGAACCCCGCAAGGGCTGTGAGCCGGTTTCCCAACTCCACAAAAAAGCCGCCGTATTTCAGTACCAGAAGAATCCCCAGACTGATCACGACTGCTGTAATAAGTACGCCCTTCTTTTTTCCTTTGTATTCTTTTTTCAGCGCGGCGGACATGGCCTTGTCCGCCCCGATCTTCTCCTTACATTCCTGTTCCAGCCGGTCGATCCACATCCCGGCGATCCAGATCACCACGCTCACCGCCAGCAGATACAGGGGCGAGGCGAGGCACGCCAGGGCATAAAATAACACGCTGGCTGCCAGCAGAGCAAGCCAGCGGTATTTCACGGGGCACAGCACATAATACAACAGGAACACTCCGGCAAGAAACGCCAAAAACAGAAGTGAGTTGACTGTCATATCATCCCTCCTGCTTTAACCTCTGTATCAGCTGCCAGATGGCTTCCGCCGAATTGAAGTTCTCCGGATCCATATCCTCGAACGGGATCTCCACATCAAACGCATCGTTGATCTCGCCGATGAGCGACACAATGTCGAAGGAGTCCAGTATCCCATCGTCCATCAGCGCCTTCTCGTTCTCAAAATCCACATCCGGCCTTAACTCCTTTAAAATATCCATGAACTGTTCCATAATCTTCCTCCTAAAATAGATTCTATTTGATATCTCCCAGCTTAAATTCTGTGCAGACAGTTCCATCATACCTGCATCCCCACCGTTTGTAAAGGGAAATGGCATATTCATTTTCCTCATCCACCCAGAAATTTATTTTGTCCGCGCCGTTTCCGGTAAACTGATAGCCGATACCGGCGCAGGCCGCTGTTCTTCCCATTCCCATGCCGCGCAGCCCTTTGCGCACCACCAGGTGCTCCATAAAGCTCACCCTGCCTCTCGGGTTGGCCTTAAACACCGCCCCCACGCTGCCGTCCTCCAGACGGACTCCCAGAATCTTTCCCTGGGCGCAGGCCTGCGCAAATTCCTCACGGGTATAAAAGGTCGCGCCATATAAATGCTGGTCGCCGCTCCACAGCCGGATCACCTCATCGAAGTCTCTCTCCTGCAGAGGCTCCACGGGGAACTCCCGGTTCTTTTCTTCCTGATCGGCCGGCGGCGTGAACTCCTCTTTGGTACATTCCATGCGCAGGTTCCGCTTGAAATACGTAAACCCGTGGGCGCACCATCGATCCAGGCCCATTTTTTCCACGGCAGCCGTCTCGTCCCCGCGAAATACGCAGTCCAAAAGCACCGGCCTGTCCCATTCGGCCATATCCGGCAGCGCCGCGTCCGGCTTCATATAATAAAACAGCCGCGTGCAGGACGCCTCCCGGATAAAAAAGCAGAGCGCATCCTCATATTCCTGCACGGACAATTTTCCCGCCTGCGCCAGCTCCCGGATCTCAGCCGGAAGCATCAGGCAGTTTGTTTTCACTTCCGCCTGCCGCTTTTGAAATTCCCGAACCATGTCCGCAAACTGCGCGGATGATGTGATCTTTTCCATAAAGAGCCTCCCTATTTTTTGCATGGCTTATTACTATCGTAAACATTATAACATATATTTGATAAAAATGTGTAATTTTTCAAATAAAAAAGTCTTATTTTCTTATTGACACGATATGAGGAATGATTTAGAATATAGAAGTATGTTTATGTTAGAACGACCGTGTCCGAGTTTAACATAACGGAATAGAACAGTAAATATTTTGGAGGTGTCAGGAAATTGGCTAACATTAAATCTGCGAAGAAACGTATTTTAGTGAACAAAACAAAAGCTGCCCGCAATAAATCCATCAAATCCGGCGTGAAGACAGCTATCCGGAAAGTGGAAGCTGCCGTTGCCGCAAAGGATAAAGCCGCAGCAAGCGCTGAGCTTCTGAATGCCACTTCAGTGATCAGCAAGGCCGCTACCAAGGGCGTGTATCACAAGAATAACGCTGCCAGAAAGATTTCTCGTTTGTCAAAACTGGTAAACGCGTTATAATAATTCACACAGAGTCTGCTGCTCTGTGAACATTGAGACATTTTCAGAGAAACAAAAAAACCGCCGATCCGTCATCCGGCGGTTTTTTCATGCAAGCGCTCACCCGATCCCCAGACATTCACGCAGACGCTCATTCGATCCCCAGACATTCGCGCAGGCGCTCATTCGATCCCCAGGCATTCGTGCAGGCGCTCATTCGATTCCCAGATATTCGCGCAGGCGCTCATTCGATCCCCAGACATTCATGCAGGCGCTCGATGGTTTCCGGGAAATCCGGCACCAGCATCTCATTTTCCGAGACGTACAGATCATCGTAAGGAATACGGTTCTCCTCCAGCTCATAATCCGCAAGCTCCGGGAGCATGGCAGTGAGCTGCATCAGAGATATGGGGTCAATGTCGTGGCTGAGCTGCGGCAGGATCTCCGCGCTCAGTTTCAAAAGATCCGCGCCGTCCAGCTGGCGCACCCCAGAGAAGATAGAACTGAGCACATCCCTCTGGCGCTGCGTGCGCTGGTAATCGCTGTTCCCCACAAAGCGGATGCGCATATAGGCCACCGCCTGGTATCCGTTCAGCACATAATCGCCGCCATTATACAGATGGTACTCCGGAACCTCCATGGCATCCAGATACTGGTTCAAGATCACCACTTCCTCATCCGAGACAGTGATCTCCACTCCGCCCACCTGGTCGATAATGTCCGCCATGGCGGCAAAATCCACTTCCATGTAATGATCGATCGACAGGTCATAGTTGTTCTCCAGCGTCTCGATCAGTTTTTCCGCGCCGCCCGCCGCATAAGCATAGTTCAGCTTGTGCACGCCGTATTCCGGTATGTTCGCGTACAGATCTCTCATAAAAGAAGTCATGATCAGCTTTTGCTGCGCTTTCTGGATCGTGACCAGGATCATGACGTCCGAATTTCCATTCCAGCTCTCGTCTCGGCGGTCCGAGCCGATCAGCAGCAGATTATAGATCTCTTTTCCCTCGGGAAGGCTTTTTTCCCCCTCCTCGGTATTTTCTGAAGCGAGTGCGGGAACACACAACAGCAGGCACAGCAAAAAAATGACGCAAGGCGCAAACCGCACTCTCCTTCTTTTTGTATCCTGTCTTCTCATTCTCAGAAAGTCTTTCATGACATAACGCTCCTCACATATTTTCAAAAAGATTCTCCCGGTAAACCTGCTCCGCGATCAGCCTGCGGAACGCCTCCGCCACGGCGGGCTTGTCCTCTTTATAAGTGACGCCGAACCACTTGTCCGCCGTTTCCAGCACTTTCACCGTCACCTTGCCCTCCCGCAGGAGCCGGCCGATAAATGTGGGAAGCAGAAATTCTGCTTCCAGCTCGTTCCCCTGGATATTCTGAAAGAACTCCTCAAACCCCTGTTCCAGAAGACCGATAAATTCCGGCGTCAATCCCCACATATTCATAGATACGTGGCAGTTTGCATCGATCGGCACCTGGTTCGCCACCGCGCCGTCCTTTGTCTTCTCGATCCCGCGGGTCTCCCGGATATCCGTGAGATACCCCTCGTCATTGACTTTACAGATGCCGCGCGTCACGCCGCCGTTGTCGCTCAGGGTATTTTTCAGTATAAATCCGGCCATGCAGAAGCGGTACGGCTCCTGTTTTGACATGGTCTGCAGGAACGCGTGCAGCTTTACAAACGCCTCTTTGCCATAATAATCGTCCGCGTTGATCACAACAAATGGTTCTTTGATGATGTCTTTGCAGCACAGAACCGCCTGCCCGGTCCCCCAGGGTTTCTCGCGCTTATCGGGCACTTTCGCGCCCTGCGGGATATCTTCCAGCGACTGGAAGGCATACGCCACCTCTATCCCGGCCCTTTTGCACACCGCCTCTATGCGGTTTCCGATGGCCTCCCGGAAGTCTTTTTCAATGTCCCTGCGGATAATAAATACGATTTTCTCAAAACCCGCTTCGATGGCGTCATAGATGGAATAATCCATGATGATCTCCCCGCTGGGCCCCACCGGCTCCAGCTGTTTGATCCCGCCGCCAAACCGGGAACCGATGCCCGCCGCCATAATGACAAGCGCCGTCCGGTTTTTATCCGTATCACTCATAACTCTGTTCTCCTTATTTCCTGTTTCTTTTTATTTTCTGCGCTTTTCTGCCTGCGCATTTATATTCTCTGCATTTTCTGCTGTGCGTCTTTACATGCCCGTGCTTTTCTGCCATACACATTTATATTCCCTGCATTTTCTGCTGTGTGCGCCTTTACCTTCTCTGCAGCATCCTCTTTTTACTGTGCGCGCTGCAATTCTCTCTCACACAGATCCAGGGCGGACGCGATCACCGCATCCATGTCGTAATATTTGTATTCTCCCAGACGGCCCCCAAAAATCACATTTGTTTCCTGCTCCGCCATCTGCCTGTATTTCTCATACAGTTTCCCGTTTTTCTCGTCATTCACCGGATAATACGGCTCGTCCCCCGGCTTCCACTCCGATGAATACTCTCTGCTGATCACGGTTTTTGGCTGGGTTCCGAACTCGAACCATTTGTGCTCGATGATCCTGGTCCAGGGCGTCTCCCGGTCCGTATAATTCACGGCCGCATTTCCCTGGAAGTTCGGCATATCCAGCACCTCCGTCTCGAAGCGCACGGAGCGATACTCCAGCGCGCCGAGGCAATAATCAAAATAGGCGTCGATCGGGCCGGTGTAGATCACCTTATCCGCCAGGGCGTCCAGCTCCTTTTTCTGCTGCAGGTAATCGGTCTGCAGCCGCACTTCCGTGCCCTCCAGCATATGTTCCACCATTTTGGTGTAGCCGCCCATGGGGATCCCCTGATAGAGCGCGTTAAAGTAATTGTTGTCAAACGTCAGGCGCACCGGCAGGCGCTTGATGATGAACGCCGGAAGCTGATCGCAGGGCCTGCCCCACTGCTTCTCCGTGTAGCCTTTCACCAGTTTTTCGTAAATATCAGTCCCCACCAGGCTGATGGCCTGCTCCTCCAGATTTTTGGGCTCTGTGATGCCCGCCGCCTTTTTCTGTTCCTCGATCTTTGCCGCGGCCTCCTGCGGGGTCGTCACGCCCCACATCTTATTAAACGTGTACATGTTGAACGGCAGGGAATACAGTTCGCCGTGGTAATTGGCCACCGGCGAATTTGTGAAGCGGTTAAATTCCGCGAAGCGGTTCACATACTCCCAGACTTTTTTCAGATTGGTGTGGAAGATATGTGCGCCGTACACGTGCACATTGATCCCTTCTATCTCCTGCGTATATACGTTTCCCGCGATCTGCGGGCGCTTGTCGAGCTTGCGCATGCGCACGGAATGCCGGCGCTCGTGGAGGCGGGAGCGGACGTGCTC
>CANRKY010000134.1 GCA_947631355.1 uncultured Marvinbryantia sp.
ACGAGAAAGAGCACGCAAAGATGTGGTTCAAAGAGCTGGCGGAGTTAGGGAACACCGCGCAGAATCTGGCGGCCGCGGCGGACGGCGAGAACTACGAGTGGACCGATATGTACAAGACCTTCGCGCAGGAAGCGGAAGAAGAAGGCTTCCCGGAGCTGGCGGAAAAATTCCGCGCGGTGGCGCAGATCGAAAAATCCCATGAGGAGCGGTATCGCGCACTTCTGAAAAACGTGGAGATGCAGACCGTGTTTGAAAAAGGCGAGATGACTATGTGGGAGTGCCGCAACTGCGGACATCTGGTGATGGGAAAGAAAGCTCCGGAAGTTTGCCCGGTGTGCAACCATCCCCAGAGCTACTTCGAAGTACACGCAGAAAATTATTAAATTACGAAACACACAGGAGGACGGGCAATGCTTTTTTTGGAATATCCGAAATGCAGCACCTGCAGAAAAGCAAAAAAATGGCTGGATGAAAAAGGGTTCGCGTACACGGACCGCCATATCATAGACGAAAATCCCACGGCGGAGGAGATCCGCGCATGGCAGGCAAAAAGCGGGCTGCCGCTGAGGCGTTTTTTTAACACCAGCGGCCAGATCTACCGGGAGCTGGGACTGAAAGAAAAACTGGACGCGATGAGCGAGGCGGAGCAGCTGGCTCTGCTGGCCGAAAACGGGAAACTGGTGAAGCGTCCGCTCCTTGTCCTGGAGGACACAGTCCTGGTGGGATTTAAAGAGGACGAGTGGAGCGAAAAAACACAGTCGGCTAAAAAAAAACAGCCCGTGTAAAACAGGCTGCAGAAAAACTGCTGGATAAGGATATCCGCGAGCCATTGTTCGAATTTCTGGAAATAAAATACGGAAAAATCCGCATCCTGCAGGAAGAACGCATGGGGAGCGCGCGGGCGGACGCCGTGATGGTGCGCCCGCAGGAGCTGGTCGGCATCGAGATCAAAAGCGATGCCGACACCTATGCGCGCCTTGCCCGGCAGATTCGGGAGTACGACCGCTATTACGACCGGAACATCCTGGTGGTGGGCACGGGCCACACCCGGCGCGAGGGCGACTACGTGGAGGATCACGTGCCGGAACACTGGGGCGTGATCACGGTGGAGCTGGAAGACGGGGCGCCAAACTTTTACATCGCGCGGGAGCCGCGCCCGAACCCGCACGTGGAGCAGAAGAAAAAAATAAGCATCCTGCTGCGGCCGGAACTGGCGCACATCCAGCAGCTGAACGCCATGCACAGATACGAGAGACTGAGCAAAGAAAAAGTGATCGACAAAATCCTGGAGCAGGTGCCCGAAGAAATCCTGCAGATGCAGATGTGCGAGGAACTGTTCCAGCGGGACTACGAAAAGATACGGGAAACCATCAACGCGTACCGCACCGCCCACGGGAAAAAGGCGCGCACCAGAAGGAGACAGAAGTACAGGCCAGTTTGACATATTTCAAAACATATGATATAGTATCTATGTAGTATTTTGTCTTACTAAATTTTGCGAGGAGGCGATCTTATGTCAACAAAGACAGATGGAAAAAATGGACAACATAATGTGTATAATTTCTATGAAGGCGGCAAACATGAGCATAGCTGGTACAATTCTAAAACTGGACAAATGGGATATCACGGTGAAAACGCCAGCGCTGAGGACAAAAAATGGATGGGGCAAACTGCAAACGAATCAACTCATGGAGAATGGACTAAGGGAGTAAAAAATTAAAAAGGCTAGGAAGCTATATTTTAAAAAAATTTTATTAGAAAAGGACGGCTAATCACCGTCCTTTTTTTGCGAAAAGTGTATACCAATTATTTTGATCATGCGGTTGCTGATGTGCCTTATGATATTAGTGAGGATGTGGGGATTGCTGTTGAACAACGCGAAACAAATGGTGTATAATACAAGGTAATCCAATGTACTACTAGACATACAGATATCAAAAAACGGTTTAAATATCACAAAAATTCACAATTAAATTTTAATCAGATTTTAATCTGCTTTCAAAGAATGATTAAGACTGTTTTGGTAAAGTCTATATCATCAGAGCGAGCCACAAGGGCCGTTCTGAAAAAGAAATGTACGGACAGAAAAAGAAAGGATCGGTGCAAAAATGGATCAGTTGGAAAAAGTGGAAAAACTAAAAGAGCGCGCCAACGTGACTTACGAGGAGGCTAAAGAAGCGCTGGAGGCCAGCAACTGGGATCTGCTGGACGCCATGGTATATCTGGAAAAAATGGGGAAGACAGAAGCGCCCCGGCAGGAGACTTACTCTACCAGCTATGAGGAACAGTCCCAGTATGTCTCCGTGAAAGACAAAGTGAAAGAAAAAAAGAAAAACGACAGCCCCTTTGTGCAGGCTGGCAAACTGGTTCGTCTGCTGCTGAAAAAGAGCAGGGAAAATTTCTTCTGTGTGAGCCGCAAAGGGGAGGAGATTCTGAAAATACCAGTGCTCCTTTTGATCTGCGTGCTTTTGATCGCGTGGCATATCACGCTCATAGCGCTGATCGCGGGGCTCTTTTTTGACTGCACCTACTCGTTCTGCGGAAAAGACGACCTGGAAACGGCGAACAAAGCCATGGAAAAGGCCGGGGAATTTGCGGAAAAAGTGAAAGACGAAGTGCGGGAGAACAATAAATAAGAATGTAGCGCTGAAAGCATACAAATAAAGATTGCGCGAAATGCGTGCAAAGAAAAAAGCGCAAAATGTACGTAAAAAACGTGTGAGAAGCGCACGGAGAAATGTGCGCGAAGAAAAAATACGGGAGACGCGCGAAGAATAACAAGGCGGGAAGGAGCGGCACATGGCGCATATTCTGATCGTGGAGGATGAAGAAAAACTGGCCCGGTTCCTGGAGCTGGAGCTGCTCCATGAAGGCTATCAGGTGAGCAAGACGGGAAACGGCAGGGAAGCCCTGCAGATGGCGCAGCAGGGAGACTATGACCTGATGCTCCTGGACATCATGCTGCCCGGCCTGAACGGGCTGGAAGTGCTGCGCCGCCTGCAAAAAGAGAACCCGGTTCCCGCCATTTTGCTCACTGCGCGGGACGCGGTGATGGACAAGGTGGCCGGGCTGGATGCGGGCGCGGTGGACTATATCACCAAGCCCTTTGCCATAGAAGAACTGCTGGCCCGGATCCGCGTGGCGCTGAAACTGCACGGCACGGCATCGAAGACGAACACAGCGCAGCAGTCTCACGCCGGCGCGGCGGACGCGCCGGGCGGAAAGGAACTGCCGGAGGAGGAAACGCACCGCTGGGGAAAGCTGGCCTTATCCGTAAAGCGCCACCAGGTGACCTATGACGGGCAGGAGATCGCCCTGACGAACCGGGAGTTCCAGATATTAAAACTCCTGCTGGAAAATCAGGATATCGTGCTCACCCGGGATGTGCTGTTAAACCGGGTGTGCGGGTACGACTACGTGGGGGAGACAAACGTGATCGATGTGTACATACGATTCCTCCGCTCCAAGATCGATGAAATGTATCAGGTGAAAATGATCCACACCGTGCGCGGCGTGGGCTACGTGATCAAATCGGAGAGTGTGAAGTGAAAAACGGCGGCAATGCACAGACAAAGCGCATGACATCCATCGTGCGAAAACTGCACTGGCACTGGATAGGGAAGAAGATCGGCATCTATTTCTGGTACGATCTGCTTCTTTTTCTGGTGCTTTTTTTGGGGTGGGCCGCAGATCAGGAATACACGGCGCTGGGCGGTTTTGCCCTGCACCGCGGGCGGGCGCTCCTTGGCCTTGAATCCTGGGGAACCATCGTCTACCGGGTGACGGATGAGGGCGGCAGGATCCTGTTAAACTGCAGCGCGGTTCCGGCGCTGCAGGCGATCGGGGGCGCGATCCTTGTGATCGTCTGTTTCCAGCTGGCGGACATGGTTTTCGGCAGCATGCGCGTGGACAAAAAAATCCGCCGCATCCTGGCGCCCATCGATGAGATCGCTCTGAAGGCCGACGAGCTGAGCCGCATGACCTTCTCGGAGGACAAGTACCAGCAGATCGAGGACGCCATATCCCACCTCTCCCCGGAGGAGGCGGAGCTGCTGTCCTTTGGGGACGCGGATCTGCAGGGGATCGAGGCGGCCATGAACAACCTGCTGATCCGTATGCGCGATTCCTACCGGCAGCAGGCCCGGTTCGTGGATGACGCCTCCCACGAACTGCGCACGCCCATCGCGGTGATCCAGGGATACGCCAATATGCTGGCACGCTGGGGCAGAGAGGACGAAACAGTGCTGGACGAATCCATCGCGGCCATCCAGCACGAGTCGGATCACATGCAGTACCTGGTGGAACAGCTGCTGTTCCTCGCCCGCGGCGACAGCGGCAGGACAAAACTGAACATGGAAACGGTGGATCTGAACAGCCTGATGCGCGAAGTGTACGAGGAGTCGTTTATGATTGATGAAGCCCACCCCTACCGCTTCCTCTCCAACGGGGAGGAGATTCGGGCGGAGGCGGACGCCGTGCTGCTCAAACAGGCGGTGCGCATCCTGGTGGACAACGCGGCGAAATATACAAAAGAAAAAGAGGAGATCATCCTGTGCGCGGGGCGCACGCAGGAACAGCGCCCCTATCTGCAGGTGCAGGACGCGGGCATCGGCATGGCGGAGGCGGATGTGCCGCATATGTTTGAGCGGTTTTACCGCGCGGACGATGCCAGGAGCTACCAGGGAAGCGGGCTGGGGCTTTCCATCGCAAAGTGGATCGTGGACAAACACAAGGGGCACTTTGAGATCCTGTCCCGCGCGGGGCTGGGCACGCGCATCCGCATTATTCTGTGAAATAAATATTATCGATGAAAATCTGCACTTGCATTTTCAGACCGGATTCACTATGATGGTGTATGGACAAAATGCCGTGCGGACAAAGAAATGTGGGTTTCCGCCCGGCAGGAAAAGAACCGCAGAAAGATGAGGAGGAAAATTATGTTAAGTCAGATTGCGATTTTTGCGGAAAATCAGAAAGGCGCTATGCGCAGGATCACCGACATCCTGGCGAAAAGCGAGATCAACATTCTGGGGTCTGTCACCAACGACAGTGCGGAGTACGGCATTATCCGCATGCTGGTCTCCAACCCGGAAAAAGCAATGGAGGCGCTGAGCAAGGCGGGCTATCTGTGCAAGGCCACGGATGTGCTGGGCGTGGAGTGCGAGGACCGCGTGGGCGCTCTGAACCAGCTGCTTGCGGCGCTGGACGAGAGCAACATCAGCGTGGACTACCTGTACCTGTCTTTTGACCGGGAAAAGGCAAGCCCCATCATGGTGATGCACGTGCCGGATACGGCGGAAGTGGAGGAGTGCCTGAAGGCAAAAGGCTTCGCCGTGCTGTAAGCGCAGCGCACAGAAAAAAGTGTCAAAGAGAAAAAAGCCTGCCGCGCGGTGAATGTGGCGGGCGTAAAGGGAGCCAGTATGAAAAAGAAAACATGGATCGCGTGGTGCGCGGCGGGCCTTCTGCTGGCCGCGGTGCTGGGCGCCGACATCTGGAAAGTGAACCAAAAAGTAAACGCGCTGTCCGTGTCTGTGCAGGAAATGCAGCAGACACAGCAGGCGCAGGGAGAACAGATCCTGCAGCAATCGGAGCTGATGGCACTGCAGGCGGAGGCAGCTGCCGTAAAAGACAGGGACAGCGTGATCCCGGTGCTGGATCCGGGCACGGACGGCTGGCTGGTCACACAGTACGGCAACCCCGGCGGGCAGCAGGAAATGTGCTACACCATCACCACGGAAAACGGGCTGGTGATCGTGGACGGCGGCTTTTCCTATGAGGTGCCCCGGCTGCGGAAGATCATCGCGGAGTACGGCAACAGCGTGGAGGCGTGGATTCTCACCCACCCGCACCCGGATCACATCACTGCTTTTATGGACATTTACGAGGATCCCCAGGGCATCATTATCCACCACATCTACACGGCGGAGCAGGCTCCGCAGGAGCTGATGGAAGAAAAGGCCCCGTGGGACGATTTCTCGGCATTGGAGCGCTTCCGCGCCCTGAACATCCCCAACCTGGAATACCTGCACAAGGGAGATCAGCTGGATCTCCTGGGCCTGAAAATGGAAGTGCTGAGCGCCTACGATACAGAGATGGAGCCACTCACCAAAGACCTGATGAACGATGGGTCGCTGATGTTCCGCATCAGCGGGAAGGAGGATTCCATGCTTTTTTGCGCCGATGTGGGCACAAGCCTTACAAAGACGCTGGTGAAAGAATACGGGGAAACTCTGAAATCCGATTATCTGCAGATGGGCCACCACGGATTCGGCGGACTGGGCAAAAAATTTTACCGCCTGGTGGCGCCAAGGGCCGCGTTCTTCGACGCGCCGGACTGGCTGGTGAACGGAGAGGACGACAGGAGCACCAAAAAGAATGAAGAACTGATGCGGGCCATGGGCTGTACCATTTTTTTCTATTACACGGCGCCGAACCAGATTCTGCTGAAATAACGCCCATGGATCCCACGAGAAAAGTGCTCTGGGATTTCGCTGAAAAGTGCCGCGCAAACTTGTAATTCAGGAGAAAATATGGCCCATCTTTAACACTTTATGACGTTAAAAATCCCAGAAATTATTGAAAAATCAATAGTTTCTGGGATTTGTTGGATT
>CANRKY010000135.1 GCA_947631355.1 uncultured Marvinbryantia sp.
GGTCTGCGTCTACGGTATCGCGCAGCTCGGTGTTGCCCACCTTGAAGCCGATGGCGTACTGCTCGGAATTGAGGGCCTCGTCCAGGATCACAAAGCCGTCGCCGCGGTTTTTGATCTGGTAGTTCGCCACGCCGATATCCATGGCCACCGCGTCCAGAGAACCCGCCTGCAGCTCGGTGAACGCCTGATTATAATCCGCAAACTCCAGCAGTTCTCCGAAGGAATCGCCCAGTTCTTTCTGTGCTTCCTCGTCCGTCAGCACATCCAGCGCCGCGCTGGCTGCCTGCACGCCCACTGTTTTGCCTTCCAGGTCTGCCAGAGTGGTGATGCCGGAATCCGCCGCTACCACTACCACCTGGCTGTTATCCACATAGGGTTTGGAAAATTCGTACTGATCCTCGCGGCCGTTCATGGTAAAGCCGTTCCAGATGCAGTCGATATTGCCCGCGTTCAGCTCCATATCCTTGGAATCCCACGCGATGGGCTGCTTCACCAGTTCCCAGCCCTCCAGATCGCACACTGCCTGGGCGAGCTCCAGGTCGAAGCCCACATATTCGCCGTTGTCATCCATGTAGCCATAGGGCGGATACTCTGCGTCAAACCCCACCGTGAAGGTGCCGTCATCTACCGCCAGAGCCGTTGTGCCCAGCATTGCTGCAGCGAGCGCCGCCGTCATTCCCAAAACCAGTCTTCTTTTCATAATCTTCTCCTCCTGATCTCTTTACTTTAATAATACTGTAGCATGGTAAATCACTAAATCGCTTACAGAATAGCACAGGAACACTGCCCTGTCAAGCAAAAAAGCACAGGCACAAAAGTACAGGCGTATCGCTACAAAAACACATGCATACGGCTGCAGCAGTCCCCAAAATGCAAGGCACAGCTGCAAACACATAAGCGCACGCGTTAGATGCAGGCGATGTATTCTTTCTTTAAAGCCTCCAGGCGCTCTTTCACGGGCAGAGCGTCCCATTCATCGGCAAACGCCCCAGACTGCGCCTCCCGGAAGATCGCCTCTGTCTCGCGCCGCATATCCGCCGCGTGATCCCGATCCGCCCGTATTTTTTCCAGGCGCTCGTGATAGCGCGCCTCGGAGAGGAACAGCGGCAGGATGCGCAGGTAATTGTCGTACACTTTTCGCGACCGCAGCGCGCTGTAGGATTCCCACAGGCAGTCGGCCGCCTCCTCGAACCGGAACAAATGGGCGTACGCCACGGCCATGTTTTCCAGCACCGTTGCGTAAAACTGAACCCCCAGCCGCCCCGGGGCGCGCACCCGCAGAATCCCCTTGTATTCCTCTATGGCCCTCACGTAAAGCCCGTAGTTTACCAGATAGTCGGCCTTCATCTTTCTGCGCGCATCCTGCGGCTCGATCAGCACCTGAGAAAATTCTTCCTGAAATTCATCCAGCTCCTCCGGGCGCAGATACCCGCACTCCTCAAAGATCGGCATCACAAAGTCCGCCGGCGTGCCGCTTTCCAGGGCACTGCGCAGCACCTTTTCCAGATGGACAAGCCCCAGCTCGCCGCCGATCCACTTTGCCAGCTCCTCGTTCAGGATGGTCTCGTCCAGCAGGTAGACATTTTCTTTCATATAATAGCAGAGTTCCTCGATCGACCAGAGGTGGATGCCGATGCTCTCCACATGATACGGCCGCTGAGCCCTGGCCGCGGTGCAAAGATAATATCCTCCCATATCACACCTCCAATGTGCTTTCCCAGACCATGCCGGACGGCGGGTAAAATTCGCCGAATCCCAGATCGCGCACCGTAATCTTGCAGCGGTTTGGGGATGTGAATTTTGCGGAGAGCCACAGGCGCACCGTGCGCCCCTCCCGCTTTGGAAGCCCCTTTAAGACAATGCTGTATTTCTCGGTATCCCCGCCCAGCATGGACTTCGCGTAGATCTCCACCTCGTCCGTGTTCTCCGCGATAAATTCGCAGACGTGCTCCGCCTCAAACCAGCTGATGCCGGCGTTGATCAGCGTATAGCTGCTCATTTTTTTGCGCACTTCCATCTGCATACTTAAATTCACCGTCACCAGATCGTCGCTCTGGTACAGAAACTGATCCAGCCTTTTTTTCTTTCCCATGCGCTGCATGGCGCTGTAGCAGGCCCCTTTGGTGTACAGGTTGCGGCCCTGGAACACGTGCCGTCTGTGGCAGAGCACCCGCAGCGATTCCACCGCCCAGGTCTTGTCAAAGCTGTCGCCGATCAGATAGACGGCGGAGATCTGCTCCCTGTCCAGCGTCTCCTCGATCATTTTCCGGAACAGTTCGTCCCGCCGCTGATCCCACTGCTGCTGGCTGCGGGATCCCTGGGTGCCCAGTTCCAGCACCTTTCCTGGCTGCGCCGTCACCAGCGCCGGTTTGGTGCTGTAGTCTATACGCATGATATAAGAGGAGATGGTTTTTTCCTCATACTCAAACAATGCCACGCTGTGCGCCCAGAGATCGCGCCGCTGGTTCAGGGTATAGCTGCAGAAGCTCTCCTGGTGCGTCTGCAAAAACACGTTTTCCCGCCCGATGCCGATCATCTGGCACGCCTCGCGTATGGCGTCCGCCCACAAAAGATCCATCCGCTTCATCGTCACCATAATGCAGATGTCTTCCGGCTGCACCGCCGGTTTCAGAAAGGAGATGCACTTTTTCAGGAAATTCGCCAGGGCCGTCTGCCCCAGCTCCATCTTCGCCTCGATCAGCCGGAACATGTCCGCCGGAACCGGGATCAGGTAACATTCCGGGTGTTCGGACACCGCCACGGTCTCCGGCTCCACAACCCTCTCATTATAGTAGGATATCTGTGCGTTATCCCTGTCCAGATCCAATCCGATCAATGTTGTCTTCATGTATATGATCCTCCTACTGTATGCGGAACAGCTCCTCCACAAGGTTCTGCTGCCCAATGTACTGCGCGCGGATCTCCTCGATCTGCGTTTTATCCTGTCTGTTTACGGCCTCCGCCAGGCGGTTGATCAGCTCGTAGCGGCCCACGCTGCCTCTGTGGGACCGCCTGCCGCACACGATGGTCTGTGCCGCCGTGTTCACCACCCCGCCGTTTTTCTCTGCACGCACATGCCATTCCAGCTTGTCCTGATAAAATAGTGTGAAGGTTTTCACAAAAATCCCCTCATACACCGGATCCATGGGCACGGTCTTTTCCTTTTCCCCGTTCAGGGAATACTGCAGCGCCACATAGCTTTTGGGATCCGCCCGGTATTCCAGGATGTATTTGTCGTGAAGCTCGAAGCGCCGCAGCACTTTTGCCGGAAGCCTCTGATAAAAGCGGAAATACATGCCGCGGGATGTAAATCTGTCCATTAAATGCAGCAGCCACTTCTGCTGGCCCGCGCGCAGGCTGTCCGCCGTGCAGTAGCTGCGCAGCAGCGCGAGCTGGCACACCTGCGGGGCGTTCGGCTCGCCCATCAGCCTCTGTTCAATGTAGGTGAACACCGGCTGGCCCACATCCATTTCCTTTACAAAATAGCAGTAGGACATCCAGATCACATACGCGCGGCAGATCCGCTCGTTCCCCTGCTTTTTCACATAGGACGCAAAGATCGGCTCCGTCTGCTCCATTTCACATTTGATATACAGCAGCATGGCCAGGATTTTTTCTTCCAGCGCGTACTCCTCCAGGGAGAACTCGCTGCCTGCCTTCCAGAGCGCTTTCATGGTGCGGATCGGGCCCTCGTACCATTTCATCAGATATTGCAAGACCGCCTCATCGTATGTGCCGAGGGCAAAGCAGCGGGCGCACATTCCAAGCAGGACTTCGTCCTTCTCCTGCTCCTTTTCCGTGACATAATAGCTGCACAGGCGCACCAGGGCGCGCACGCTCACCCTCTCGGGGCCGTTTTCCAGGACCAGCTTCATGGCCTGCTCCATCAGGCCCTCTCCCACCAGGAGCTCTGTGAGCTCCTCCATGGCGCACGCGGTCAGCTGTTCCAGATCCGCCTGCAGCAGAAATACCGGCAGTTCCTCCGCCCGCGGGTTCTGCCCGAACCAGGCCAAAAGCTGCCGCTCCGTCTGACGGCGGAAATCACGGCGAAGGCGGGGCAGCCCCAGCAGCTGCACGAACATGCCGGCTGTCTCCCCCGTCACCTGCTTTGCCGCATGCAGGTCGTGGAGCACGATCCCCTCCGGAACCGGGCTCTGCCCGCGGCAGAAATCTTCAAAATCTGTGCGCGTCAAGAGGCGCCTTGCGCGGTACAGCGCAGGATCCGCATAGCGCACGGCGTTTTTATCTTCTAACAAGATCCGGCAGTCCGGGGTGTAGATCTGCACATAGGCTTTCCCGTTCACAAAGGGCACCCGCTGTTCCTGCTCCAGCTCCCCGTGGATGGCCACAACATGGCCAAACTGCGCCGTGCCGCAGGTAATCTCATACGTGAAAAGCCCCCGGGACAGCCCTTCTGTCAGGCGCCCGTCCAGCAGATAGCGCGTCAGCAGGGCGTCGCAGAGCAATGCCAGATCATCGTTCATCCTGCCTGCCTGCAGCTGTTCTTCCAGGAAGCGCTCCATGGCAGGCCGATATGTCTCAAACGTCTGGGGATCTCTGGTGCGGGCGCGCACGATGTTGGCGTAGAGCGCCGCTTTTTTATCGATGCCCAGGGTGTTGTTGTAAGAAAAATACATCTGCACCGTCTGGGGCAGCTGGCGCGCGTTCAGGTCTTTTGCCGTCTGCGCGTAATATTCATACAGCCCGGCCAGGCGGACGTCCTGGCGCACCCCCAGATCGAACCACTTTGCGTACCTTTCCTCCGTTCGGTGCCCTTTCATCAAAAGGGCGCAGATGGCGGACAGCAGATTTTTACTGGGGAACTGATCGTAGCAGCGGATCAGCACATCGGTGAGCAGCGGATGCCCGGCGGAAAAGCGCGCGGCGAGCTGTGCCGCCTGCCCACAGATCTCCCGGTCCAGAAGCTGCTCTTTGGCAAGGAAAGCCAGCAGATGGATCTCAAACTCCTCCAGGCTGCGCAGCTGAAGGGGTTCTTTCTTTAAAATCTCCCAGGCTTCCAGATACATGACCGGGCTCTTGCACCCGCAGATATACTGCCGGCGGATAGCGTCCAGCTTTTCGGAATCGTTGCGGTAGCTGTCGCCGTTTACACGCAGCATAAGCCACTGCAGGAGCCAGTTTTCCTGGCTGGCAAGGTACAGCCCGCCGATCTGTTCCTGCACATATTCCAGGTACTCCCTGCTGCTGTTCTCAAACGTGGTCAGATACAGGTAGCACCCTTTCCATCCCGGGTCTGTGAAGCTTTTCCCGCGCTCCCCCAGCCCGCTCAGCATCACCTGCGCGTCCACTGTGCTGCCTGTGCAAAAGAGGATGTAGGTGCGGTACAGGTCAAAGAAGATGGACTCCTCCCCGGTCTTCTTGATATTGTCCAGGCAGGTGAGAGAGATGCCGCTCCACTCCCGCAGACCGGTGCGCCCCGCTCTGTATCCGATATAGGTATTCATCAGACGCAGCACTTCCTGGCGCAGCATACGCCTGCGCCCGTCTGACGCCGCGTCCGGGCGCATGCACGCCTCCAGTGTGCAGCAAAGCTCTGTGCATCCCGCCGTTATCCGGATCCTGGCGAAATTTCTCCCGGCGTGCAGTTTGTCCTTCCGGATCACAAACCCCAGCTCATAGCTGCTTCCCACAAATTCCTCGGTGGTGGCCTCCGGGCGCTCTATTTTAAGAAACGGCGCGTCGCAGGAAACGGCGATCTTTGAAAATCCCCATCCGCTTTTCACCAGCGTCACGCTCTCCCTGCGGTCCTCCTCCACATTGCCCAGGAAAATATGCTCCCTCTCCAGGGCGATCTCCAGCGGCTGTTTCACTCCCAGCCCCGTCAGGAACTGATCCAGGGCGTGATAGGAAAACCCGTGGGCAACAAGCCCTCCGTAGAGCGCCGCCGCAGACGGCCCCCAGGTTTGGGCCAGCGCCGAAAACTGCCTGGAGGCAAACAGCCGGTACGCCCGGATAAAGTCCTCTCTGGCCAGCTCCGCAAACGCCTCAGCGGTCATCGGGGGAAGCTGTGTTTCGTTTCCCCTGTCTGTCCCCGTGATCTGCAGGCAGTACGGGAGCGTATATTCCCCGGACGGCGCGCAGATGACAAACGCCCCCTGGATCGCATCGCCGGCCTGCAGGCCCTCTGTGCGGATCTCAAACTCGATCTCCGCCCGGAATCCCACAAAGTATTCCGGCGTGCAGGTCACCCGCGGATTGGTGGAGTACAGAAATCCCCGCACCTGCCCGGCGGCGCTGCCGATAAAAAAGCGGCCCCCGAACCGTCTTCCCGCCAGGATCTCTCCCTCTATCTTTTCTTCTGAAATATTCAGCCGCTCGGGCCTGTTTGAAAAATCTTCTTTTAATAGATCATGGATTACTTTTCTCACTGGAATCTCCCCTGCTTTTCTCTTGTGCCATATGTCATGATTTATGAAATAAATCGTGACAGGCGGCGCCCTTCTCGCGAAGCGAGAGTTTAATGGGCGCACGCTCCTTCCAATGTCATGATTTATGAAATAAATCGTGACAGGCGGCGCCCTTCTCGCGAAGCGAGAGTTTAATGGGCGCACGCTCCT
>CANRKY010000136.1 GCA_947631355.1 uncultured Marvinbryantia sp.
ACTTCGTCTCGATGGAGATGCTCGTCAAGTACCGATCGATGCAAGCATCATCGGTATTTTCCTCGCTATTGTACCATCTCGACTTCGTCTCGATGGAGATGCTCGTCAAGTACCGATCGATGCAAGCATCATCGGTATTTTCCTCGCTATTGTACCATAATTACAGAAAAAGTCAACATATGACAAAGGGAGGCATGCCCGCAGGCGCCTCCCTCTGATGAGCTCCTTTTCAGGATACTCTTGCTTCTTTTGATAATGTATAATATTCGTGGCCGCCGTGCTCAAAGAGCAGTATCAGGTTGTTGTCAAACCAGCCGATACTGGCGTCGTTGGATGATTTCCGGGCCATAAAGAACAGGGCTCCCTGTGAATCATCCTCGCCCGCAAGCACTCTGTCCACCGCCTGGACCGTGTCTTCCGACACCACCACAGAATTAATCCGGCCGTCCACCGTGGGCTGGAACTGTGCGGATCCGCCTACCTGCTGCCATACAACTTCCTCTATGGTATTCGGGAAGCGTTCGTCCGCCACGCGGTTCAGGATCACATTTGCGACAAGCATTTTTCCTTCCTGATCTTCCCCGGTGGCTTCCGCTTCCACAATGCGCAGCAGCGTCTCATATTCGCTCACCGGCATCTGGTTTTCCCGAACCAGCTTTGTGGCGCACGCCGACACATTGCCCGCGGATTTCGCTCCTCTCTCCAGCGCAGACCGGATGGCTTTCTGGCGGTTTGCTTTTACCGCTCCCACCAGGATTTCCTCATTCGCGCCTGCCATATTGATTTCTTCTGCCGCCTCTAAATATTCTTCCATGGTGACCGCACCATGTAAGACCCCCTTCAAACCTGCCTGCAATTCCTCCGTCTGCGGCACCTCGGCCGCATATGCCTCGCCCATCCCGCCAATGCCGGACTGCGCGCGATCCCCCCTACGGATTAAATTTCTGCTTGCCCCGCTGACCCCTATTGCGAACAGAAATGCGACTGCAAACATGCATACGGTGATAATAACAGCAGAATGCTTTCGATAGGTACGTCTCCAAAAGCGCCTTGCTCTCTTATACATTATCCATAGAAGCTTCCTCGAAACTTCCATTGCTGCCTTTCCTTTCTTGCTCTTTTTATACTCCCGCATACTGCCATTATATGTAAAAATTATTACATTGTCAACACTTATTTCACATTTTTGTAATATTTTGTTCGATTTTTTATTACTTTTCTCGACACAAAAAGACGCGAAACACTGTTTTTCTGTGTTTCGCGTCTTAACATCCATTAATAATTATGAAATATTTTAGCAGATGCCGGCATCCATGTTATTGATCGCCGTCAGAAGGGCGTTGATGGAGGCGCGGATGATATCCTGATCCAGCCCGGCGCCCCAGTGCAGGCCGCTGTCCTTGTCCTTGATCCCCACGTAGGCGATGGCGCGGGAACTGGAGCTGGCCTCCAGGGCGTGCTCCTGATATACCACCAGGTCGTACTGCAGGCGGAACTGCTTTTTCAGCGCGTTGCTCACCGCGTTCAATCGGCCGTTTCCAGAAGCCACCGCAACTTTTGTCTCGTTCTTGTAATCCACGGTCACCTCCGCAATGATCCCGTTGTGCTGCTTGAAATGCACTTCCGTGATATTGAACGGTGTGGTGATATCCTCGTACCGGTCTTTGAACAGCTGGAAGATCTCATCCGGCAGCAGCTCCTTGTGCTGTTCGTCGGAGACCGCCTTGGTGGCGTAGCCCATGGCCTCGCGCATTTTTGCCGGCAGATTGAGCCCGTAGTACTGCTCCAGAATGTAGCCCACGCCGCCTTTTCCGGACTGGCTGTTGATGCGGATAACGTCCGCCTCGTAGTGCCGGCCGATGTCTGTGGGGTCGATGGGAAGATAGGGAACCGTCCAGTATTCGCAGTTGTTTTCTTCGCGGTATTTCATGCCCTTCGCGATGGCGTCCTGATGGGAGCCGGAAAACGCCGCAAATACCAACGCTCCGCTGTACGGGCTGCGCATGTCGATGTTCATGCCGGTGTAACTCTCATATTCCTCGCAGATCTCCGGCATATTGGTAAAGTCGAGCTTCGGATCCACGCCCTGGGAATACATGTTCATGGCCAGCGTGACAATGTCCACGTTGCCGGTGCGCTCGCCATTGCCGAACAAAGTGCCCTCAATGCGGTCCGCGCCCGCAAGGATCCCCATTTCCGCATCGCTCACGCCGCTGCCTCTGTCGTTGTGGGGGTGCAGTGAGAGAACCACATTTTCGCGGTATTTCATGTTCTTGCTCATGTATTCGATCTGGCTGGCGTACACGTGGGGCATGGAGTGCTGCACCGTGCTGGGAAGGTTGATGATCACCTTTTTCTCCGGCGTAGGCTGCCACACATCCAGCACCGCATTGCACACTTCCAGCGCGTACTCCACCTCGGTCCCGGTAAAGCTCTCCGGGCTGTACTCAAAGGAGAAGTTCCCCTCGGTCTGCTCCGCCAGTTCTTTTAACAGCTTTGCGCCGTCCACCGCGATCTGCAGGATCTCCTCTTTGGATTTGCGGAACACCTGCTCTCTCTGGGCCAGGGAGGTGGAATTATATACGTGCACCACTGCCTTTTTCGCGCCCTTTAAGGCCTCGAATGTTTTCTTTATAATATGTTCCCGCGCCTGGGTGAGCACCTGGATGGTCACATCATCGGGGATCAGATCCTGCTCGATGAGCGCGCGCAGGAACTGGTATTCCGTCTCGGACGCCGCCGGGAAGCCCACTTCGATCTCTTTAAATCCCACTTTTACCAGGAGTTTGAAAAATTTGATCTTCTGCTGCAGAGTCATGGGAACAATGAGCGCCTGGTTGCCGTCCCGCAGGTCCACGCTGCACCAGATGGGCGCCTTGTCCACATAGTCCTTTTTTGCCCAGTCCATGCACTCTGTGGGCGGCATGAAATACTGGCGCTGATACTTCCTGAATTTTTCCATAAATTTCCTCTCCTTTTCTTATATTTCATTAAAATCCTTTTGCACTTCTTTTCCGCGGTACATTTTTCCGTGGCTCTTTTTTTCTGTGACCCGGAGTTTTGTTATTTTGCTGTACGTTCGCTGTCATTAAAAAATCTTCCGCCTCCGGGCATATCTGCCACTAGAGACGAAAGACTGTTCTGTCTTACGCGGTACCACTCTATTTCGTGAATCCTCACGCACTCATCCGATACTAACATATCGTTCCCGGATAACGGCCGGAAGCTCCGTCTGCGCCTACTCTCCCGCGCTCTTTTCACAATACCGCACAGCTGTCGCTCATGAACCTTATGCATTGATCGTCCCGCGGCGGGATTTCAGACAGATGCTCCGAGGCGAGTTCCAGCCACCTCGTCCACTGCCTCGCATCACCCGGCAGTTTTCTGAAAGCAGAGATCACTGTACTATTCCTCATCTTCGCATTTCTTTTTGCAGTTGTAGACTTAAAATAACACTTTTCCCGGATGTTGTCAACCACGGATTTTCCGGAAACATTAAATTTTTGCGGGATTTTTGTGAGATTACTCGGAACCGCTGAATTTCTCGCCGGTTTTCTATAAGCGCATCTTTTTGCCCAGGGTTTTCTGAAAGCTGAAATTTTGTTTTTTGAAAACCGAAATTTTGGGGCTTGCAAAAATCTTCCCCGTCTGTTATACTACTAGATGTTCCGTCCGGTATCTCTTTTGGACGGAAGATCATCGGAGTGTGGCGTAGCTTGGTAGCGCGCTCGGCTGGGGGCCGAGAGGTCGCAAGTTCAAATCTTGTCACTCCGATTTTTTTATGCTTTTTTTCGCTTCCATATCTAATTTTCGCATTTCATTCCGCACAGATCGATCCGCGCACAGACAGATTCATCTGCGCACAGGTTTCTTTTCCGGCCTGCCGTCTTGCGTCCGGAACATTCTTTTTCGGCAGATTTAATTTTCAACAGATTTCAATCTGGCACATCTTCATGGCCTCCAGGGCATTTTCATGGCTCTGCGGCGTCACGCCCGCGCAGCAGGACGCGTCCACCCGGACCGGCACCTCCGGGGCGAAAGCCTTGATCAGCATGGCATTGGAGATCACACAGATGTCCGTGCAGAGCCCCACAAGCTCCACCTCGTCCACATCCGCAAACACGCCGCGCTCCCAGTCCAGCGCAAACTGCCTGGACCCAAAGGCTTCTTTTGGATAGACCGCGCACTCAGAAAGATCCGCCGCGCACTTTACGGCGCTGCACAGTTCCCAGCCATTCGTTCCTTTTATACAGTGTTTTACCGGGAGATTCCTTCCCTCCTGCGTGTGCAGGTATTCCTCCGTGTGCGTATCCATGGTAAAAACCACCTTTTGCCCGTCTTTTCGGTACTGCGCGATCTTCTCCGCCACATTGTTCACGATCGCCTGCGCCTCCTGTGTGCCCAGGGCGCCGTTTATAAAATCATTCTGCATATCCACAACTACCAAAAGTTTCATATTCTTCTTATCTTCCCTTCATTTTTTTGAAATATTTTCCCGCATTTCCTCTCTCTGCATCATATCATAGAAATATTTCTGATTCTATACCTAAATCTTAATTTTTATCATGAAAATTTTATAATTTTATCGTAGATTCTTTTCTGGATATGTGTTAATATATGTGTAACAATTATGTTCCCAAAGGGGACGCTACCTTTTTGAAAGGGGGAGTTTTTTATGAAAAGAAATCATATGCTGCCCGCCAGATGTACCGCGTGGCTGATGGCACTGCTGCTTACATTTGCCGCTTTGCCGGATATGGCCGTGCACGCAGAGGACGGAGGAGCAGACGTATCTGTTTTTGTGATCACCGATTTCCCGGATTTTGCAAAGGATGACGCAGGAAATTTTGTGGATTCGCAGATGCAGGAAAAGTACGGCAGCCTGACCGCATATACCGGAACAGCGCTGTCTTCTCTCGGGCTTCCCACAAGCCTGACCGTGACCGGTTATATGGAGCTGGAAGGCCCGGAAGCGCTTCGCGACCCGTTTGACTTCACAGATATGATCTGGAAGCTGAAATCCGATACAGGGGAAGTGTATTCCGAATCTACGCCCGCCGGCACATACACTTTTGTGCCAGACATCGATGGCTATACAACAGCGCAGATCAACGCGGGCACAGCTGTATACGATGAGATCAAACTGGCGGAAGGCGTGAAAACGCCGCAGATCACTGTGACAATCCAGGATCAGGAGACAGAACCGCCTGTGACAGAGGCACCCGAGACCGAGATGTCCGCAGCAGATCCGTACGCAGAAGGTCTGGATCCCAACGCATCTGCGCCGGAAATCCTGGACGCGCCCGATGATGTATGGATCACGGACACCGTAAACGGCGATGATCTGGAAGGCTCCGACTCTGGTGATTCCTGGTCAGAGGATTCCAATTCCGGTGATTCCTGGTCAGAAGATTCTAATTCCGGCGATTCCTGGTCGGAAGACTCCGGTTCAGGCGAGGATGATATCTTCGATAACCTGGATCCCGATGCACTGAACGGCGATGCGGATACATCCGATTATGGCATAGATACCGCCATGGATGGAGACACGGAGATCATTCCAGTTCCGGATACGACTGTAGATGATGGGTCAGAAAACCCGGATCCCGCGAACACCGAAGCAGAGCCGCTGCCCGCGGAGACAGACACTGAGGATCCGAACGCCGGACTGATTGTTGCGGATGATCCGGCAACTCCTGTGGAGTCAGAACCCACACAGGGTGCAACACCGGTAGAAGCAGAGGAAGCTCCTAGTACACTTAAAGTTTACATCTATCTGTCCAGTTCGCTGGACGGCCTTACTACAAAGCCAGAGACTGCAGCGGATTTCGAAGCAGATCTGCAACAGTTTATAATTGGTGATACAACCGATCCTATCGTACTTTCTAAGGAACTGGATTGCGGCAATGTGTTGGACATTGCATCCGTGTTCCCGGTTGTCTTCGATTCGAACGGAAACAAGTTGACGCTCGCGCAAGATACTACAAGTGATGGCAACTTCACGGTGAATCCAAAGCAGGTATACACCATAGATTATGCTACGAATGATGGCAATAAAGCCTATAAGTTCACCCTTGCCGTTACAAAAGCGGCTCACACCTGGACAACAGCAGAACCCACCTGCACCGAGGGCGTTACCTGCTCCGTGTGCGGTGCGCCAAATCCGGAGAAGCCCGCTCTGGGACACGACTGGGCAGATGCTACCTGCACTGCTCCAAAGACCTGTAAGCGCTGTCAGGCTACCGAGGGCGAGGCTCTGGGCCACAGCTGGACGGATGCTACCTGCACCGCTCCGAAAACCTGTACACGCTGCCAGGCTACCGAGGGCGAGGCTCTGGGCCACAGCTGGACGGATGCTA
>CANRKY010000137.1 GCA_947631355.1 uncultured Marvinbryantia sp.
CTGGATGGTGACGCTGTGTATGGTGACGCTGTGTACGGCATATTTTCTGGACATTTCTCCTTTAACCTGTTATAATATTTAAAATAGACAACGATCCATGCGCCGTCTGGAGGAAGGCGCCAACACCGCGTTTGAGGAGGATCGCAGGCAGGCGTTTGAGAACGGCATGAACGCGCATGTGGCCAAACCGTTCGATGTGAAGAAACGGATGGAAGTACTCACAGCCATTCTAAATGGACGGGCGGACGGGCATAAGTGAAAAATAAAAAGATGCGCTGCGGTTGGCCGGTGAACGGCTGATCAGCAGCGCAGTTTCTCTTTTCTAAAGACAAAAGTACTTTTCATTCACATCTACATACTCCGACCGGGCCTCGATAAACGCCCGGAGTTTCTGCACATCGCTTCTCGTCCGGGAGGCCAGACGGTCGATCCGCGCACGGGCGGCCGCGTCGTCCGCGCTGCGAAATGAGGCGAGATACTTGTCGGCGCGGAAGACCGTGCTGTCATAGCAGCTCAGATCCACATGGTAATTGCACTCCAGCTCGTGGAGCAGCGCGTGGAACAGCTGGTCAAAGTCTTTTGTCTTGAGGTCTGCCGTTACGGTCACGGGGTCGTAGGACTCATTCATGATGAGAAGATAAACGTATCCCGCCACCGGCTTCTTTGCCAGGAACCTCTGGATGACGGCGTGGATGAGGGAGGAACACACATCGGGCTTGTAGGACAGCCTGCGGAGGATCGCCTCGGTGTGATCGATGCTGTCCTCGATGAAATGTCGGTTGTAGTTCACGGAATCAGACTTGCAGAAAGATCCCGCATCCTCACGGATCGCTGTGTCTGGCTCGATATGCTTTGCGTCGATGCCGTGGCGCCGGGCGGTATCCAGGACAATGTTATTGCGGATATATTCCCGCAGAGCGAGGACAAAAAGTTCCGGGTCTTTGTCCAGATAGGTGTCGATCCGCACCCGGCCGATATTGGAAACGGCGCCCGCGGATTTTTGGATACTATGAAAGAGGCCAATATAGGCCGCCGACATTACCTCATAAAGGGTATCGTACTCCCTGCGGTCGCTGTAATACTGGGACGGATAGGCGCGGGCGATGGAGAGGATGAGGTCGTGCATGGGTTTTTCGTGAACCAAAACATCAATGACCGCTGCCAGGGCGTCATTAAGCTTCCGGTTCAGTTCGGCGTATTTTGGAAGGGCTTTCAGCTGGCTGACGGTGAGTTCTTTTTCCCGGAGATCGTGCAGGATGCTCTCGAGCTGGATCTGCGGTTCACTTTTGATAAAGGCTGTTTTTGTCGGATGTGCCATGACGTTCCCTCCTCTGTGCTCTGTTGTTTTCTGAAAACTGATACTTTTGGTGATCGATTATTTTCTGTGACCTGTCGTATTCCGTGACGGATTGTTTTCTGCAATCGATAGCTACTTGTAATCTGTTTTTTGTGATCTGTTATCTTTTAAAAAATAACGTTTTATGATGTTTTTAGGTATAGACTCATTTGGGGTATGAACTTTGTATTTTCCGATGAATTGTTTGTGGAGGCAGCAATGAACGTATCGTTAAAAGAATTGTATGACCTGCTGATAACCGAGATAGGGGTTCTTGCCATCCCGCGGACCATCCCGGGAAACAGCGGGCATAGGGCGTATGAACAATATGAGATCAGAAGCCTGACGAAGACATCCGCGGAAAGCCGGAGGGACAATTCCGGCGTCAACATAGGATCCCACCACAAAGCGAACGCGCTGTTTAAAGAAGATGTTTATTTTGAGCACGCGCCGGCAGTCAAAGATCTGGTGGATCACGGAACGGTAAAGCCCAATGGCAATGCGCAGGGGGTGGTGCTGGCTATGCTTGATCTTTTGTCCGAGGGAAGACTGAGAGACGAGACGGCGTACCTGGAAAAACTGATCCATACCAGCATCACGTATCGCACCGCGCTGAACGAGAACCTGCGCAGCGCGGATCGGAAAGGAACGTCGATCAAAGAAGACAGATATGACAAGATCGAACAGGAGATCCACGAAGCATACGAGGCTTCGTTTTTGCAGGCCCGGGATTTCATCGCGGAAAAACTCACACACAAAATGCGGGGAATGTTGTCGGAGCATGCCGGGGAATTTCCGATTCAGACGGGGGATCTGTCCCTCGCGGAGCTGTGCACTGTCTGCATTGCCGTCTGCGTATGCACCCTTGAGGTCGGCAGCATAACAAGAAGCAAAGATGTGATAAGGGAAAAGCAGGCAGAGATCCGGGGTTATGTGCTGGAACTTGCCCGCTCCAAAACCTCACCGGTGCTCCGAGAATACTATTCCAATCTGTGGGCTGAATGCAGCATGCTGAAGATCCGGGACAGCAGCGACGAGAGAACACAGATGGAGAAATATATCTATCCGCACTTTACCTGCAACAGAGAACAAAAGTCCAGCCCGGCGGCCTTTGAGAAGGGCAGAAGCAGCAGGAGAATGGTCATCGCGGAATCCGGGCTCGGGAAATCAAGCTACCTGGATATGCTGACGAGCGTGGCGGTTTACCGGGATCTGGATCTTTCGATGGAGATCAACGAAAAGAACAGGAAGAAAATAGAGGAACTGGAAAAGCAGATCCAGCTAGAGGAGCGGATCGTCCCGGTGCTGATACGCGCGGGGGAATATCAGCATCAGGAAGGAAGGCTGTTTGGCGGGCTGCTGGACTGCGTGGTGGGCGGGCCTTCGGAAAAGGCATTTCCCGGGTGGAGAGACGCAATGGCGCATCAGAAGGACAGGCGCCTGATCCTTATGGTGGACGCTCTGGACGAGATAGATCATCTCCAGAGAGACAGTTTCCTGCGGGGATTGAACGAATTTGCGGAAGAACTGGCCTGCACAGACATACTGGCTATGTGCAGGCCGATCGACAGGTCTTCTTTTGAACGGAACCGTCTGTTCCGGGGAATGGAGGAATGGCGGCTGGAACCCTTTGACAGGCAGCAGATGAAAGCGTTTGTGGAGGCCAGGATCAAGGCGGATACAAGAGGGATAGAAAGAGACGCGGATCGCCTGCTGGATAACATCCTCCACAATGAATACCGGCAGGTATTGTCCTTCAACCCCTACATGCTGGAAAAAATGCTGGTACACGACTACTCCACGGGGAACAGCACAGCTTACAGCACCATGGATTTCCTGGTGGCGAACCTGATCGCCAGGCGGTGGGACAGGCTGTTCGCGGAGCTTAAGATAGAGGCCGGAGAATTTACCACGATCCTTGGCGGCGTCGCGCACGACATGATGTGCAAAAACCAGGCCATCATTGGAAGGGCAAATCTGGTGGATGAATTTATGAAAATGGCAAAGGCCGCGGAATTAGATGACAAATTTCCGGAGGAAATGTTCCGGGAGATCGTTGGCAGGATGAACAACGCGGCGGGCCTGCTGATCTATGAAAACGAAGGGTATAAATTTCAGTATCCGGTATTCGCGTCTTACCTTTCGGCAAAATGGATCTGCTATCAATGCATAAAAAACAGGACAAAGGATGCGAACCTGCTGGAAGACCTGCTCCCGCCCCGCATCCGGAGCGGAGCCTGGGCGGACGTTGTCATCATGCTGTTTACGATCGCCTGTGAAATAGGGCCGAGAAATGAATTTCTGAGCACAGTCTTGTTCCGCAAGATCTTATGCATGGGCATGGGGACAACGGAAAGCGCCTGCAGGGCGCAGGTGAACAGGATCTTCCATCATTTAGAACAGCGCATCTTTGGAGAAAACCATATTTTATCGGACGGGGAATTGAGAACCTGCATGGAGGAATTTTCCAGATTCACGGAGGGAGAAACGCAAACATGGCTGACAACGGAGAAAAACTGCTGAAGAAAAGAAACGCCGAAAAGGTGTGCAAAGAGCTGACCGATTTTTTCGCAAAAAGAGAATGGTCCTGCTCGGAGGTCTCCGGGAGGGAATACCCAGTGTATGTGCTGGACTTCAAAGTGAACGGCCTCACCGTCACGATAGGGGTCTCTGTCGCGGCGGATCTGGAGTGTGTAAGATTTACCACCGTGCTCCCGGTTTCCTACAAAAGCCAGAACCGCGTGATCCTCTCTTATAAATTGGCGGAGATAAACCCGCTGTTAAGGTACGGGGCTTTTTATCCGAACACCGCGCATAATGTGATCGCCTACGAATATTCCCTGCCTTACAGCGCGGACGCCTTTCGCGGGGAAGTGTGCGAAAAGATCATACTGTCCATCATATATGCGGTGGACAGCTGCTATAAGACCATCGCCGGTTATGCCCAGGGGCAGATCCCGGAGGAGGAAAAGAACGAGGTGCTGAAGGCGATACGGAAAAACGTTGCGTATCTGAAAAACAATGCATAGGTGGCTGCGAATATGGCGGATCTCGAACAACTCTACAAAGAAAATATCATAGCGGTTTATTCCGATATCAGCTTCGCGCGCCTGTCCAATCCGGGGGAACTGATCGACCGTGCACTCTCCTTAAAAGACATCTTCTTTCCCACAAAACTTTCTCCCCTCCAGGAGTACAGGGAGTTTCGGATCCGGACGGTGCCCGAGGACGATGAATTTCTGGGGGAGACGCAGCTGCGGGAGGAAAACAGGGAACTCATAGAAGAAATCCTCTCTTTGCTGCCCGCCGGACAGGAAACGCCGGATCCTTTCGATGACGGCCCATCGGAGGCCGATCCCGCGGACAGATCGGCGGTGCTTTCGGAAAAAAACAAAGTGGAAAACGGCGCCGGGTATGCCGCGGACCGCAGAATGATCATCGGAAAGCCCGGGAGCGGAAAATCCACCTACATCCGGAGACTGGCGCTGGCGTATGCCACCGGTGAAAAGGAGTTTCTGCAAAACTGCGGTTACGAGGAGAACGTTTTTCCCGTTTTTGTCCAGTTCAAAAGACTGTCCGGGATCCTGCAGGAAGACACGGAGTTTATCCATCTGGCGGAAAAAGACTTTGCGGAGTTTTTATACCGTGCCACATGCTATGAATTCAGTGGCTTTGAAAAGAGCGTATCACTGCCGGCGTTCCGGGGCCTGATCGCCGAGAAACGGCAGGCAAACGCGCTGCTCGTTGTGGCGGACAGCTTCGATGAGATCGGGGAGGAAGCGCGGTACCTTTTCACAAAAAATGTAAGAACATTCCTGGGCGGCCGCGACGGCCTGCTCATATGCTCCAGAGAGGGCAGCTTCGATCTGAGCTACTCCCGGGAGTCCAAAGCCCGCGTGACGGAGGAACTGTGCAGGATCCCCGGCCTGCGGTATCAGAACATCTATGACCTGACGGACGATGAAATAAAAATATTTGTCCGGAAATGGTTTGATGTGGTCTTCTGGGGCGATGCGAACAACACGATCAAAGCGGACCGGATAATCCGGTCGCTGTCTTCCGGCCGGTCGCCGTATCTTCGGCAGATAAAGCGCATCCCGCTGTACTTATCCAATATTTTGTGCATTGCAAGAAACACGGGGGAGATCCCCAGAAGCAAAGACGAGGTGCTGGAAAAGTTTGTGGAGCTGTGCCTGAACAGCTCTGTAAATGAGACCAGGGAATATGACAACCTGAAAAAACAGCTGGCGTATTTGGCATATATCATGACGGTGAACGCAAAAAAAACAGTGAGCGAGCGGGAGCTTCGCCAGATCCTCCTGGACTGCTACGCAGAGTTAGACGGCTCCTTTTATCCGGAAGTGCCGAAGAACGACACAGACGGATATATAAAAGGAGTCCTGTTCCAGTGGAACAGAGGAGACATTTTTAAAGCGTGCCGCAGCTATGCGGGCGAGAACATCTATCAGTTTGAGCACCTGCTTTTTCAGGAATACTTTACCGCGTATGCCGTGAACAAGCTCTACTGCCCGAATGTCAACAGGCGAACGCAGCCGATCGATATTTTAGAGCCGCATTTTCGGGAGGTAAACATCAGCCGGAGCGACTGGCGGGAGATCATACTGATGGCCGCCCTGATGGAAAAGCAGAGATGGGGCGCCGAGGAGTACGTGGAAAAGCTGCTTGACCTGGTGAAGCAGGAAAAAGAAAACTATCACTACAGCAATATGCTGTTTGAGATCGTCCTCAGCAACACGAATATGTCCAGGGAATTGCGGCACGATGTTTACCGGGCGCTGTTCGCGGAACATATCACAGACAGGCAGATACACGATATCTGCGACGGCGTGGACAACGATTCCCTCCCCGGCGAATTCATTGCATACATCGAACAGGGATTTGAAGAAAGCACCCGTACG
>CANRKY010000138.1 GCA_947631355.1 uncultured Marvinbryantia sp.
TTTCCTGACATAAAGGAAGAAGAAATACGGGAAGCGCTCGCAAAACAGCCAGACAGCCGCTATTATGTGCTGCGCCGGAAACAGCCTTATGAGAGCATTGTGCCTTTTCAGGAACTTCAGGCAAAGAAGAATAAAAAGGGTAAGAAAGTAAATCCTAATGTACAGGGTGTGTGGTTTGAAAAAGAATACAAGCGGGAGTACCCTTATGGCGCGCTTGCCAGCAAGGTGCTGGGATTTACCACATCCGGAAATGAGGGAATCGGCGGGCTGGAAGATTATTATAATGATACGTTGAATGGAATTGATGGCAGGCAGTACGGTTATCTGAATGCGGATAATAATCTGGAAAAGACGATGAGGGAACCTGTCAATGGAAACAGCCTGGTTACAACGATTGATATGAATATCCAGAACATTATTGACGAGAATATTGCCTGGTTTCAGGAGGAACACCGTGACGAAGAAGTGGAGGGCGCGGGCAGCCTGCATACGGGGGTTCTCGTCATGAATCCACAGAACGGTGAGATCCTGGGTATGTCGGATAACTTTACCTATGACCTCAATAATCCATGGGATTTGACGCAGTATTATCCGCAGGAGCAGGAACAGTTTGAGGAGGCGCTGCGAGGCTGGGATCCCACGCGGAGCGCGGAAAAGTTTTCAAACGGTTCTGCCTTTTTAGAGGCGGCAAAACGTACGCCGCATTTTGACATTGTATTTTTGGACATTTATATGCCAGGCGAGGACGGGATGGATATAGCCAGGGCGCTGCAGGATATCTCCCCGAAGACGGGGATCGCGTTTGTGACCACCAGCACAGAGCATGCGGTGGAAGCGTTCTCTTTGCACGCGCTGCATTATCTGATGAAGCCGGTCTCAACGCAGGGCGTGGTAGAGGCGTTTCGGCGGCTTACGGAGCTGCGCTCCAGGCAGAGAGAAAGCATTACGCTGACCGTGGGCTCGGACAGGCACACGGTATTTTTGGATCAGATCTGCCTGCTGGAAAACGATAACCACGCGATCAATATCTCGCTGTCCGACGGGAGGCGGCTGAAGGTCTGGACGTCCCTCGCCGAGCTGGAACAGAAGCTGGACGGGAGCTTTCTGCGCATCAACCGGGGAATCATCGTGAACATGGACTACATTTCCCAGATGGGCACCAGCGTGTGCACCCTGCGGGACGGAAGCCAGCTGCCCATCGCGGTGCGCCAGAGCGCCTCGATCCGCGCGACTTACGATGACTATGTATTCGAACGGCTTTCCGGGCGCAAGGTGCTCTGAAGGATATTCTGACTAACGACTGGTTATTTTTGCGCGATGATCCCATAAAGAACGAATGAAAAGGGGCTCTTTTTGCGGAGCCCCTATTTTTGTCTTACATGCGCAGCCGGTCGGTAAGGCTTACGCGCTGCATTTTTTGGAACTGCCTGCGCGGGATGGCCCAGGCGGTGAACAAAAGAGCCGCGGCGGCCAGCAGGCAGGGGAGCGCGGTGCGGCGCAAAAGAGTGTAAACTGGCAGGCCAAAGGTGCTCCTGCAGTAAGAACAGGTGAACAGAAGCGCCAGAAAGAACGCGCCGCCCAGATAGACGCACCCCTCCCAGGTGAGCATCCGCTGTATCTGCCGGTCGGCCATACCCACAGCCTCCAGAAGCGCCAACTCCTTTTTCCGGCTGAGGATGGATGTGGCGGTGGTGTTGAAGAAATTCATCACGCCGATGAAGAACAGCACGGCGCATAGCAGGCCGCCGATCAGATAATATCGGTTTACATAATTATCATAAGTCTCCTGCAATTCCAAAATAGACGATACATGGAAGGTGCTGTCTTTTGCCAGAACTGTGTCCTTCAGATATTGCCCCAGCGCTTTTTCCTGTCCGGGGATGGCGTCCAGGACGGCTTTCATGGCGGAAGGGTCGTCCACGTGCTTTTGATATTCTTTTTCCGGCACCAGGATTTCCATCCCGGTCAGATAAAAGTAGGGGTAAGTGTAGGTATAGGGCACCGAAACTTCTCCAAGCATGGTGTATGCTTTCTGGCTGCCGTTTTGAAAGCGGATATTCACTGTGTCATTGTCTGCATAATAGTGTTCGTTCTCTGCGAGATAGCGCATGGGGCGGCGGATCAGCACACGGTCTCCGCTCGCAAATTCCTCCCAGGAACAGGGCTCGCCCGGCCAGGAGAGTGCATCGAAGACCATCCGGCTGATCCCCATATAATAGACGGGGAGCAGGCCGGATTCTTTTGCCTGCGCCCAGTTTGCCCGTGTTGCCTCCTCCCAGTTGGCGGACGGGTCATCGATCAGATTTTGAAAAAGAGTCTCCAGCGAGTCGGTCAATGGCACCGTTTCCTCAGACAGATACACATAGCCGGCGCACTGGCTGTAGGGGCAGGCGTCCAAAGCCTGACGCACTTCCGGCGTGATGGATTGAAAATCGGCATAGATCCCCTCTGCGGGCAGCTTGTCCAGCTGAAAGTCTGTGTCCAGATAGATCCCTGCAAAGTCTTCAAAACGGATATTCCGGCAGGCGATGCTCACATAGTAGAGCACGGCCAGGGACAGGGCGATGGAGAGCGTCACGATGGCGCCTTTTTTCCAGGTCCGCCGGATGTTTTGCATGGCCATGCCGAAGGCGGATACGGAAAAGCTGCGGCGCGATGCGTGAGAACTTTTTCCGCTTTCCGCCATGCGCAGGGCTTCCACCGGGGAGAGCTTCTGCACCAGGCGGCACGCCTGCATGGTGGACAGATATACGGTAAAAAGCGAAAAGAGAGCGGCCAGCAGATAGATTGCCGGATGGGACACAAAGACCACCGTGGGCGCCTGGTCTGTCAGGCTGCTGTTCAATGCGGGCGAGAGGATCAACCCTGCCAGATTGCCGATGGGGATGCCAATGGGGATGCCGAGAGCGCAGAGATAGAACGCCTGTATGCGGACGATCTTTTTTAGCTGCTTTCCGGTGATCCCCACATTTTTTAAAAGGCCGTATGTCCGGATATCGCTTTTTACGGAGATGCTGAAAATATTGTAAATGATCAGGTATCCCGCCAGCAGCACCAGTATGGTCAGCGCGGCGATGGACAGCGGGGAAATGCTCCCCTCCTGAAAATCAAAGGCGATAAGAAACGCCGGATTGCAGCGGAACCCGTCTCCGGTGCGGCCGCTGCCGGACAGGCCCGTGAGGGTGTTCAGTTCCTGGGTCTTTTCCCGGATATGCCACACATCCCGGTACCACACACAGTATGTCCAGGTGCCGAAGACACTGTCTATAGCGTTATCGGTCACAATGCCATTTGTCACAGTGTCACTTGTCACGTGGCCTTCTGATGCCGTGCTGTCAGAAGTAATGTCATCTGGTGCAACATTGCCTGCCACAGCGCCATGGGATGTCATGGGCATGTGTTCTGATGCATACGCACCGCTCACCCAGCCCCATTGGAACAGGTCGGAGGAATCGCCCGGCCAGTATCCGCACAGGCGGAAGGTTTCCGTGGCAGCGGGAGCGTTTTCCCCGTGGCTCACGTGCAGCACGATCTCGCTTCCCAGCACATGGGGGATTCCAAGAGCGTCCAGAACTTGCGTGCTCACCGCAAGTTCATTTTTTTCTGTGGGCAGGCTGCCCTCTGTGGGAACTGCCAGTCGGTTTTCTGCGGAGGCACTGTCCCCCGTGTGGAGCTCCAGGCTGCAGTGCAGGCGCTCCTCCACAGCGATCCCCGCAAACTGATCCGCGCCGTACCGTTCCACGAAGGGACAGGTCTTTAGGACATTTTCCGCCTGCAGGGCCTCTGTTTGAGAGAGCTGCTGGATCGTGGCGTGGGAGGATGTGAGGTACAGTTTTTTATCGGCCTCCAGTTTGGTGAGAAACATAGAAGATGCGCCGGTAAACAGTGTGGTGAATAAGAGTGTGGTGAGAAAAATGGAGATTATCGCCAGAATGTTCCGCCCGCGGTTCACCTTCAAAAAGCGGCGGGCAAGAAAATACAGCACGTTTCGGTTGTCAACCTTTACCATGGCGCACACCTCCTTTGTCCTGCCAGGACACGATCCTTCCGTCCTCCAGATGCAGGATCCGGTCCGCTGTCTGTGCGAGTCCCTCATCGTGGGTGATCATCACAATGGTCTGGTGGAACTGCTCCTTCGATGTGCGAAGCAGGCCCAGCACATCCAGACTGGTGCGGGAATCCAGATTCCCAGTGGGTTCATCCGCAAGAAGCACGGCGGGCTTTGACACCAGGGCGCGGGCGATGGCCGTGCGCTGCTGCTGACCGCCGGAGAGGGCGCTCGGAAGGCGGGTGAGCAGACGGGAAAGGCCCAGGGTCTCCACAATTTCATCCAGATACTCCTTCTGCGGTTTCCGCCCATCCAGATTTGCCGGAAGAACGATATTTTCCTGCACGTTCAGCATGGGAACCAGGTTGTAGGACTGAAAGACGAAGCCGATGTTCCGGCGGCGGAAAATGGTAAGCTGGTCGCCGCTCATGGCGCCCAGTTCCTGCCCGTCCACGGATACACGGCCGGAGGTGGGAAAATCCAGCCCTCCGATCATGTGCAGCAGGGTAGATTTGCCGCTGCCGGATGTGCCCACAATGGCCACAAATTCGCCCTTTTCCACGGATATGCTCACGCCGTCCAGGGCGTGGACCATCGTCTCGCCTTTTCCATAAGTCTTTTTTAAATCCTTTGTTTCCAGTATTGTCATAGTTGCCTCCTTTCAAAAGACGGGTTCTGTTTTTTGCACTGTTTTCCCCGCCAGAGACAGTGTAATACAAAAAAGTTTCCGGGCAGTTTCTGAAATATCACAGTTTTGAGATATTTCAAAAACCGCCCGGTAAAATTTCAAGAAAGATGATAAAATTTCGAGAGAGATAGGGCGAAATTCCGGGAAACGCCCCGCAAAATGAGCGCGGGAAATAATGTACTTTCACAAGTCAATATTTATTTACAGGTGCAGATAAATAGTAAACACAGAACCCTTTCCGGGTACAGAGGCCGCATGGATGAATCCCTTTTCCGCCTCGATGATCTGCCGCGCAAGGTACAGCCCGATGCCCACGCCGGGGCTGTCGGCCACGGAGAAACTCCGATAAAAGCGGGAAAAGATCTGATGTAGCTCTCCCTCCTCAATGCCGATGCCGGTGTCGGCCACTTCAATGCACGCAAAAAACGTGTTCTTTTTTGCAGAAATGGTCACTTGCCCGCCGCTGTCCGTGTATTTAATGGCGTTGTCCACTACATTGCCCAGGGCTTCCCGTGTCCACTTCAGATCGAACCCCGCGGAAAGCTCCGGCTCGCACGTGTACTGCAGGGAGATGTTCTTTGCCTTTGCCGCGGGCAGATACTCCTGGTACACGGCCTGCAAAAGTGTTTCTACGGAAGTGCTTTCCCGGCGCATAGACAAAATGCCGTTTTCCAGGCGGGAGAGCATCACAAGAGACTGGATCAGAAAATCCAGTTTTTCTGTTTCTTCTTGCAGAATGGAAAGCTCCGCCTGATGTCCCCGCGGATCCTCCAGAAGAAGTTCGGAGTATAGCTTCAGGTTGGAAATGGGCGTGAGCGTCTGGTGCGCGATATCCGAGAGAAGGCTCTGCACCGTCTCTTTCTGCTTCCCGGAAAGTTCGGCGGACAAAGTGTTGTCGTCCAGAAAGCGCTTCATGCTGTTTTCCAGAAGGGACAGGCGGCTTTCCGAGATCTCTGACCGTGCAAAGTGCTCCGGCTCGTTCTGGGAAGCGGCGTCCACCATGTTTTGCAGGCGCGCCATCAGTTTCTTTTCTCTGCGATAAAACAGAATATACCAGAAAATACCGGCGGCCAGAAACGCCCCGGCAACTAAGAAAAATTCTTTCATGCTTCCTGCAGCGCCCAGGTGTACCCGATGCCATATACCGTCTTGATGTACTGCGGGTTCGCGCTGTCCTTTTCCAGCTTGTCCCGCAGACGTTTTATGGTCACGGTGAGGGCGTGTTCCTCCACAAATTCAGTGTCGCCTTGCCATACCTGATCAATCAGGCGGCTGCGCGTTACAGTTGCGCCGCGGTTGTCCACAAGTATGCGGAGCAGCCGCTGCTCCGTTTTACTCAGCTCTATGGGTCTGCCGTTTCTTGCAAACAGCAGGCTGTCAAAATCGAAAGAAAAGGGGCCAATCTGCACAAGTCCCAGCAGGGATGCGC
>CANRKY010000139.1 GCA_947631355.1 uncultured Marvinbryantia sp.
GCAGAAGATCATGGTATACGACCTGGGCGGCGGCACCTTTGATGTGTCCATCATCGACATCGGCGACGGCGTGATCGAAGTGCTTGCGACCAACGGCAACAACCGTCTGGGCGGCGATGACTTCGACCAGAAGATCACAGACTACATGATCTCCGAATTTAAGAAAGCGGAGGGCGTGGATCTGTCTGTGGATAAGATGGCGCTGCAGAGACTGAAAGAGGCGGCTGAGAAGGCGAAAAAAGAACTTTCTTCCGCCACCACCACAAACATCAACCTGCCGTTCATCACGGCTACGGCGGAAGGGCCGAAGCATTTTGATATGACTCTCACCAGAGCAAAATTTGACGAGCTGACCCACGACCTGGTGGAAATGACTGCAGAACCGGTGCGCAACGCCCTGCAGGATGCGGGCATCACCGCTTCCGAGCTGGGGAAGGTGCTGCTGGTGGGCGGTTCCACACGTATCCCGGCGGTGCAGGATAAGGTAAAAGCGCTGACAGGGCAGGAAGCGAGCAAGACTCTGAACCCGGATGAGTGCGTGGCTATCGGTGCGGCTATCCAGGGCGGCAAGCTGGCGGGCGATGCCGGCGCAGGGGACATCCTTCTTCTGGATGTTACGCCGCTGTCCCTGTCCATCGAGACCATGGGCGGCATTGCCACAAGGCTGATCGAGAGAAACACCACCATCCCCACAAAGAAAAGCCAGGTGTTCTCCACGGCTGCGGATAACCAGACCGCGGTGGACATCCATGTGGTACAGGGTGAGAGACAGTTTGCGAAAGACAACAAATCCTTAGGCCAGTTCCGTCTGGACGGGATCCCGCCTGCAAGACGCGGCGTTCCCCAGATCGAGGTTACCTTTGATATCGATGCGAACGGTATCGTGAATGTTTCCGCAAAGGATCTCGGCACAGGAAAAGAACAGCACATCACCATCACTTCCGGCTCCAACATGTCCGAGAGTGATATTGAGAAGGCGGTAAAAGAGGCCGCAGAGTACGAGGCGCAGGATAAGAAGCGCAAAGAGGCCATCGACACCAGGAACGATGCGGACGCCATGGTATTCCAGACCGAGAAGGCCATGGAGGAAGTGGGCGACAAGATCGACGCGTCCGACAAGGCGGCCGTGGAGGCAGACCTGACGGCGCTGAAAGACCTGATCGGCCAGACTGATCCGGAAGAAATGACGGACGCGCAGGTGGCGGAGATCAAGGCGGCCAAAGAGAAGCTGATGAACAGCGCTCAGAAGCTGTTCGCAAAGGTTTACGAGCAGGCTCAGGCAGGCAGCGGCCCGCAGCCGGGACCGGACATGGGCGGCTTCCAGCAGCAGGATGCTCCGCAGCAGGGGCCGGATGACGATGTGATCGACGCGGATTACACGGAAGTGTAAGCAGCGGACGCGCAGAGAATATGTGCGGATGAGGTGAATGAATCGGACGCACAGAACAGATCATGGATCGGATGCACAAAATGTATGCTGTGAATCAGACGCTATGCTGTGAAACAGACACACAGAATGTATGTTATGAAACAGATGTGCAGAATGGATGAAACGTGAATTGAGAAAAATGAGTACACCCGGAATTTTTGCCGCGATGGACGCCCGGCGTCCGCTGCGGCAGGATCCCGGGCATACTTGGGTTTTACAGTATTCTTTATAAAACGTTAGGTGAGGAATATGGCAGAGACAAAGAGAGATTATTACGAAGTCCTTGGTGTGGACAAAAATGCGGACGAAGCCGCGCTGAAGAAAGCGTACCGGCAGCTTGCCAAAAAGTATCATCCGGATATGAACCCGGGAGACGCGGAGGCGGAGAAGAAATTTAAAGAGGCGTCGGAGGCCTACGCGGTGCTCTCCGATCCGGAAAAGCGCCGCCAGTATGACCAGTTCGGCCACTCGGCCTTCGAGCAGGGCGGCCCGGGCGGGTTTGGCGGATTCGATTTCAACAGCATGGATATGGGCGATATCTTCGGCGATATTTTCGGCGACCTGTTTGGGGGTGGCGCGAGAAGACGATCCGGAAACGGGCCCATGCGCGGGGCGAACCTGCGGGCCAGCGTGCGCCTTACGTTCCAGGAAGCGGTGTTCGGCTGTGAGAAACAGCTGGAGCTGACCTTGAAAGACGAATGTGCCGCTTGCCACGGCACAGGGGCGAAACCCGGCACATCCCCGGAGACCTGTCCGAAGTGCGGCGGCCGGGGGCAGGTTGTAATGACGCAGCAGTCGCTGTTTGGCATGGTGCAGAACGTGACCACCTGTCCGGACTGCGGCGGCAGCGGAAAGATCGTGCGGGAAAAATGTACGGCCTGCGGCGGAAGCGGCTATACTTCCAGCCGCCAGAAGATCAAGATCCCGGTTCCGGCGGGCATCGACAACGGCCAGAGTATCCGCATTGCCGGCAAGGGCGAGCCGGGAAGAAACGGCGGTCCCAGGGGCGATCTGCTGGTGGAAGTTATGGTGCAGCGGCACCCCACGTTCCAGAGACAGGATATGAACATCTACTCCACAGCGTCCATCACGTTTGCGCAGGCCGCTCTGGGCGGAAAAGTGAAGATCAGCACCATAGACGGGGATGTGTACTATAACGTGAGCCCGGGCACACAGACGGATACCAAGATCCGCCTGAAAGGAAAGGGCGTGCCCTCTGTGCGCAACCGCTCCGTGCGCGGGGATCAGTATGTGACATTGGTGGTACAGGTTCCCACGAAGCTGAGCAGCGAGGCGAAAGAGGCGCTGCGGGCGTTTGACGCGGCCACGGACCGGTCGCTGGAGCAGCAGGACGCCCCGGCAAAAACGGAGACCGAAAAAGAGAAACCCAAAAAGAAAGGGTTCATGGATAAATTAAAAGAGACCTTTGAGGATTAGCCGATGAAATATCACAAATTTACCTTAAAAACCCTGGCGGAGGCGGAAGACATCGTGATCTCCGCCCTGGCGGACGCCGGCGTGGAAGGCGTGGAGATTGAGGACAACGTTCCGCTTTCCGAGTCTGACAAGCAGCAGATGTTTGTGGACATCCTGCCGCAGACTGCCCCGGACGATGGCGTGGCCTACCTGAGCTTTTATGTGGAAGAAGGGGTGGAAAAAGAAGAACTCATCGCCCGAGTAAAAGAGGAACTGGACGGCCTGCGTGCCTTTATGGACATCGGGGACGGCACTATCACCGAGAGCCAGACGGAGGACAAGGACTGGATCAATAACTGGAAACAGTACTTCCACCAGTTTTATGTGGACGATATGTTGATCATTCCCTCCTGGGAGGAGGTAAAGCCGGAAGATTGGGACAAGATGATCATTCACATCGATCCGGGCACGGCCTTTGGCACCGGGATGCACGAGACCACGCAGCTCTGTCTGCGGCAGCTCAAAAAATATGTGACAGAGCAGACGGAACTTCTGGATGTCGGGACCGGCAGCGGTATTTTGTCCATTGCGGCGCTGAAGCTGGGAGCGAAGCACGCCCTTGGGATCGACCTGGATCCCTGCGCCATCTCGGCGGTGGAAGAAAACCTGCAGGCCAACGACATTCCCGACGGATCCATGGATGTGCTGCTTGGGAACATCATCAGCGATCCCGCGGTTCAGGAGAGAGCGGGAGCGGAAAAATATGACATTGTTGTGGCGAACATCCTGGCGGAGGTGCTGGTGGAACTCACGCCGGTGGTGGTGGACCACATGAAGCCCGGCGGCATCTACATCACTTCCGGGATCCTGGATGTGCGGGAAGAAATGGTTGTTCAGGCGGTGAAGGAGGCCGGCCTTGCGGTGGTGGAAGTGACCCGCCAGGGCGAGTGGGTGTCTGTGACGGCCAGAAAGAACGGTTAATATGCACCATTTTTTTGTGAGTCCCGATCAGATCACGGAAGATACCGTCTGTCTGGAGGGCAGCAGCGTAAATCATATCAAAAATGTGCTCCGCATGGGCGTGGGCGACAGGCTGAGCGCGGCGTCCGGGCAGGACGACCGCCTGTATCTGTGCCGCATCACTTCTATGGATAAGGAGAAAATACTGGCAGCCATTGAGAGAGTGGAAAAAAAGGGCAGCGAACTGCCCTCAAAGATCACCCTCTTTCAGGGGCTGCCTAAAAGTGATAAAATGGATCTGATCGTGCAGAAAGCCGTGGAGCTGGGCGTGTGGGAGATCGTTCCGGTGACGACCAGACGCACGGTGGTAAAACTGGACGAAAAGAAAGAAAAAGCGCGCCTGGCCAGGTGGAGAGCTATCGCCGAGGGCGCAGCCAAACAGTCCGGGCGCATGACGGTGCCGATGGTCACGGAATCTATGACCTGGGCGCAGGCGCTGTCTCGCGCGGCAGATATGGACTGCCGCCTGATCCCCTATGAGCTGGAAAAAGGAATGGGCAGGACAAAGGAGGTTCTGGGTTCCATAAAGCCAGGGCAGTCGCTGGCCGTTTTCATCGGACCGGAGGGCGGTTTTGAGGAGGAGGAAGTGCGCCAGGCACAGGAAGCGGGGGCGATCCCCATCACACTGGGCGGGCGTATCCTGCGCACAGAGACGGCGGGAATGGCGCTGCTTGCGGTGCTGGGATATCTGTTGGAGGGATGATCCATCTGGCAGGTGCTATGCGAGGAATGTTCTGCGGGCGGCTGTGCGAAGGAAAGTCCTGCAGGCGTGTGCGAGGAATGTTCTGCGGGCGTGTGCGAGGAATGTTCTGCGGGCGGCTGTGCGAAGGAAAGTCCTGCGGGCGTGTGCGAGGAATGTTCTGCGGGCGGCTGTGCGAGGGAATGTTCTGCGGGACACTGCGCGGAGAAATGCCCGCGGATAATTGTGCGGGGAAGACATGGAAAGCGGAGCCGCCGGGGAAGGAGAGAGAGCGTGGAAGCGTATTTCGATAATTCTGCAACCACACGGGTATTGGATGATGTGGCTGCGAAGATGGGAAAAGTGATGACGGAGGACTACGGAAATCCGTCTTCTCAGCACTTGAAAGGGGTGCAGGCGGAGCGCTATCTGCGGGAGGCGCGGGAGAGCATCGCCAAAACACTGAAGGTGCAGGAAAAAGAGATCTATTTCACTTCCGGCGGCACCGAGGCAGACAACTGGGCGCTCATCGGCGCGGCCATGGCAAACCGCCGGGCGGGGAACCATCTGATCACCACATCCGTGGAGCACGCGGCGGTGCTGCAGACCATGGAATATCTGAAGGAGCAGGGATTTCGCGTGACGTATCTCCCGGTGGACGCCAGCGGGAGTATCCGCCTGGAAGATTTAAAAAACGCGCTCTGCCCGGAGACCATTCTGGTCTCCATCATGTACGTGAACAATGAAGTGGGCACGCGCCAGCCGGTGGAAGAAGCGGCGGCCGCGGTGAAAGCGTATAACCCGGCCATCCTGTTTCACACAGACGCCGTGCAGGCGTACGGGAAATATCACATTTATCCCAGACGGGCGGGGATCGATCTGCTGGCGGTGAGCGGCCACAAGATCCACGGGCCCAAAGGCATCGGATTTTTGTATGTCAGAGAACAGGTGAAGATCAAACCGCTGATCCTGGGCGGGGGCCAGCAAAAAGGCATGCGCTCCGGCACGGACAATGTGCCCGGCGCCGCGGGATTGGGTCTGGCGGCAGCTGAGGCATACCGCGGCCTGGAGGAAAAAACAGAATATCTGAAAAACCTGAAGCTCCGCCTTCTGGAGGGGCTGCAAAGCCTGGAGGAAGTGTATGTGCAGGGCCAGGCCGCGGCGCTTGGCGCGCCCCATATTGTGAGCGCCAGCTTTCCGGGGGTGCGCAGCGAGGTGCTGCTCCACGCGCTGGAAGATGTGGGGATCTACGTGTCCTCCGGCTCGGCCTGTTCGTCCAACAAAAAGCTGCCAGTCAGCGCCGTGCTAAAAGAAATGGGGCTGCCAAAAGAGCTGCTGGAATCCACGGTGCGCTTCAGCTTCAGCGTGTTCAACACCCCGGAGGAAGTGGACTACTGCCTGGAGCAGCTGAGAAAACTGCTGCCCACGCTCCGAAAATACCAGCGGCACTGATCAGGAGGAGAATATGACATTTAAAACATTTTTGATAAAATATGGGGAGATCGGGATCAAGGGAAAGAACCGCTACCTCTTTGAGGAAGCGCTGGTGCGGCA
>CANRKY010000140.1 GCA_947631355.1 uncultured Marvinbryantia sp.
ACTCTCCCGTCTGTTTTTCGCCCGGCACATTCTGTGCCGGCCGGATGTCAGCCGGAGATGTCTGGCTTTCGTTTTCCCGGAAATCGTCCTGCCGCCTCCCGCACGGGAGCAATGCATTATTTCCGGTAGGTGCTCTTATTCAGTACCAGATGTTTCGGCACGCCGTTCACCATAAGCGGTGTCAGCTCGCCCAGGATAAGGGGACGCGCATATTCCACGTAGCCCTCGCCCACATCTGTGCCATCGTTGATGATCCACTCGGCGGGAACCGGTCTTTCCACGTTTGCGATCGCGTGGATGTCGTAAATGCTGTAGCCCACCTGATACGGGCTGCGCTCTTTCACATCGATGGTGATCATCATGCCGGTCTTGCCCTCATCCGCCGCTTTGCACGCCAGATAGCCCACATTGAACGCCTCGTTGATATCGTTCAGGGATGCGATGTGCGTGGCCGCTCTCTGCAGGGTGGAGAACTCGATGGCGCGGGTCTTTAAGCCTGTCTCCGCCGCGATCTTGTTGGCAAGAACTACCGCACAGCCGGACAGCTGCTTGTGGCCAAAGGCGTCCACATAGTCGGAACCGCCGCCCAACTCGCACACGAACCGGCCGTCCGCGATCTTGATACCCTCGGATACCGCGATCACCACGGAACTCTTTTCCACAGCCAGCTTCTTCACTCTCTCAAGGAAGTTGTCCATATCAAATACTGCTTCCGGCAGATAGATCATATCCGGGCCTTCGCAGTCCTCGTCTCTGGAAAGCGCCGCCGCCGCGGTAAGCCAGCCCGCGTGGCGTCCCATGATCTCCACCACAACCACGGTGGGTTTCTCGATGCCGAAGCTCGCGTTGTCGCGAATGATCTCCTTCATGGAAGTCGCGATATATTTTGCCGCGGAACCATAGCCCGGGCAGTGATCTGTGATGGGCAGATCATTGTCGATGGTCTTGGGAACGCCCATGAATCTCTGGGGTTTGCCCTTCAGCGCCGCGTAATCGGAGAGCATCTTGATGGTATCCATGGAATCGTTGCCGCCGATGTAAAACAGGCACTCAATGTCATATTTTTCCATGATGGCAAAAATCTTGTCGTAAACTTCCTCGTTGCCCTCAATCTTCGGCAGTTTGTAGCGGCAGGAACCAAGGAAAGCAGACGGCGTTCTCTTTAAGAGCTCAATGTCCTTGTCTTCCTTGATATACTCGCCCATATCCACCAGATCTTCATTCAAAAAGCCCTGGATCCCGTGATGCATGCCATAAATCTTCTTCACACCCAGTTCTCTTGCTTTGCTGACCACGCCCGCCAGACTGGAATTGATCACAGCCGTTGGTCCGCCGGACTGTCCTACTACGATATTGCCTTTCATGTTTCACTCCTCCTAATTGTTTTTATATGATCGGTGATATCACCGAGATCATGCTCTGACAGCGGACAGTTTAAAATGTAAACTTGTCCGCAAAATACGCCTCCAGCTCGTCTATCTTCACGCGCACCTGCTCCATGGAATCGCGGTCGCGCACTGTCACCGCGCCGTCCGTCTCGGAGTCAAAGTCGTAGGTCACACAGAAGGGCGTGCCGATCTCATCCTGACGGCGATAGCGCTTGCCGATGTTCCCGCGGTCGTCATACTCGCAGTTGTATTTCTTTGAGAGCTGCAGATAGATCTTCTCCGCGCCCTCGCCCAGTTTCTTTGAGAGCGGCAGCACGCCGATCTTCACCGGGGCAAGCGCCGGATGGAAGTGCAGCACCGTGCGCACATCGTTCTTTTCCGCGTCCAGCACTTCCTCATCGTAAGCGCTGCACAAAAATGCCAGCACCACGCGGTCCGCGCCCAGAGACGGCTCGATCACATACGGGATATATTTCATCTTTTTCTCATCGTCAAAATACGTCAGATCCTGCCCGGACACATTCTGGTGCTGGGTCAGGTCATAGTCTGTGCGGTCCGCAATGCCCCACAGCTCGCCCCAGCCAAAGGGGAACAGAAATTCCACATCCGTGGTGGCCTTGCTGTAAAAGCTGAGCTCCGCCTGATCGTGGTCGCGGTAGCGCACCTCATCGTCCTTCAGGCCCAGAGTGTGCAGCCAGTCCAGACAGAACTGCTTCCAGTACGCAAACCACTCCAGGTCGGTATCCGGCTCGCAGAAGAACTCCAGCTCCATCTGCTCAAATTCTCTGGTGCGGAACGTAAAGTTGCCCGGCGTGATCTCGTTGCGGAAGGACTTGCCGATCTGACCGATGCCGAAGGGAATTTTCTTCCGGGACGTCCGCTGCACGTTCTTAAAGTTCACAAAGATGCCCTGCGCCGTCTCCGGCCTCAGATACACCGTGTTCTTCGCGTCCTCCGTCACCCCCTGAAACGTCTTGAACATCAGGTTGAACTGACGGATATCGGTAAAATTATGCTTTCCGCAGGTGGGGCAGGGAATCTGGTGCTCGTCAATGAATGTCTTCATCTGTTCCTGCGTCCAGCCGTCCACACTGCCCTCCAGCGCGATGCCGTTTTCCTGGCAGAAATCTTCGATCAGCTTGTCTGCGCGGAAGCGCTCGTGACACTCGCGGCAGTCCATCAGCGGATCCGAAAAGCTGCCCAGATGCCCGGACGCGATCCAGGTCTGCGGGTTCATCAGGATCGCGCAGTCCACCCCCACATTGTAGGGATTTTCCTGGATAAATTTCTGCCACCAGGCGCGCTTCACGTTATTTTTCAGCTCCACGCCCAGATTGCCGTAATCCCAGGTGTTGGCCAGGCCGCCGTAAATCTCCGAGCCCGGATAAATGAACCCCCTGGATTTTGCCAGCGCAATAATCTTTTCCATTGTCTTTTCCATAGCTGTTCTCCTCATTCATATAATATATACGCATCTTCATCGTCCTGCGCAACTGCCGTAGACTTATCCGTGAGCTTCACGTTCTCGCTCACATATTTGATGGTGCCCGGCACCTGGACCAGCATGGCCTCGCGCATGGCAACCGTGTGATAATCCGGGCCGATCATGATCTGCGAACCCCACACCATATTGTCCAGCCGCACCGCGCCGCCCACAACTTCCGCGAACTTCTTGTTGAACACGTAGCCCGCCTGCACGGCTCCGGAAATATTGCCCAGATAGAAATCAATCCCGTTGAATCTGGCGTAGTCCTCCGCCGAAGCGTAAGTCATGCGGAGATTGGCCACGCCGTCCCGCACGCTGAAGCTGCGCTTCTTTACGGCATCATTCCCCGCCTGCACATTGTACACCGCAATGTCCGTGTCAATGGAATCTTCCAATTCCTCTTTATTATAATAAGTCTGCCCGAAATCCTCCCGGACCACCTCCGTGATGCCGCCCTTTTCATCGATGGCCACCCCGCTCGTATCCGGTGAAAAACTGCTGCAGCCCGTCAGTATCAGGCAGGCTAAAAGCACCGCGCCTGTCACTCGGCCCCTTTTCATTTTCTGATCCTCCCGCTGTGCCGGCAGATGCCGTGAAACTGAAACCATTCACAAATGATTATACTAACATTATCTTCCATTTTCAACTAAAATTTACAGCGGCGGCCTGCGCCATGCGCCGCCTCTTTCGCATCGTATCTTTCGCGCCGTATCTTCTGCGCAGATTTACAGCAGCCCGGTCTCCAACGTCTTGAACTTCCGCTCGATATATTTTTTCCGGAACCGCTCCTGGATATGGATAAATTCCCCCAGCACCTCGTCCGTCACCCGAAACGCAAACAGCCTCTCGATCGGGGCGGACATTACATACTGCAAAGTGTACAGTGTGGAGCCAAGAATCGGTTCGGCGGGATTCTCCGCCGCGCAGTCCGCGCACAGCACGCCGTTTTTTTCCTGGGAAAAAGCCTGAAGGTTTTCTGTGCTCCCGCAGGCTGTGCAGCAGAACACTTCCGGGTATTCCCCGTTGATGACCATCGCCCGCAGTTCGTAGACATAGCGCGTCAGGCGTTTATCCAGCTTCGGGTTTTCCAGCGCGCGCAGCGCCGCGTACAGCAGCGTGAGCATCTGCTGCTCATCGTTCCCCTCCCTGGTATAGTAATCCGCAAACTCCAGAAAATACATCCCCAGGTACACCGTGTCAAGATCCAGGGACAGTTTTTCGAAATAATTGCTGATCTGCGCCTGATAGATATTGTACGAGCTGCGCCCCTCGTAGCACTCGAACACCCCAAAAGAAAAGGGCTTTGCCGCCGCCAGCAGAGGGCTGTTCTGCCTCCTCGCGCCTTTGGCAAAACCGCTGATCTTTCCCCGCTCTTTGGTGAGGATCACAAGCCGTTTGTCGTATTCCCCCATGGGGAGAGCCGACAGCACCATGCCTGTCAGCTCCAGTTTCTCGCTCATGTCATATTCCCTGCTTTTCGCTTATAAAAGTTCCCTGCTTTTCGCTCACATAAAGTTTTCCGTTCTTCATCCATGTGAGGTTTTCTGCCTTTCACTCAAATGATATTCCCTGCTTTTCGCTTGCCTTAAATTTCCTTCTTGTCGTATCCGAAATTTTTGATCAGAAAATCGCTGTCCCGCCAGTCTTTTTTCACCTTCACCCAGAGTTTCAGGTTCACCTGGGCCTCCAGCATGTCTTCCATGTCTCTGCGCGCTGCCGACCCGATCTTCTTTAACATGGCGCCGCCCTTTCCGATGATGATCCCCTTGTGGGAATCCCGCTCGCAGATAATGGTGGCGTCTATGTCGTACATCCGCCCGCCCTTGCGCTCTGTCATGCGGTCGATCGCCACCGCGATGCCGTGGGGGATCTCCTCGTCCAGGCTGCGCAGCGCCTTCTCCCGGATCATCTCCGCCACGATCTGCCTCTGGGGCTGATCCGTCACCGTGTCCTCGTCGTAGAACATGGGCCCGTAGGGGAGATACCGGAAAATGGTGTCTATAATATCATCCATATGCTGCCCGCGCAGGGCAGATGCCGGAATAATGTCCGCAAAATCATAAATCCGGCGGTACACGTCAATGATTTTCAAAAGCTCCTCTTTCTTTACCGTGTCGATCTTATTGATGACCAGCACTACCGGCGTGCGCACTTTTTTCAGCTGCTCCGCGATGTGGCGCTCCCCCGCCCCGATAAACGTGGTGGGCTCCACCAGCCAGAGGATCACGTCCACGTCCTGGAACGTGCGCTCCGCCACCGTCACCATATATTCGCCCAGTTTATTTTTCGCCTTGTGGATGCCCGGCGTATCCAGGAACACGATCTGCCCCCTGTCGCAGGTATAGACCGTCTGGATGCGGTTCCGGGTGGTCTGGGGCTTGCTGGACGTGATGGCGATCTTCTGCCCGATCAGATGGTTCATCAGCGTGGACTTCCCCACATTGGGCCGCCCGATCAGCGTGGCAAAACCAGACTTTTTGTTTCCGCTGCTTTTTAATTCCTCCAGGTTCTGGTTCATGCCTTCGCTCCCTGTCCGATCAGCGGTTTTGTCTCTCCAAACAGTTCCCGCTCCGCCTCGATCTTCGCGGCGCTTCCGATCACGCAGATATTGCGCTCTTTGATCACTGCCTCCGCCAGCGGCGCCAGCACGCGGATATTGCCCGGCGTGGCGCTCAGGATCTCATTGCGCGCCCGCTGAATGTCCGCATAGGTGACGTTGCACAGGTACGCCGAGAGAGAGCGCGCCCCCATCGCCTGGGGATTTAAAGGCGTGTCCACCTCACTCATGGTGCCGATGATATATTTGCACATATCCCGGTCGGAAACCTGGAACGACCGCAGATAGTCCGTGATCCCCTCATATACTTTCAATGTTCTTTCCAGGTGGGGATCCCGGTAGGACACAAAATAGGTGTCCCCGTTTTTCCCGTATCCGCTCATGCAGCCGTAAGCCCCGCCCTGCACGCGGATATTTCCCCACAGGTATTCGTAGGCCATGATCGTTTTCAGGATGCGCAGGGCCCCGGTGTATTCATAACCGGCCCGGCGGAAGTTCCCGGCCATCGCCACATACTGCACCTGCCCGGAAGTCTCGAAGCCCTCGTTCTTCTTTTCCTCCACAAAGGGAAGGGGCTGCGCGGCAGGCTGCGCCTCCTGCAGCTTCTCCTGCAGAGCGGCCACCCGCTCTTTCACCTTATCCACAGCCACATAC
>CANRKY010000141.1 GCA_947631355.1 uncultured Marvinbryantia sp.
GGAGAGACAGACAATGTATGTGATCCGCGCGAAACTGCCGTCCGGAATCATCACGGAGGAGCTGCTGCAAAAAATGGAGGAATTCCCGGGATTTTGCGGGCGCACCATATTGTACGGGATTTCTGCGGATATCCATGTGGGAATGTACGGCACATCGGCGGAGATACTTGGGGTGGATCTGCCTGCTTACGGGCTTACGCCGGTGCTGTCCGCCGGAGAAAAAACTGAGGGACCGCAGCCACTGCTGATCGTGGGGGAAGATTTTTTTCATGGATTCACAGACGCGTACGGACATGCCATCAGTGAACGCCAGGCGGAGCGCATGAAAAAACAGATCGCAAAGATGGAGGCGGAACTTACCATAACAGAAAGCGCTGCACAGCAGCCAGACAAAACGGGAAACGCGATAAAAGACACGGCGCAGTTTTTGGGAATGGTAAAAGAAAGCGGTGTTTACATGGACATTGCCTGCATGAGGGCCTGGTGCCAAAAGTGGGGGCTGCCCTGCAGCATCAGCCGCGCAGAACTTTTTATCCGCGGCCGGGAAAATGCGCAGAAAGCGATAAAGAGCCTGCAGGATGCAGGATTTGAGGCGGACATTAGCCTCCGTAAACTGCACGAATGAGAATCTTTTGCCCTTCACACGGTGGGAAAATTAGTTGCTAACTTCAGTCAAATCCGATATAATCTTTATGATGTCAGAATCCATCTCTGCGATACAAGAATCCATCTGAAATCAAGATCCGATCAAGCAAAAGTACTGCGAGGAAAGCACTGCAAAAAAAGCGCTGCAAGAAAAGCATTGCGAGAAAAGCACGGCGAGAAAAGCACTGCAAAAAAAGCACTGCGAGAAAAGTACTGCGAGAAAAGCACTGCAAGAAAAGCACTGCATAGAAAAGATACCGAAAAGGAGAGAGGGCCTTGCGCAAAAAAACGGAAACATGGCTGAACAATCTGAGCCTGCGAAAAAAGCTGTGGGGGCTTTATTTCTTCTGCGTGCTTCTGCCGCTGATCGTCACCGACGGCGTTATTTTGCTGAGCCTGTGGCACTCGGAGCAGGTGACCCGGCAGCACAGCATGGAAGAACAGGCCAGTGCCGTGCAGTACAGCATCTCCAACTTTGTGGAATATTCCTCCGTGATCGCAAGAAGCATGTACATGAACAACTATCTGCAGGATTTCCTGACCACTTCATACGACGGCCCGGCGGATTACGTGGCAAGCTATCAGCAGTTTATGCGCAACTCCCTCTTTGCCGGAAGCTCCGGTCTGGAAAACGCCACGGCCACGATCTACGCGGATAACGACACCATCGTAAACGGCGGGGGCGTCTACCGGCTCTCGGAGGCGGCGGATACGCCCTGGTACCGGCAGTTCATCCAGCGGGACACAGACACCATGCTGCTCTTTTTCTATGACGACCAGGATGTCCCCTATGTGAGGGCGGAGCGGAAGGTGTTGTTTTTGCGGAAACTGAACCGCATCCTGAGCGACAGCATGGAAAAGCTTCTGGCGATCGAAATTGACTACAGCAGCCTGGAGCGGAACATTCGGAATATGAACTACGAATTTCCGGTGTACATCTGCCGGGGAGAGGAACTGATGTTTTCCAATGCGGGGGCGAATATCCTGGGCGAACCCTTTGAAGAATTTACCCTGGAAGACCAGGTGGGGTTCGAGCAGGACTTCACGCTCTACGGGGAAAAACTGCGCATCTGCGTCCTGCGGCCGGACCGCGGCGTTCTGCAGGTTTTAAAAAACAATCTGCCGCTGATCCTGCTGCTTTTGCTGATCAACATTGTTCTGCCCCAGATGCTGATGAGCCTCATCAGCTGCTCCATCACCGAGCGCCTGCAGAATTTAAGCCGGGTGTTCGAGAAGGTGGACGGGGATGTGCTCATGCAGATTCCGGAGGCCAGCGGGAAAGACGAGATCGGCATCCTGATGGAGAGCTACAACCACATGGCGGACCGCATGAACGGCCTGATCCAGACGGTGTACAAGGATCGCCTGCGGGAGCAGGAGAGCGACATCGCCCGGCAGAACGCCGAACTTCTGGCGCTGCACAGCCAGATCAACCCCCATTTTCTGTTCAACGCGCTGGAGAGCATCCGCATGCACAGCATATTAAAAGAAGAATTTGAGACGGCGGGCATGGTGGAGAAGCTGGCTGTCATGGAGCGGCAGAACGTGGACTGGACATCGGACGTCAGCACCATCAGCCGGGAAATGGAATTTGTGGAGGCCTATCTGGAGCTGCAGAAATACCGCTTCGGGGAGCGGCTGTCGTACCAGCTGGAGGTGCGTAAGGAATGTAGGGATGTGCTCATCCCGAAGCTGACGATCACCACCTTTGTGGAGAACGCCTGCGTGCACGGCATCGAGAGCAAGGCGACCCCGGGCTGGATCTTTGTGCGGGTGTACCAGGAGCGGGAAGATCTGTGCATTGAGGTGGAGGATACCGGCGGCGGCATGACCGATGAGGAACTGGAAACCATCCGGTTCCGCATGGAAAACGCCAGCATCGCGATGCTGAAGGAAAAAGGCCGGGTGGGCATCGTGAACGCCTGCCTGCGGATCCGCATGTTTACAGAGGATACGGCCAGATTTACCGTGGACAGCGAGAAAGGCATCGGCACCACCATGCTGATCCGCATCCCGCTGGACAAAGTGAAAAGAGAGGTGTGAGATACATGCTGAAAGTGCTGCTTGTGGACGATGAATATTTTATCCTGCAGGGCCTGATGGTTCTGATCGACTGGGAGGCGGAGGGCTACGAGATCGCGGCCACTGCCTCCAACGGGGCGGAAGCCTTCGATTATCTGAAAAGCCACGCGGTGGATCTGGTGATCACGGATATTACCATGCCGCAGATGACCGGGCTGGAACTTTTGGAGAAAACGCGGGCAGAGCAGATATCCGACGCCGAGTTTGTAATCTTAAGCGGGTACAGCGACTTTTCCTACGCGCAGCAGGCGCTCCGGGGAGGCTGCATGGACTACCTCCTGAAGCCGGTAAAAAAAGAGGATCTGCAGGCGCTTTTGCGGAAGTTCAACCATCTGTCGGAGAGCCAGAGGCAGGAACAGAAAAACCAGCAGCAGTTCGAGGACGCGTATATGGCGCGGAACATCATTTCCCTGCTCTTTGGAAAGCACGATGACTACAACCTGGGCTACGTGAAAGACCATATGCGGCTGTCCGGGGATGTGCGGTATGTGGAGATTGAATACTGCGATCTGGAAAATGTGGACGCCGAGGAGGGCGAGGCGCGCATCCTGCAGCGCAGGCTGTATCAAAGCTGCAGGCAGCTGCTGAAGGAGGACGAGGCCCACTGTATTTTCGACGCCTCCCAGGACAGCGTAAACTACGGCGTTGGCCTGATCTACTGCGGCTATATGGCGGAGGAGGCCGGCTGCAGCGAGGCGGAGTATCTGCGGAAGCTGCACAAAAGCCTGGAGCTTCTGGCAGGCGGGGAGGTGCGCATGCTGGCCGGAAAAAAAGTGGCGGACATCCGGCTGCTGTCCCAGTCTTACAGCACGGCATGCATGCTGAAATCCCTGGAGGCGTTTCACAAAAAGAAACCGGTGTACTTTTACGAGACGGAGATCCAGGTGCGCCAGGGCGGCATTTCCCTGTGCAGGGAAGAACTGGATGCGCTTCTGGATGCCATTGAGCAGAACAATAAAATTGAGATCCGAAAGGGTGTGGACGATCTGTTCGCAAAGATGCAGCAGATGGACATGGCGTCGGACAGCGTGAACCTGAACATCAACTACCTGCTGTTCCAGCTGCTCCATCTGGCCTCGGAGCTGGACAGCGAGGCGGATCAGGAGGAGATTCTGCACTATATCAGCGCGGGCTCCTTTGAGGAGGGCATCATGCGGGGCGGCAGTCGGCATCTTATGCGCTTTGCCTGCGACTATGCGGACTATCTTACCCAGCTGCGGAAGAATGTTTCCAGCGGCGTGCTGCAGGAGATCGAAAAAGAGATCCGAAAGAACTACGCGGAGAATCTTACCCTGCGGGATCTGGGGAAAAAGTATTTTGTGAACAGCTCCTATCTGGGCCAGATCTTCCGCAAAAAATACGGACAGTCCTTCAAGGATTACCTGAGCAGCTACCGCATCAACGAGGCGGCAAAGCAGCTTATAAACACGGACAAGCGCATCAGCCAGATCGCGGAGGATGTGGGCTACAAAGACGGGGATTATTTCATCCGCAAGTTTATCGAGCTGAAGGGCTGCACGCCCTCCCGGTTCCGCAAGGACGCGGGCTGACACGGGGCGGCCCTGAAAATGCTCCGGTATATAGGCTAGAATTTTTCCGGTTTTTTCTTTACTTTTTCCGGTTGTGTCCTTTTTGTGAAAATTTTATAATAAAGACAGGTTTAAGGACCGAATAAAATACAATTTACAGGGAGGTAGAAGATGAAACTGAGAAAAATGACAGCTCTTTTTATGGGCGCGCTCGCAGCGGCAACCGTGATGACGGGCATGACAGCTTTCGCAGAAGAAGGCGAGTATTCGGATGACGAGATCATCAGCTTTACCATGTTCTCCGCGATGCCGGGCTCCGAGATCAACGACGACAACGAGATTATGGACATCATTGCACACAAAGTGGGTGCAAAAGTAAAAGAAACCTGGCTGACCGGGCAGACGGCTGCAGAGGCAGTCGGAACGATCATCGCCAGCGGCGACCTGCCGGATTTCATTGACGGCGGCGACGGCATGATGGCACTCTACGATGAGGGCGCTCTGGTTGCATGGGACGACTATCTTGAGCAGTATCCGAACCTGAAAGAAATGTACACCGATGAGGAGTGGGACTCCTTCCGTCAGGACGATGGCCACATCTACTGGGCGAACGTATTCCAGAACAGCTACGGCGAGAACCGCAGCACCACGCACAACGACGAGGCGTTCTGGGTACAGGTAAGAGTTCTGGAGTGGGCAGGCTATCCGGAGATCCACACGCTGGATCAGTACTTCGATCTGCTGGAGAGCTACTACGAGGCGAACCCCACCATGGAAGACGGCACACCCAACATTCCGTACACCATCCTCTGCGATGACTGGAGATATTTCTGTATTGAGAACGCTCCGGAGTTCCTGGACGGCTATCCCAACGATGGTTCCGTTATCGTAGACAAGAGCGATCCCAGCGCTCCGAAGATCGTGGACTACAACACCACCGAGACAGCAAAGAAGTACTTCCAGAAACTGAACGAGGAGTACGCGAAGGGCATGATCGACGGCGAGTTCGCTACCCAGATCTACGATGAGTACATCGCAAAACTTTCCACAGGCGCAGTTCTTGGCATGTGCGATCAGTGGTGGGATTTCGCGTACACCGTAAACGATGTGTTCAAACAGCAGGGTCTTGACCTGAAGGGCTGCAACTACGTTCCCCTTGGCCTTACCATCGAGGAAGGCATGGACAACAGATGGCATACATACGATGACACACTGAACAATTCCAGCGGTGTGGCTGTTACCACAAGCTGTGAGGATGTAGACGCTGCGTTCAAGTTTATGAACGACATTCTGGATCAGGAGATCCATGATCTCCGGTTCTGGGGCATCGAGGGCGTTGACTATCTGGTTGATGAAAACGGTCTGTACTACAGAACAGACGAGATGAGAATGCAGGCAGCGGATACCGCTTACCAGGCGTCCCACTTCTGCCAGTATTCCTACATGCCGCAGTGGCTTGGCACCAGCAGAGACGGCATCAACGCGATGCAGCCGTCCGAGCAGACGTCCGAGTTCTTTGAAGGCCTGGCAGATCCGCTGAAGAACTGCTTCGAGGCATATGGCGCTGAGAACTATCCGGATATGATCGGTTCTATCGTAGAGCACAACGAGCCGTGGTTCCCGATGTACTCCTTCTCCAACGCGATGACCACCGAGACTCCGGGCGGCGTAGCATGGACGAAGATGGGCGAAGTGAAGCATGAGTGGCTCCCGCAGGTCGTAATGGCAGAAGACTTCGACGCTACCTGGGATGCATACATGGAAGCTTACAACGACACCAACCCGCAGGATTTCCTGGATGAGATGCAGGAAGAGCTGAACAGGAGAG
>CANRKY010000142.1 GCA_947631355.1 uncultured Marvinbryantia sp.
GGTTGCGTTTGCAATATACATTCTGTCGCCAAACAGCTGGGTGATCAGTTTTGCATACGGTGTCTCGCCGCAGCCTGCGCATGCGCCGGAAAACTCCAGGAGCGGCTGCTTGAACTGGCTGCCCTTCACGGTGTTCTCTTTGAATTTCTCTACCACATCGGTCTTGATGGGCAGTTCCACAGCGTAGTCGAAGTACTTCTGGCTGCCTGCGTTCGCTTCCATGTTCTCCATGGTGAGCGCCTTCGCACCCTTCTTGCCCGGGCATACATTCGCGCAGGAACCGCAGCCTGTGCAGTCGTAAGCGGAAACTACCATCGCGAACTTGTAGCCGTCCATGCCAGTGAGGGGCAGTGTCTTTAAGCCTTCCGGAGCCGCAGCCACTTCCGCGTCCGTCATAGCGATGGGACGGATTACCGCGTGCGGGCAGACATAGGAACATCTGTTACACTGGATACAGTTCTCCGGATTCCAAACCGGGATATCCACCGCGATGCCGCGCTTCTCGTATGCGGCAGCGCCGGACGGTGTGGAGCCGTCCACATAATCCTTAAACGCAGATACCGGAAGCGTGTTGCCTTCCTGGGCGTTTACCTTGCTCTGGATATTGTTTACAAAATCCACTACATCTTTTCTGGAGCCCTGCGCAACGGTCATAGCCAGGCCCTCGTCCGCAGCGTTCTTCCAGCTGTCCGGAACCTGCACTTCCACAACCTGCTTCGCGCCGGCATCGATGGCATCGTAGTTCATCTGCACGATGGCATCGCCCTTTCTGCCGTAAGTTGCCTTTGCGGCAGCCTTCATCAGATCGATGGCCTGCTCCTCCGGAATGATGTTCGCCAGTTTGAAGAACGCGGACTGCAGAACGGTGTTGATACGTCCGCCAAGGCCGATCTCTTTGCCGATCTTAATACCGTCGATGATGTAGAATTTAATATTGTGGTTTGCGATGAAGCTCTTTACCTGACCCGGCAGATGCTCCTCCAGCCCCGCCATATCCCACGGGCAGTTCAGAAGGAAGGTGCCGCCGTCCACCAGTTCCTGTACCATGTTGTACTTTCTCACATAGGACGGGTTGTGGCACGCCACGAAGTTTGCCTTGTGGATCAGATAGGTGGATTTGATCGGTTTCTTACCGAAACGCAGGTGGGACATGGTCACACCGCCGGACTTCTTGGAATCATAGTCGAAGTAAGCCTGTGCGTACATATCGGTGTTGTCGCCGATGATCTTGATGGAGTTCTTGTTTGCGCCCACGGTACCGTCTGCGCCAAGGCCCCAGAACTTGCAGTTGATGGTGCCCTCCGGCGTGGTAACCAGCGGCTGGCCCAGCGGCAGGGACAGATTGGTCACATCATCCTCGATGCCGATGGTGAATTTCTGTTTTGTGGTGTTCTCGAATACCGCAACGATCTGTGCCGGTGTGGTATCTTTGGAACCGAGGCCGTAGCGGCCTGTGAATACCGGAACCGCGTCGAACTTGCTGCCCTTCAGAGCGGCCACAACATCCAAGTAGAGCGGCTCGCCCAGAGCGCCCGGCTCTTTGGTCCTGTCTAACACGGTGATCTGCTTCACGGTCTCCGGGATCGCCGCAATCAGTGCCTCAGCGCTGAACGGTCTGTACAGGCGAACTTTCACAACGCCCACCTTCTGGCCTGCCGCCATCAGGTAGTCGATGGTCTCCTCGATGGTGTCGCACACGCTGCCCATGGCCACGATCACTTTTTCCGCGTCCGCTGCGCCGTAGTAGTTGAACAGCTTGTAATCTGTGCCGATCTTTGCGTTTACTTTGTCCATGTACTCCTGTACGATGGCCGGCATAGCGTCATAGTACGGGTTGCATGCTTCTCTTGCCTGGAAGAAGATATCCGGGTTCTGCGCGGAACCTCTCTGGCAGGGATGATTCGGATTTAAGGCGTGATTGCGGAACGCCTCGATGGCGTCCATATCCACCATGTCTTTCAGATCTTCGTAATCCCATGTCTCGATCTTCTGGATCTCGTGGGATGTGCGGAAACCGTCAAAGAAATTGATGAACGGGATGCGGCCCTTGATGGCTGCGCAGTGTGCAACCGGGGTCAGATCCATTACTTCCTGTACGGAAGACTCGCACAGCATTGCCGCGCCGGTCTGACGGCAGGCATATACATCGGAGTGGTCGCCAAAGATAGAGAGCGCGTGGCTTGCCACCGCACGGGCGGAAACGTTGAACACGCCCGGGAGCTGCTCGCCGGCGATCTTATACAGATTCGGGATCATAAGGAGCAGACCCTGAGAAGCTGTATAGGTAGTTGTCAGGGCGCCTGCTGCCAGGGAGCCGTGCACTGTGCCGGCTGCGCCTGCCTCGGACTGCATTTCCGTAACCTGTACTTCCTGTCCGAAAATGTTCTTTCTGCCCTGGGTTGCCCACTCATCCGTGGCTTCCGCCATAACAGATGAAGGGGTGATCGGATAGATAGCCGCCACATCTGTATACGCATAGGATGCGTGTGCCGCTGCGTGGTTACCATCCATGGTCTTCATTTTTCTTGCCATTTTTGATATCCTCCTTGATTCTCTTTTCCCTGTGACATTCTGGATGTCCGGACATACAAAACCAGCCCGCAAACGGGCTGCACCCATAAATCTCACAGAATTATGAGTTCATCATACCACAAATTTGCGGGCTTGTCTATTTTTATAGAAAAGAAAATCTGACAAATTTTTGTTCTTTTTTTAAAGCAGAAAATGTGCTCTACAGCTTCTGTCCGCAGCCTGCGCAGAAATTGCTGCCCGGGGCCACCGGCCTGCCGCAGTTCGGGCACACCGCGGGCTGTTCCGCTCCGCAGACATGGCAGAATCTGGCCCCCGGCTGCAGCGCCGCCCCGCACTTGCAGAGGCGCGTCCCCGCCCCGTTTTCCTGCTGCCCGCTCATTTGAGGCGCGTTTTCCTGGGGCGTGTTTCCCTGCGGCATGTTTCCTTGAGGCATCGTTCCCTGCGGCATGTTCCCCTGCGGCATCGCTCCCTGGGGCATGTTCCCTTGCGGCATCGCTCCCTGCGGCATATTTCCCTGCGGCATGTTCCCCGTCATGGATCCCAGGGCGCCGCTCATCAGATTGCTCATGCTTCCGCCAATGGCGCCTCCCACGCCTGCCATCATTCCTAAGCCGATTCCCAGGCTGCTGAACTGTCCGCTGCTCTCATTCCCGGCGATCTGCTGCGCAACGTCAAAGCCGCGCTCCTCCTGATAGGTATAGCCTTCCAGGCGGCGTTTTTCGGCGATGGACTGTGCTTCGAGCACGCGCTTCTGCGCTTCTGTCTGCTGGCGGATCAGATCCACCTGCTGGCGCGTCTGCGCCTCGAAAATGTCTGTGTACCGCGTACGCGTGGCTTTGCGCAGGCGGATGTACTCCGGGTCATCCTCCGGGCGCACCACCGTGGAGATAAAGAACTGCACCAGATCCACGCCGTACTCGGCAAAGTCCTGCACCATCCGCTCTTTCATGGCGTCGGACAGAATGTCCAGCTGGCTGTCGATCTCGAAAATGTTCAGCGACTGCTCTTTGATATAGCGGGCAAGGTATGATTTTACCCTCGTCATCATCAGGGAGCGGAAATAGCGCACCAGCACATCCGGGGTGAGCTCTTTCTCTGTGCCCACAAGCCTTGTGAGAAATGTGCGGGCATCGCGGATGCGGATACTCATCTCCCCGCTCGCGCCGAGTTCCATGGGAAAATTATAATTCGGCTCTATAAACTGGATCTTCCCGTTCGTCCCCCATTTCAGCGCCATGACCTCTGTCATATTGACAAAGTACACCTCGCAGTGAAAAGTGGACACTCCGCCTGTCGGCAGATTGAGCAGCCTTCTCAGAACCGGAATGTTTGCGGTCCGCAAGGGATATCTGCCCGGGCCCAGCACATCCGCGATCTGCCCGTTCTTAAAGAACACCGCGTTCTGTGTCTCATGCACGATCAGCGTGGACGAGGTGTTGAAGTCCTCCGACGGATGTTTCCAGACCAGCGTGTCGTTGTTTCCCTCATATTTGATGACGTCTAAAAATTTCAATTTCACTGTCTTCCCTCCCACATTTCGTTTTCATCCAGGATCGTGCCGAGCTTCACCGGGTTCTCAGACCCCGTAAACTTTTTATATTCCTCATTCAGTTCCTGCTGGATCAGCTGTTCCGCCGGATACAGATGCCGCGCGTGGTAATCCTTCGCCTGCTCCACCGCCTTTGCCAGCGCTTTGAACGTGCTGCGGCGCCTGTGCCAGAGCAGCGCCATCAAAAGAGTGATCACCCCGGAAACCGCCGCAAGCCCCAGAAAGATGGGGAGCGCTTCTGCGGTGCTCATCTCGTCTATCGTGTAATATAGATCGTCGAGCAGCGCACTGACCATAGCGACCACAAAGAGGATCGCGGCCAGCGGCAGGATGATCCGGTACTTCTTTTTCCCTTCCCACCCCAGGATGCCCTGCAGCGGCAAAAGCAGAAAGATCACGCTGCACAGAAACGCCATCATCCCCATCTGCCTGCTCACCGTCCAGAACAGGATGACGCCGCCCAGCCACGCCAGGGCCATCAGAGCCAGGCCCAGACGCGGACGCCAGAGGCATTTGGGGCACTTTTTTTCCAGATCGCGGCAGCGCTTCACGCAGTCCATATAGGTTTTATACTGGTCGGGCACTTTTTTCATCAGGCCGTCTTTGAGATACTTGCGCGCGTCTCCGATGCTGGCCTGCATGACGTCGAACGCATTCTGCCTGGCTTCCTGTTCCCTGTACGTCTTCTCCTGTTCTGCGATCTGCGCCTGGGACAGCTTCAGTCCGCTGGAAGGCACTTTGCGCGAGACGATCTGGAACCGGTACTGGTACGCGGCCGAATCCTCCACCCAGAACTCCGCCCGGTAGGTGCCGGGCTGCATCAGGATCTTCCCGTCCTTTTTAATCTCAAAGGCCAGCGCAAGGCGATCGTTCCCGTTGATGACCTGAAGCTTCGCTTCCCGTCTGCTTATAGAATTTCCGAGCTCATCGTAGATCACACAGCCATATGTGATCTCTTTCGTCTCCCTGTACGGCTCCTGCAGGCTCAGGTGGAACACGGCAACGGAGAACTGATCCACATCGATGGCAGCCGAGTAGCTGTAATGAGCGAACAGATTCGTCATGGCATTGGCGCCGGTCGAATTTATCAGCTTGATCATCTGCTGTTTTCCAATGCGCTTCTCCGCCTCGGTCAGCGTTCTGACAGGCTGGCTCTCCGTCCGGACTGTCCGGCCGTTCTCTCCCTCCAGATGATCCGTCAGTTTCTGGACGCCGCGCACCAGATCCTGCATGGCTCCCACCTGTGTAATGTCGATCCCCTGATAGGTGGGAATCTCCATGGGAAAATCGTCCGGATCCATGCCGGAAAACACCGGCAGGATATGCCTGCTCTTATCGGTGCGCATCAGCGCCAGATAGCGGCTCCACTCATTTTTTACCCAGCGCGCCTCCAGATGGTCGCGGTCAGTGGCCACCAGGATCATAACCTTTGCGGAAGAAAGGGCCGCAAAGATGTACGGTTCGTAGGATTCCCCCTGCTTATCCTGAAGTGTGATGCGGGAGAAGAATACCTTCAGTCCTTTTTCCGTGAGCCTGTCGTAAATATCCTGCGCGATCACGCTGTCCTGCGTGCGCTTTCCGTTATCGTCCAGCGCCTTGAAACATATGAACACATCGTAGGGCGGCTCTTTTCGCGCGATCTCCACGTACTTCTGTAAAATGCGGTCGATCTGAAGGGCATCCCGCCGATACAATTCCTGCGTGTATTCATCGGAATAGCGCAGGGCTTCCCGGTAATCCATGTCCTCCAGGATGGAGTCATAGTTGACACGGCTGCAGGTGGGTTTGCGCTCCCCCGTGACCGCGTCCTGCACATATTCGATCCCGTATCTGCACAGCACCAGGCACCAGTGGGCCTCCGCGTCCGTGGGATCGCCGGAGACAATGTGTTCAAACGCGGAATACGCCCGGTCAAAAGCGCCCGTCTGGCGCGCGTAGTTTGCCCGGTTGTACAGCTCCGCCCGCACCTCATCGTCCATCTTTGGCAGCGTCAC
>CANRKY010000143.1 GCA_947631355.1 uncultured Marvinbryantia sp.
CCGTACTCCACCACCTGTCCGGCGTACAGCACCGCCACGCGGTCGGCAATGTTCGCCACCACGCCAAGGTCGTGGGTGATAAACACAGTGGTGAAATTAAACTCTTTTTGCAGGTCTTTGATCAGCTGCAGGATCTGCGCCTGGATCGTCACATCCAGGGCGGTGGTCGGCTCATCGCAGATCAGGATCTTCGGCTGGCACGACAGGGCGATGGCGATTACGATCCTCTGCCGCATACCGCCCGAATACTGGAACGGATAGTCGTCAAACCGCTGCTCCGCCTTCGGGATACCCACCTTGTGCATCAGCTCCAGAGCGCGCTTGCGCGCCTCCGCCTCGGAACAGCCCTGGTGCTTGATGATCACGCTGGTGATCTGCTTCCCGATGGTGATGATGGGGTTTAAAGATGTCATGGGATCCTGGAACACCGTGGCGATCCTGCGCCCGCGGATCTTCATCCAGTCCTGATTGTATTTAATGGTGGCCAGGTTCAGCACGCAGGTGCCGTGCAGCGTGTCCGCCGTCTCATCCAGGTAGCGCACCCGGAAAGCCACCGTGTCGAACACCTTGTTGCGCAGCTTCTCGTCGTTCAGGTCCACGCCCATCTGCATGGCTTTTTTGAGCGCCTTCAGCAGCCGGTGCGTGAGGGCCACCCGCTTGAACAGTGGATAGCGGCCCACAGACAGGCGGATCTCCTTGCCCAGGATCTCGTTGCGCGCCCGCACCTCCGGGCTGATCTCGCCCTTGATCTCTTTGGCGTAGCGCTCTTTCAGCTCCGCCATCTCCCGGTTATAGCGGTCGCGAAAAGCGGCGTCCCGCATAGCGGCCGTCTTGCTCTGTTTTGCCGTCTCCGCCTCTTTCTTCTGCATGGCTTTGATCTGCGCGTCATACTCTTTCAGTTTGCGGTCGGCCTCTTTTACGCGGGCCCTCTCTTTTCGGGGGTCGTAAGTCTGCCGCTCGTTGAACAGCTCGGTGCGCGCATACTGCAGAGCCTTCATCTCCTCCTCCGCCTTGCTGCGCTCCTCCTCGCTCAGATCGCCGTAGTGTTTCTTTTCATTCTCCAGTTCCATCATCTTCCGGTAGGTGGCGCCTCCCAGCTCGTAGCGCGACAGGGCGTTGAGCCTGGACAGCGTGCCCTTCATCAGGGAGCGCGCGCCGGGCGTGAGCTTCACATAGGTCTCCGCCAGCTCCGGGTCGTTGAAGATGATCTCGCCCTGGTCGATAAATCCGTTGGATTCCAGCATACCGGCGAATGTTTTGGTGAACACCGATTTACCCGATCCGGATTCCCCCACGATAGCGATGGATTCGTTCTCATAAATATCCAGCGAAATGCCGCGGATGGCGGTGAGGATACGGCCGCGCACACGGAATTTCACATACAGGTCTTTTACCGATAACAGTACTTTTTTTTCTTCCATGGGTCAGCCTCCTCACATATGCGTTCTGGGATCGGATGCATCGCCCAGGTTCTGCCCCACCACGTAGAGCACCACGGTGATGATCGATGCGATAGCCACCGGGCTCCAGAACTCCATCTCCCAGCCGGGGGTCACCATGGCGCTCTCCGCCTGGAAGATCAGGCGGCCCAGGGACATATCCGACATGCCCAGTCCGATGTAGGAAAGGAACACCTCATAGGAAATGTAGGAGGGGATCTCTGTGGCCAGCAGGGTAACGATCACGCTGGTCATAAACGGCAGGATGTTTTTCATGGCGATCTTGATGGTGGAGGTGCCCAGACATTTTGACGCCAGGTTGTACTCCCGGTCGCGGATGATCACCACCTGCGTCCGGATGAAGTACGCGATAAACAGCCAGCCGATGATGGTCAGGGCAAATACCATGGTCCAGAAAGTGGGGGCAAACAGCATGGCCATCACCGAGATCAGCAGGATCTGGGGGATGTTGCCGATGATGTTGTAAACCTCTGTCATTATCGCGTCCACACGCTTGGAGAAGCCCCAGATGGAGCCGATGATCACGCCCACGGTCATGTTGATAGCGCCGCACACCAGAGCCAGCGAGATGGAGATGCGCGATCCGTTCCAGATAGCGTCGAAGGTGGATTCACCGGACGCGCCCGCGCCCAGGATCCACTGGAGGTCTCTGCCGAAATACGCCATGGCGGCCGCCGGGGACAGATGCTTGGAAGCCGGATCCATCAAGTTGGCGAACGGGTCATAGTCCACCAGGGAGGGATAGATGTAGGCAAAGGCGATCAGAAGCGCTAAAAGCCCCAGCACGAAGATGTTTATTTTTTTTCGGAAGAATACGCGGAACACCGAGCGCCAGTAGGAATACCGCGGCGCCACGATCTTCTCGGATTCCAGCGCGCTGTGATCCACATGGGAAAACAGTTCCTGTTCCGTAAGTCCAAATTTCTCTAAATCCATATCGTTCATCACCTCACCTGTCTTTCGTTGTAAAGGAAATGCGCGGGTCAACGGCGGCCATCAGCACATCGCCCATGATCAGGGACAGCACCGAGAGCACCGCGTAAAACAGCGTCACGCCCACGATCACGCCGTTGTCGTAACGGTTGATCGCCTGGGTGAGCAGATTACCCGCACCGGGAACCACGTACACACGCTCGGTGATGATCGCGCCCGTCATCGCGCCCAGGATACTGGCCGGTATCCCGTGAACGATGGGGATCAGCGCGTTTTTCCACACATGTCTGGTGAAGATCTCGCCCTCGCTCAGACCGCCCGAACGGGCGAATTTCACGTAATCAGAGTTCATCTGGTCGATCATGTAGCGGCGCATCCACTTCATCAGGTTTGCGATGGAGGGCAGCGCCAGGGAAACGATCGGCAGCACATACATCAGTTTGCTGGAGGAATCCATGTCAAACAGTGTGGGCAGGCCCATCTTTCCGCCCACGGCCTTGAACAGGAAGATATATGCCAGGCTGGGCACGGCGATGATGAACATGATATACACTGAGCCGATGTTGTCCAGCAGCTTGTCCTTGCGCAGGGCCATCGCCAGACCCACTGGCAGGCCGATCACGTAGGCCATGATGGTGGAGATGATGCCGATCACAAAGGAATATCCCAGCTTGGACATACCCACTTTGTTGGTGATCACGTTGGTATAGTCGTCCGTGAACCACTGGGCGTTGGACGCCGTGGCGTTCAAGGACCCCTGCACATAGGTAGCGGTGTGCAGGTTATCCGCGCGCTCCGTTGTCACACCAGTAGGGTAAGTTACGGTGGACAGCACATAGGCGCCCTGGGACTCCGTCATGGTGGTGAACACATCCACGCCGCGGTTCACCGTGTAGGACTCTCCCAGGTTCAGCGTGAGAAGATTCTGGTGAATATAGGGGAAGTTGCTGTCAAAGTACAGCAGATATTTATGCTTCGTCCCGTTTCCGATGATCGCCGGGGAAAACACCTTTTTGGATTCTCCCGCCGGGTTTTTCACCGGGTCATAGAGGGTGAAGGTGAGCCCTCTCTTGCCGATATCGTTGTACTCCGACACGTAATGGATGTTGTCCACAAAGAACATTTTTGTGAAGTAGGAGACGGCCCGCTGGATCAGCGGAATGTCTCTGGTGGCGTAAAGCTGCGGCTGGCCGCCGTCGCGCAGCTGGCCGTTCCGCTTTGCGTCTGCGTCCAGGCGCTCCACCTTATAGCCTTTCGATTGGTAATACTCTGTAAATTTTGCCACATACTGCGCGGTGATCTCGGAATCCTTGTCCGCAGTCCGGCCGATCTGTACGGCAGCTGCGCGGGTGTCCTCATCGATCTCTCCCTTCATAGCCAGCTCATTGACATAATCCGCATAGGGCACATAGTCCAGGTAGCCGAAATCCTCCCAGCGGGACTGCTGGTAAGTGATACGGTTGTTGCTGGCGGTGTGGTTAAAATTGGGGTCGCCGGAAAATACCTTGCTGCGGTCCAGCAGGGTATAGATCAGCACCATTACGATCAACACCACACAGATGATGGAGATCAGGCCGTGCAGCAGACGTTTGAAAATATATTTTCCCATAGGTCTGTCCTCTCTGTAAATTTATGCGAAAAACCCGGTCTCTATACAGAGCCGGGGATTTCCTGCCTGTTGCGGAAATGCTTTCGCCTTTTAACGCGTTAACGTATAAAAAGAATGGGCCTCCGCCGGAGGCTTATGCTGTCATATAGGAACCCCCGTCTCCTATATGGCAACATAGAGGGGGAGTGGAAAACCCCGCTCCCCCTCGTGTTTGCTGCTCTATAGATTTTACGAAATGTTCCTTTTTAGAACAGACCGATATTCTTGCACATATAACCGTAGATCTGGATGGTATCCAGGTAGGACTGGGCATCGCCGTAGTCCGGGCCCCAGCCGGAACCGGTGGACAGGTCGAAGTTTCCTTCATTACCTGCGGAGAAGCGGTAGGTAGCGCCCTCCTCGTCGGTATCCTTATCGAAAGCAACCAGGTTTACGATCACTTTGCCTTCCAGTGCGCCCTCGATACTCTTTTTCACCACATTTGCCATGTTGGTGGAAGTTTCCGCATATGCGCCGTACGGATAGTCAATGTAGATCGGGTTCTCCGCAGAGATGTCCACGCCCTGAGCGCTCAGTTCCGCGATCGCGAGCTCAAGCTCTGCCTTCGCATTGTCCGCATTGAACCAGCCATCGAAGCCGTCGCCGGAACCTGCGCCGCTGTCGCCGTTGGGATCCCAAACGGTGATCGACACGCCGTCCGCGTCAAGCTGTGCCTGCTCGATCACGCCGTAAGCCGTGCCAGCCGGGAAGGTGGTGTCTGTGCCGTTGATGGAAACGGTGGTCTCCTCCGTCAGGAACTGGAAGGTACCCGGTGTATAGGAGTTACGCACTGCTGCCAGCTTCAGTTCTTCGCCGTTTCTGGGAGCAAGGTAGGAACCTTTGTCAAATGCCATGTTCAGAGCCAGACGGAAGTGCTGGTTCAGGATCGCTGCGCGGTAGCGGGCAATGTCATCCTCTGTCTTCTGGGATACGCCCACATCCGGGTTGTCGTAGTTTGCCCATGTGCCGCGGTTTACGTTCCACCATCCGCAGTAGGTGGTGCCGGTGCCGTTGGATACATAGGAGTACAGGTCAAAGTAGGTCTGATCCTGTCCTTCGGGTTTCTCTGTCTTCATCAGTTCCAGAGCGGAAGCGTTGATGCCGCAGCCGGAGGTAACGCCATCGCGGCCCTCGTTGTAAGCGCGCAGCACATCGCTGCCATCGTTGTAGCTGTATTCCATGGAATGGATATTCATCTTCTCAGCGTTCCAGTAGGTCGGGTTCGCTTCATAGCGGGTCGTGTTCTGAGCGGTGTAGTTTGTGATCAGGAACGGACCGCAGTATGCGATGTTGGCCGGCGTCTTGCCGAAGTCGCCCGGTGTGTAGGTCTCGCCCTCGCAGCCGAAGGTACCGCCCTGAGAGCGATAGAAGTCACGGTTTAACGGAGCGAATACGCCGTAGCCCAGCATTGTGGTGAACGGTGCGAACGGAGCTTCCAGTGTGTACTCCAGTGTGTAGTCGTCGATTGCCTTTACGCCGATCTGTGTGTAGTCGGTGATCTCGCCGTTCAGGTATGCGGTGAAGTTCAGAAGGCCGCAGCCGTCTGTGTTGGTGAGCAGATAGCCCAGCGCGTCCGCGTTGTCCAGCAGATGCTCCATGGAAGCTACCCAGTCGTCCGCTGTCACTTCGCCGATCTCGCTGCCCTGCTGATCTACCCACTTCACGCCCTGGCGAAGATGGAAGGTGTAAACAGTGCCGTCCTCGGATACTTCATAGCTCTCTGCCAGGCAGGGCTGCTGTACGCCCTTGGCATCGTACTCCAGCAGGTTGTCGTAGGTGCCGGAGATGAACATGGAGTCAGAAGTGTAAGAGGTAGCGATGGTATCCCAGATATTTACATTATACGGTGTGGACTCAACATAAGAATCTGCAAACGTATATCCCTTGCCTGTCAGATATTCGGTAG
>CANRKY010000144.1 GCA_947631355.1 uncultured Marvinbryantia sp.
CTCTGTTCAGCCGTCCACACGTGCCGTCAATACATGCAGGGCCTGCCGAAGGAACTGCTTGACGCGGCACGTGTGGACGGCTGTACAGAGTACGGTATTTCCGTAAAGATCATGATGCCCATCACGAAACCGGCCTTCGCCTCCATGGCGATCCTGTGCGCAATGGGTTCCTGGAACAACATGCTGTGGCCGATGCTTGTATTCCGTGATACCAACAAGTTCACGCTTCAGATCGGTCTGAACACCCTGCTCACCCCCTACGGCAACAACTACGATCTTCTGATCGCAGGTTCCATGTTCGGTATTATCCCGATCCTGATCATCTACCTGATCTTCAACCGCTATCTGGTGGCAGGTATGACATCCGGCGCCGTAAAGGGCTGATCTTATCTGATATTTCAACGGGGGCTGTTTTTGCAGCCCCCATTTTCAAAATCAAAGGAGGTCCGACAATGGCAAAAAAAGCAAACATGACAGTGGATAAAGCTTTCCGCATTTCCGAGATCGACAACCGCATCTACGGTTCCTTTATCGAGCATCTGGGCCGCGCCGTTTACGATGGCATCTATCAGCCCGGACATCCCAATTCCAATGAGGACGGGTTCCGCAAAGACGTGATCGACCTGGTAAAAGAGCTGAACGTGCCCATCGTGCGCTATCCGGGCGGCAACTTCGTATCCAGCTTTAACTGGGAGGACAGCGTGGGCCCGGTGGAGGAACGCCCCGCGCGCCTGGAGCTGGCGTGGCGCAGCCTGGAGACCAACCGGGTGGGCCTGCACGAATTTAGCAAGTGGGCAAAAGCCGCCAACTCCGAGGTGATGATGGCTGTGAACCTGGGGACGCGCGGCATCGCAGACGCCTGCAACCTGCTGGAATACTGCAATCATCCGGGCGGGACCAAATACAGCGACCTGCGCATCCGCCACGGGCAGAAAGACCCCTACGGCTTTAAGGTGTGGTGCCTGGGAAATGAAATGGACGGCCCCTGGCAGCTGGGCGCAAAGACCGCCACGGAATACGGACGCCTCGCGCAGGAGACGGCAAAGGCCATGAAGCTGATCGATCCGTCTATTGAATTTGTGGTGTGCGGCAGCTCCAATAAGGATATGCCCACCTTCGCCACCTGGGAGGACACCGTGCTCTCCCACACCTACGAGAACGTAGATTATCTGTCGCTGCACAGCTACTACGGCAACCGCTCCGGCGACAGCAACGACTTTCTGGCAAAATCCAACGACATGGACGAGTTCATCCGCTCCGTGGTGTCGATCTGCGATTATGTAAAGGCCAAAAAGCACAGCAAAAAGAAAATGTTCCTGAGCTTCGACGAGTGGAACGTGTGGTATCACTCCAACGAGTCGGACAACGTCGAAATGCAGGATCACCCGTGGCAGACAGCCCCGGCGCTGCTGGAGGACATCTACACCTTCGAGGACGCCCTGCTGGTAGGTCTGCTGATCATCGTGCTGCTGCGCAATTCCGACCGCGTGCGCATGGCCTGCCTGGCGCAGCTGATCAACGTGATCGCGCCCATCATGACCGACCGGAACGGCGGCGGCGCGTGGCGCCAGACCATCTTCTACCCGTTTATGCACGCATCCCGCTACGGCCGCGGCGTAGCCCTGCAGCCGTCTGTGGAATCCCCGCTGCACGACACCAGCAAACACGGGGAAGTGACGGATGTGGAGTCCATCGCCGTATACAACGAGGAAAACGAAGAGCTGACCATCTTTGCCGTGAACCGCAGCCTGCAGGAGGATGTGGAGCTGACCACGGATGTGCGCAGCTTTGAGGGCTACCGCGTGGCGGAGCACATCGTGCTGGAATATCCGGATCTGAAAGCGGTGAACGCCTTCGGCAAAGAGATCGTCTGCCCGAAATCCACCGACCAGACGGCCCTGGACGATGGCATGCTCACCAGCATGCTCCACAAGGCAAGCTGGAACGTGATCCGGCTGACCCGGTGATCCGCAGAGAATGTGCCGTTTGATGGCTTGTAATGTAAGAACACAACTCATAGAGCTTAATAGCTTAACAGCAAAAAAGTGGAGCTGCGGTGCCCTGGCAGATGCGGGATAACATCCCCGCCGCCAACGGCCCTGCAGCCCCTTTTATGATCTGTATATTTCTATCTTTCGCGCACCTCTATTTTTTACCTGCTTCTGTCCAGCGTATTCTCGTCTCCGCGCGCCTTTATTTTCTCTTGGACGCCAGGTATTCTGCCCGCCCATTCTCGTATAGGTTGTTTCCCTCGCAGTCGATGATCACTACCACGGGAAATTCTTCCACGTACAGCCTGCGCAGCGCTTCCGCCCCCAGGTCTTCATACGCGATGAGCTCCGCTTTCTTGATGCATTTCGCCAAAAGCGCTCCCGCTCCCCCGATGGCTCCGAAGTAAACGCCGGAATATTTTTTCATGGCTTCCACCACTTCCGGCAGCCTGGCTCCTTTTCCGATCATTCCCCTGGCTCCCACCGACATCATGGTGGGCGCGTAGGCGTCCATGCGCCCGCTGGTGGTGGGTCCGGCAGATCCGATCACCTGCCCCGGCTTTGCCGGCGTGGGGCCCACATAGTAGATCGTGGCGTCCTTTGGATCAAAGGGGATCTGCTCGCCCCTCGCCAGCGCCTCGCACATGCGCTTGTGGCCGGCGTCCCTGGAGGTGTAGACCGTGCCGGTGAGGTACACGGTGTCCCCGCATTTTAAGGTTTTCGCAAGCTCCTCCGTGAGCGGTAAGGTAATATGTTTTTCCATCCTCAGATCACCTCCGTTTTATGCCTGGTCACATGGCAGCTGATATTGATGGCGCAGGGCATCCCCGCGATATGGGTGGGCATGGTCTCGATGTTCAGGCCGATGGCCGTTGTGCGGCCGCCGAAGCCCTGGGGCCCAACGCCCAGCTGATTCACTTTTTCCAGCATCTCTTTTTCCAGATCCGCGTAGTAGGGATCCGGGTTCGGCTCATCGATCGGGCGCATCAGGGCTTTCTTCGCCAAAAGCGCCGCCTTGTCAAAAGTCCCGCCGATCCCAACGCCCACCACCATGGGCGGACAGGGGTTCGGCCCCGCGGTCTCCACCGTCTCCAGAATGAAATCCTTGATCCCCTGCAGACCCGCCGAGGGTTTGAACATCCGGATGGCGCTCATATTCTCGCTGCCGAATCCCTTGGGCCCCACGGTGATCTTAATCTGCTCTCCCGGCACGATCTCCGTGTACAGCATGGCCGGCGTGTTGTCGCCCGTGTTGCCCCTGCGCACCGGATCTTTCACCACGGATTTGCGCAGATAGCCTTTCTCGTAGCCGCGGCGCACGCCCTCGTCCACCGCCTCCCGCAGGTCTCCGCCCGCGATGTGCACGTCCTGCCCAACCTCCAGGAATACACAGGCCATACCCGTATCCTGGCAGATGGGCACCTGCTCTTTGTCCGCGATCTCAAAATTGTCTATGATCTTATCCAGCACGCCCTGCGCCGTCTCCCAGTCCTCGCAGGCCCTGCATGTCCGTATTGCCTCCTGTACATCTTTGGGCAGATGCTGGTTCGCCTCTATACACAGGCGCTCCACCACATCCGTGATCTGCCCCGCCTGAATTTCCCGCATAGGAAACACCTCCTTATTTTTTACTTACAGAAATATCCCGATAAACTGACACGCCAGCACCACCATCACCAGCGCCACCGGATAAGTGGCCGCGTAGGCGGAGGCCACATCGTCCGTCTCGGTGACACGGATGAGCGTGCCCAGAGCCGGCGTGCTGGTCATGCCGCCGCAGATGGATCCCAGAGTGTTAAAGATACTCAGCTTCAGCACTTTCGCCGCAAATAAATATCCCAGGAACATGGGGATGATCGTCATCAGCGCGCCGTACACAAACAGCAGCACGCCGTGCTCTTTCAGAATATCGATGAAGCCCGCGCCCGCCTGCGCTCCTGCCCCCAGCAGGAACAGCGCCAGGCCGAACTCCCGCAAGCACTGCAGAACGCTCTTTTCCACCTTCACGCTCATCCTGCCGATGTGCCCGAAATGCCCCAGAACCAGCCCCGCGATCAACGGCCCGCCGGATGTGCCCAGGGAGAACACCGCGCCGCCGGGCAGCGGGATCTCAATCTTCGCCAGCACGATCCCCAGCACGATCGCCAGGGAAAAGGGGAAGAAGCCCATGCTGTCCGCGTAAAAGAACTGCTCTTTTTTCGTCTTGTGGTATTCCTGGTTCTGCACAGTGGCCGCCGCCTGAAACTTTTTGCGCTCCGCCTCCATGTCTGTCTTTAAGAGTTTGGGCACCAGCTGCACAAAGAGCACCACGCCGATCACGCCGAAGGGGTACGCGATGCCGTATCCCACCGAGGCCGCGTCCGAGCCGGTGGATTCCAGCGCCGCCGCAAGGCCGGGGGTGCTGGTGAGCGCGCCCGCCATCATACCCACGCTGATGTCTGTGGGGATGGCAAACACTTTGATCACCGCCACGCACACCAGGGCGCCCGAGACGATCACGATAACCCCCAGCAGGATGTAGGACGTGGCGTTCAGCTTAAAGTTGCGGAAAAAGTTTGGCCCCGCGATAAAGCCCACCGAGGTGACAAAACAGATCAGCCCCAGATCCTGCACCAGCTTTGGGATCTCCACCCCAAAGTGCCCGAATACCAGCGCCACCAGCAGGATCCCGGCGGTGCCGAGCTCGATCCCGCGTATCTGGATACTGCCCACCAGATAGCCGATCACGGCGATGAGAAACACCATCATCAGCGTGTTGGACAACAAATTTTCCTGAATCCATGTAAGAACTGCCATTTTCTTCTATAACCTCCGCGTGTTATCTCTCGTGCCGCGCATAGTCCGGCAGCAGAAGCGGCGATACGCCCTCTGTCCGGATGCCCGCGGCTTCCAGGTTCTCTGCGTATTCTTCGATGTGTTTTAAGCTGAGCGCGCCCAGAGAGATCTCTTTTGCGCGGGCCGCCGCTTTCTTTCCGGCGTTCCGGCCGAACACGATGATATCCAGCAGAGAGTTGCCCATCAGGCGGTTCCTGCCGTGGATGCCGCCCACAGCCTCGCCCGCCGCCAGCAGGTTGGGGATTCCCTTTGTGAAGCCGTCCCCGTCGATCTCCAGGCCGCCGTTCTGATAGTGCAGCGTGGGGTAAACCAGGATGGGCTGTTTTCTCATATCAATGTCGTAATTCAGATACATGCGCAGCATGGCCGGGATGCGCTTCTCAATGGTGCCCTCCCCGCCGATCAGCTCGATCATGGGGGTGTCCAGCCACACGCCGCTGCCGATAGGCGTGGTGACGCCCTTGCCGCGGTCCGTGCACTCCCGGATAATGGAAGCCGCAGACACATCTCTGGTCTCCAGCGGGTGCATAAACGCTTCCCCGTCCACATTCACAAGCATGGCGCCCAGGGAGCGCACTTTTTCCGTCACCAGCGCGCCGAAGATCTGCGAGGGATAGGCCACGCCCGTGGGATGGTACTGGATGGTGTCCTGATACAGCAGCGGAACGCCCGCGCGGTAGCCCAAGATCAGGCCGTCCGCCGTGGCCCCGTAGTGGTTGGATGTGGGGAAGTTCTGATAGTGCAGACGCCCCGCGCCGCCGGTGGCGATGATCACGGTCTTCGCCCGCGCCACCAGGTAGTCGCCGGTCTCCATGTTCAGCAGAACCGCGCCTGCCGCCTGTCCCTTGTCATCTTTTAAGAGCTCCACCGCGGAGGTGAATTCCACCACCGGGATCTTGCGGTTCAGCACCTCGTCCCGCAGGGTGCGCATGATCTCCGCCCCGGAGTAGTC
>CANRKY010000145.1 GCA_947631355.1 uncultured Marvinbryantia sp.
GAGGAGACAGGGCATGCAGAACCGGCGCAGGAAAGAGAAAAGGCGCAGGACACGGAATAAGGAGCAGATATGAGATACGAAGAATTTACGATCGAGGGAAGAAACGCAGTTATCGAAGCATTTCGCTCCGGCAGAACCATAGACCGCCTGTTCGTGCTGGACGGCTGCCAGGACGGGCCCGTGCGCACGATCATCCGGGAGGCGAAAAAGCAGGATACCCTGATCCAGTTTGTGGCAAAAGAACGGCTGGATCAGATGAGCGAGACAGGCAAACACCAGGGGGTGATCGCCTATGCGGCGGCTTACGAGTATGCCCAGATTGAGGACATGTTCGCGCTGGCGCAAAAGCGCGGAGAGGATCCGTTTCTGATCTTGCTGGACGGCATAGAGGATCCCCACAATCTGGGGGCCATTATCCGCACGGCGAACCTGGCGGGCGCCCACGGAGTGATCATCCCGAAGCGCAGGGCGGTGGGCCTCACGGCAACGGTGGCAAAGGCGTCCGCGGGCGCTTTAAACTACACGCCGGTGGCGAAAGTGACCAATCTTGCCAAGACGATAGAAGAATTGAAGGAGAGAGGAATCTGGTTTGTCTGTGCCGATATGGGCGGAGAAACCATGTACAGGCTGAACCTCACGGGCCCCATCGGGCTGGTGATCGGCAGCGAGGGAGATGGAGTGGGACATCTGATAAAAGAAAAATGTGATTTTGCCGCGTCTATTCCGATGCGCGGGGATATTGATTCTCTGAACGCATCGGTGGCGGCAGGGGTTATGGCGTTTGAAATTGTCCGTCAGCGCATGGCCAGTGGAGAAAGGATGGCGAAATTTGATAAAGGATAAAATCATCACAGCGGAGCAGGCGGTATCGATCATCGAGGACGGCAGGACCGTGGCGTTAAACGGATTTCTCGGCGCCGGAGTGGCGGAGGAACTCTACATTGCCATCCGGGACGCCTTCTTAAAAACCGGGCATCCAAGAGATTTGTCTCTGGTCTATGCCAGTAGCCAGGGGGACGGAAGCGGACACGGCGCGGATATCTTTGCGGTGCCCGGACTGATCCGCCGGGTTGTGTGCGGTCACTGGGGGCTTACCACTAAGCTGCAGGAGATGGTGAGGGCCAATGAGATCGAGGCGTATAATCTTCCTCAGGGCGTTCTGGCGCAGCTGTACCGGGACATCGCGGCCCACAGACCGGGACTGATCACCAGAGTGGGTTTAAACACCTGCAACGACCCGGATCATGGCGGCGGCAGGCTGAACGAGAGAACCACAGAAGATCTGGTGAAAAAGATTACCCTCCAGGGGGAGGAGTATTTGTTTTTCCCGGCCTCCCCCGTGGACATAGCGATCCTGCACGGAAGCTACGCCGATTCTCTGGGAAATATCACGTTCCGCGATGAGCGCTACAAGCTGGAGGCGCTGGACATGGTGATCGCCTGCCACAATTCCGGCGGGAAGGTGATCGTGCACGTGAAAGATGTGCTGGAAAACGAGCGCTTCCCGGCGGATCAGGTTGCCATTCCCCATATTTTGGTGGATTATATCGTAAAAATGAAAGACCCGGCTTCCTGCTCCGATACCTACGGGAAGCAGGCGCTGGATAAAAAGCCGAAGCCCGGCGCGGAGGCGATCCGCGGGATCATCGCCCGGAGGGCCGCCATGGAGGTAAACGATGGCGAGCTGATCAATCTGGGCATCGGTCTGCCGGAGAAGATCGCGGAAGTTCTGGCGGACAAGATCGAACAGAACAAGATCGTATGTACCATTGAGAGTGGAATGATCGGCGGAAAGCCGCTGTCCGGCATCAACTTTGGAATGTCCGGCTCCCCGCTTATCGTGGTGGATTCGGCCACACTGTTCAACCTGTACGATGGCGGCGGGCTTGATAAAGCCTTTTTGGGAATGGCGGAATGTGACCTGAAAGGCAACATCAACGTGGCCAGCTTTGCCGGCCGTATCGCCGGGGTGGGCGGTTTTCTGAACATCGCGCAGAACACGAAATATTTAAATTTCTGCGGCCTGTTCTCCGTGGGAGCAGAGCTGAGCGTGGAAGACGGAAAACTGGTCATCCACAAAGAGGGAAAATGCAAGATCGCAAAGAAAGTGGAACAGATCGCCTTCGATGCGGAAAATGCGGAGAAGCGCGGGCAGAAGTGCCAGTATATCACGGAGCGCTGCGTATTTGCCCTGAAAAACGGCAGGCTGGAGCTCACGGAGATCGCTCCGGGGATAGATCTGCAGAAGGATATATTGGATCTTCTGGGGGAGAATGTGCCCATCAGCGAAAATCTGAAACTTATGGATGCTTCTGTGTTTGCACAGTAATGATGTATATTTTTGCGCAGGTTTTTCAAACATTTTTGCGTAGGTTTTTCAAACAGAAATGCTTGACATTTCAAAAGGTTTATGATAACATTTAATACCGTAGCGAGCAATCGCCGGGCTGGTGTGGCACAGGTGGTAGCGCACCTCATTGGTAGTGAGGAGGTCACGGGTCCGAGTCCCGTCACCAGCTTGAAAGAACTCCGTATTTGCGGGGTTCTTTTTGTTTTATGTTCTTGTGCTGGCTTACTTAATAATAACATGAAACGATATACAGTTGCAACAAAACAATCAATATTAATTTATACATATCTAACAATTGATAATATATAAATTATGTGATATAATGCAGGAAAATAAAACGTATATTATTAAATATGTGAGATAAAATGATATTGGTACCTATTTTTCAGTTTTGCTGCAAATAATGTTGATTTTTTTGTTTTTCGGATATATTATAGACAAAAGAAAGAGGAAAACTATATGCCAAGTTGGGGAGATGTGCTGGAAGAATTACGCAGTGTGGAGAATCCGTTGGATGTTATGAGGCGTAAATATTTAAACATTTTGCACGAATATACAGGAAGGAATATTATCGCCTATTACTCAGCATTTATACAAAAGCCTGGAATAGACGGGACAGGTATTGATGATAACGATAAAAATGCTTTTATGCAAGCTGTTTGTGGACTTGACAGGGAAAAAGGCTTAGACCTTATTTTACATACACCTGGGGGTGCTATTGCACCAACAGAATCCATAGTGTATTATTTAAAAAAATTATTCGGGAGCGATATAAGGGTATTTGTTCCGCAAATTGCCATGTCAGCAGGCACAATGATCGCATTGTCTGCAAAAGAAATTGTAATGGGAAAGCAGTCTAATTTAGGGCCTATAGATCCCCAGTTTGGAGGAATGTCCTGTGCCGGAATAATTGAGGAATTTGAAACTGCCAGTGAAGCAGTAAGAAATGATCCTAAAATGGCAAACGTGTGGGCACCAATTATTGGAAAATATCATCCTACGTTTATTGGCGACTGTAAAAAGGCAATTGCTTGGTCTGAGTCGATTGCAAAAAAATGGTTGAAGGAGAATATGTTTTCAGAATATGAAGATAGTGAAGACAGAGCGAAGAAAGTATTAGAGACCCTGTCAAGCCATGATAAAACATATTCACATTCTAGACATATTCATATAGATGAATTAAAATCCCTGGGATTAAAAATTACTGAACTGGAAAATTTAGATAACCACACGCTTAAAAATTGTAAAGATCTGCAGGATTGTGTATTGACGCTTCATCATTCATATATGCATACTTTTGCGACAACGAACGCTATTAAGATTGTAGAAAATCATGATGGAAACGCGATGATAATGGGAATAAAACAATGAAAAGCAAAGAGGTGAAATGAAGTGAACAATGATTATGACAAGCAGTATAGTGAAATTGTAAAGGATATGGCACCGCCAATGTATCGGACACCGGAAGAACAAGGAAATTCGATAAAAAAATGTTCTATTTTAAAACCGATAAAAGAGATAGAATATAGTTTTTACAGTAAAAAAACACACAAGGAATAATGAGAAAAACATATGGAGCTGCCACACTGAAATCGGTGTGCAGCTCCTGCTTTTATTTTACAGCGCAATTCGAAGCAGAATATAAAGCGCAACAATCCCAGCCAGGATGGACAGCGCGCCGGCGATCCAGAAGGCTTTTATAAGACCGGGGCGGTTTTCTGCCGGAGCATAGAAGCTTTTTGGGTTGGCCGGATCATAGAAGATGATCACAGACTGTCCCACCTTGAATTTTTTGCGGGAAGTTCCAAAGGAACTCAGCTTTTCGTATTGCGTGCCGTTGGCATAGTAGGAAAAGACGGCGTTCCACGTATAGAAATCAACATTGTCCGTGTCTCTTTGATGTACTCTCCGCAGGTCTTTGACGGTGCCTACTGTCTGGGCGGTACAGGTTTTGTGTTTCTTCTTTAGAGACATGTTCATTCCTGCAGCCACACAGCAAAAAAGGAATCCGACAAACAGGAAAATACCGGGGATAAAATAGAACATCGTTTGATCAGTCATAAAAACCTCCTCTGCGTTTTTTTCTTAAAACAATGTGTCTTTCGGAACGTGCTATAAAGCGGAAACTGGTACTCTGGCTTTATTCTGTCTCAGGTGTGTCCGTGCTCTGAACTATGGAGCAGCTGCCCGATCAGCGTTCGCACGGCGTTCATATCGATCGGCTTTGCCAGATGCCCGTTCATCCCGGAAGCCAGGGCATCGCGCACATCTTCGGCAAACGTGTTTGCAGTCATGGCCACAATGGGGATGGTCTTCGCCTCAGGGTGGCTGCACAGACGAATCTGCCGGGTGGCCTCATAGCCGTTCATAACCGGCATCTGTACGTCCATCAGGATCATATCGTAATGGCCAGGCTCCGATTCCTGGAACATTTCCAGGGCCTCCTGCCCGTTTACAGCCAGTTCGCACTTTGCGCCTTCCAGGTGCAGCATCTCGGTAAGAATCTCACTGTTCAGCTCGTTATCTTCCGCCACCAGGAACAGAAGCCCGTCCAGCACACTCTGGGCGGTGACATCGGGTTCGTCCGGCGAGGACGAGGGCTCGGCAAACAGCGGCTCCAGGATCTGCCAGAACGTGGATGTGAAGAACGGCTTTGGCATAAAGGCGTTGATGCCTGCCTCCCGCGCCTCGGCCTCAATCTCACTCCAGTCGTAGGAGGTGAGCACCAGGATGGGCACATCGATCCCCGCCTGGGCGCGGATCATGCGGGCCGTCTCCACGCCGTTGGTGCCGGGCATTTTCCAATCCAGGAGGATCACGTCAAAATCCATTCCGTGCCGGTGAGCCTCCGCGGCGGCGTCCACAGCGGACAGACCATCGGTCACATAAGACACTTCCACGCCGGTGTCGCGCATCATTTCCCGGATATCCAGGCAGATTTCTTCTTCGTCATCCGCCACCAGCATGCGATGGATCTTGGACTGCAGCCATGTCTGGGCGTCCGACTTCTCCGGGAGAGCGAAGGAAAGTTCCACCGTAAATGTGCTTCCCTCGCCCTGACGGCTCTCCACCTGGATGATGCCGCCCATCAGATCCACCAGATTTTTGGTGATCGCCATGCCCAGGCCGGTGCCCTGGATCTTGTTGGTGACAGAGCTGATCTCCCGGCTGAAGGGCGCAAAAATATGCTTCTGAAATTCCCCGCTCATTCCGATGCCGTTGTCCCGCACCACGAACCGCAGCTTCGCGTACTGGGGCGTGCTCTGGGGAAGCTCGCACACCAGAAATTCGATGGCCCCGCCCATGGGCGTGTATTTGATCGCGTTGGACAGCAGATTGATCAGGATCTGGTTCAGGCGCAGCTTATCG
>CANRKY010000146.1 GCA_947631355.1 uncultured Marvinbryantia sp.
AAAAAATCTGGAAGTGATCTGTGAGGACGCATACAATATCGGGATCAAATATCTGACCGTCTACCTGTTTTCCACGGAAAACTGGAAGCGCTCCAAAGAGGAAGTGGACGGGCTGATGAAGCTGTTCCGCAGCTATACGAAAACCTGCATTAAGACGGCGCAGAAAAACAATATGAAAGTGCGCGTGTTGGGGGATCCGTCCGCGCTGGACGCGGACCTGCAGGACAGCCTGCGCCGCCTGGTGGAGAGCTCCAAAGAAAACACCGGGCTGAACTTTCAGATCGCCATCAATTACGGGAGCCGCGATGAGATCGTGCGCGCCATGCGCCATCTGGCGCAGGACTGCGCGGAAGGAAAACAGCGCCCGGAGGAGATCACGGCAGAACTTTTCAGCGGCTATCTGGATACCTGCGAGGTGCCGGACCCGGATCTGCTGATCCGCACCAGCGGGGAGCTGCGGCTGTCCAATTTTCTCCTGTGGCAGCTGGCATACAGTGAATTTTATTTTACAAATGTGCCCTGGCCCGCGTTTAGCAAAGAGGATCTGTGGAAAGCTATTGAAGAATACAACAGCCGCGGGCGAAGATACGGAGGAAACTAGCTTATGTTCTGGGTGAGATTAAGAAGCGGCATCATTCTGGTGATCGCGGCTCTTTTAACGATCCTGCCGGGCGGATACGTGCTCTGGGCCACGGCCCTGTGCGTTTCCCTGATCGGGCAGGGGGAACTGTACCGCGCGGCGGGAGTGCTGCAGGGGCGCCCAAACGCGCTGGCTGTGACGGGATTCCTGGCGGGGGCGGGATACTATGTACTGCTTTTATTTTCCCAGGATACCTACGCCGTGATCTATCTGGTGTTTGCGCTTACGGCGCTGCTGGCGGTCTACGTGTTTACCTTCCCGAAATTCCGCGCGGAGCAGGTGATGGCCGCCTTCTTCGGAATCGTGTACGTGAGCGTTCTGCTCTCTTATATCTATCAGACCAGAAATCTGCCGGACGGAAAATTCGCTGTGTGGCTGATCTTTTTGTGCTCCTGGGGATGCGACACCTGCGCGTACTGTGTGGGTGTGCTCATCGGAAAGCATAAAATGTCTCCGGTGCTGAGCCCCAAAAAGTCCATTGAGGGCGCGGTGGGCGGCGTGATCGGCGCCGCGCTTCTGGGAGCCATCTACGCGCTGGCGGTGGGCAGATATCTGCAGACGGAGCGGGCGGTTCCCATCTTTGCACTGATCTGTGCCATGGGGGCGCTGATCTCTATGGTGGGCGATCTGGCGGCCTCGGCCATCAAGCGGAACCATGAGATCAAAGATTACGGCACGCTGATCCCCGGCCACGGCGGGATCCTGGACCGGTTCGACAGCGTGATCTTTACGGCGCCGGTGATCTATTTTCTTGCGAGCATCTGGATGCACGTTTGATGTACTTTGTGAGGCGACTGATCAGCAGCGAATGATTTATTTCACTGCGGGTATCTGGATGCACGTTTGATGTACTTTGTGAGGCGATTGATAAGCAGCTGATGAGTTATTTCGCTGCGAGTATCCGGATGTGCGTTTCATGTACTTTGTGAGGCGACTGATCAGCAGCTGATGATTTATTTCACTGCGAGTATCCGGATGCACGTTTAATGTACTTTACAATGGAGGCAATAATGAGCGAACGGTCAATTGCGGTTTTGGGGTCTACGGGTTCCATCGGGACACAGACTCTGGAAGTGGTTCGGACAAATAAAGACCTGCGGGTATTGGCGCTGGCCGCGGGGAGCAACATAAAGCTGCTGGAGCAGCAGATCCGGGAGTTTCGCCCGCGGGTGGCGGCGGTCTGGGAGGAGAGATCCGCTCTGGCCCTGGCGGCATCTGTGCGGGATCTGGATGTGAAGATCCTGTGGGGCATGGACGGCCTTCTGGAGATGGCGGCCATGCCGGAAACGGATATCCTGGTGACGGCCATTGTGGGGATGATCGGGATACGTCCCACCATTGCGGCCATCCGCGCGGGAAAAGACATTGCCCTTGCAAACAAGGAGACGCTTGTGACTGCGGGGCATATTATTATGCCCCTGGCAAAGGAATGTAAGGTGCGGATACTGCCTGTGGACAGCGAGCACAGCGCCGTTTTTCAGTGCCTGAACGGGGAGGACGCCAGGCAGGTTTCCAAACTGCTGATCACGGCGTCCGGCGGGCCGTTCCGGGGCCGTACGCGGGAACAGCTGAAGAACGTGCGGGTGGAGGACGCCCTGAAGCATCCCAACTGGAACATGGGCAGAAAGATCACCATAGATTCCGCCACGCTGGTGAACAAGGGACTGGAAGTCATGGAGGCAAAATGGCTTTTCGGGATGGATCTGGATCAGATTCAGGTGGTAGTACAACCCCAGAGCGTCATACACTCTATGGTAGAGTTCACGGACGGGGCGATCATGGCGCAGCTGGGCACGCCGGACATGAAACTTCCCATACAGTATGCCCTGTATTATCCGCAGAGAAGGCCGCTTCCCGGGGAGCGCCTGGACTTTGCGAAGCTCGCGCAGATCACTTTTGAGGAGCCGGACACAGAAGTATTTCAAGGGCTTCCGCTGGCGTACCGCGCGGCCAGGGCGGGCGGTTCCATGCCCACGGTGTTTAACGCGGCAAACGAGAAGGCGGTCAGCCGGTTTTTGCGCAGAGAGATCGGGTTCACCGATATTTACGAGATCATCGCGGACTGCATGGACGCACATAAGATACGGCGGGATCCATCGGTGGATGAGATCCTGGAGGCTGAGCAGGAAACGTATGAACGGATAGAAAGCAGGTGGTAGCTTGAGTATTATCTGGGCGCTGATCATTTTAAGCCTGGTGGTGCTGTTTCATGAATTTGGACACTTTTTGCTGGCGAAGGCAAACGGCGTTCACGTGGTAGAGTTCTCTCTGGGGATGGGCCCCCGGATCCTGAGCAGGGAGTGGCGGGGAACCCGCTATTCCTGGAAACTGGTTCCATTGGGCGGTTCCTGCATGATGCAGGGAGAGGATGACAGCGAGGGCGCGCAGGAGGAGGGTTCTTTTCTGCAAAAGTCCGTGTGGGCGAGGCTTTCCATTATTGCGGCGGGGCCGTTTTTTAACTTTATCCTTGCCTTTTTCCTTGCCGTGATCATTGTGGGAAATTACGGCTATGACCCCGCGTATATCGCAGGCATCGTGGAGGGCTCCGCGGCCCAGGAGGCCGGGCTTCAGGAGGGCGACCTGATCACAAAGATGAACCGCAAAAATATCCGCCTGGGGCGCGATGTTACGCTGTATATCAATTCCCATCAAGGGGAGGATATCACCCTGACATACAAACGGGACGGGCAGAGCCATACGGTGCACATTTCCCCGCGGCAGGACGAGACCGGCAGATACATCATGGGCGTGACGGTGAACCCCTATTTTACCAAAGGCAGCGTGTGGGATGTGCTGCGCTACGGGGCAGCGGAGGTGCGGCTGTACCTGGACATGACGGTGCAGAGCCTGCGCATGCTCCTGGTGGGGGAAGCGGGGATCCAGGATCTTTCCGGGCCCGTTGGCGTGGTGGAGATGATCGACGACACCTACACGGAGAGCGCAAAGATGGGCCTGGAGACCATCGTGGCAAACATGATCGGCATCGCCATTTTGATCTCCGCGAACCTGGGAGTCTTAAACCTGCTGCCGATCCCGGCGCTGGACGGCGGGCGCATCTTGTTTTTGCTCATCGAGGCGATCCGCGGGAAACGCATCAATCCGGAAAAAGAGGCGATGGTCCACTTTGCGGGAATGGTGGCGCTGATGCTTTTGATGGTTGTGGTGCTGTATAACGATGTGATGAAACTGATGTAAAGAACTGCTGCAGCAGAAAATGTGAGCTGCGGGGCGGAAGATAAAAAGAAAACAGGAAAATAAAAAGAAACAGGAAGATAAAAAATCTGTATAGAAATTTGGAGGGAAATCTGCACCTTCCTGCTACTACGGCATAGTATGCTCATAAGTATGTTAGTGTGAGGATACTATGCCTTATTATATGAGAACGCAGCAGGAGAATCCTGCGGACAGCGGCACTTTGCAGGTAAATGTGGAATCTGCCGTACGGGACCGTCCCATAGAAAATGCAGTGGTGGATATTTCCTATACCGGCGATCCAGACAGAGTGCTGGAGGAATTGCGCACAGACAGCACCGGGCGCACGGAAATTATATCGCTGGCTGCGCCGCCGGCACAGTACAGCCAGAGTCCGGGGGAGCGGCAGCCCTATTCAGAGTATACGCTGCAGGTATCGGCAGAGGGATTCGAGCCGGTCACGATATCCGGCACGGAGATCCTGGCGGGAGAGCGTGCGCTGCAGACCATTCATATGCACCCTCTGGAGCCGGACGGATCGCCGGACGTGGTGGTGATCCCAGCGCACACGCTTTACGGCAGCTACCCGCCGAAGATCGCGGAGACGGAAGTGAAGCCGGTCAGCCAACCGGGGGAGATCGTGCTCTCGCGCGTGGTGGTCCCGGAATTTGTGGTGGTGCACAATGGCCCTCCGCGGGATACGTCCGCGGGCAACTACTATGACCGGTACCGGGATTACGTGAAAAACGTGGCTTCCAGTGAGATTTATCCCACGTGGCCCAGGGCGGCGCTGGAGGCAAATATACTGGCCATCATGTCTTTTACACTGAATCGCGTGTATACAGAGTGGTACCGGAACAAGGGGTATGATTTTACCATCACTTCCTCCACGGCCTATGATCACAAATGGGTTTACGGGCGGAATATTTTTGAGAGCATTTCGGAGATCGTGGATGAAATGTTTGATCTCTACCTGTCCCGGCCAAACGTGAAACAGCCGATCCTGACGCAGTACTGCGACGGGGAGCGGGTCACATGCCCGAACTGGATGAGCCAGTGGGGCTCTAAGTACCTGGCAGACCAGGGATATTCTGCCATCGAGATCCTGCGCTATTATTACGGGGATTCCATCTACATCAACACAGCGGAGGAGGTTGCGGGGATCCCGTCCTCCTGGCCGGGGGCCAGCCTGCGGCGGGGCTCCGCGGGGGACGCCGTCACACAGATCCAGGAACAGCTGAACGCGGTCTCCAACAACTATCCGCTCATCCCTAAACTCACCGTAGACGGGATCTTCGGACCGGCCACAGAAAACGCGGTAAAAGTATTCCAGGGCGTATTCGGCCTCACCCGGGACGGCATTGTGGGGCGGCGCACCTGGAACAAAATACAGGAGATTTATGTGGGCGTTACAAGAATCGCGGAACTGTATCCATAAAAGAATTGAAGAGCTGCTAATAAGACCCTGATCAAAACCCAGACCTTAAGGAACGGGATTGATCAGGGATTATTATATTATGTCGCAAAAGCTTGGAAGTTAAGATTTGTTTGAAAATGGCGCACATATATTTACATAATAATAAATAGCAAAAAGAAATCACTTAATTTATAAATAATTAATAATTAAAACTATTTACATATATATTACAGTTATGATACAATTTCTTTGCAAAAGAGAAATTGAGCGAGAAAGTAGCGTGGATGGAAGAGTGAAAAATCCTGTACTTTCTGCTTGTAAAATCACGCGCCCCGGTGTACAATAATAGTACATTCGGAGGCGCCATTGGAGAAAGGATGGTGCAAAGAATGGCAAGAGAAAA
>CANRKY010000147.1 GCA_947631355.1 uncultured Marvinbryantia sp.
CTGTGGGGACACCGTGGGCTGAACCAGATGCGGGTGTGGATCCGGGAATAGCAGCAGGCTGCCTTAGGCCTCCTGCGGATGGGTGGTGTGCCCCGCGCTGATGGCCTTCCATTTTCCAGAGTGATAGCGGAGCGCCATAAGTGCGGTGCGCATGCACTGGTCGGCCACCAGGGCGATCCATGCGCCCCACAGTCCCATGTGGAACACGCGGATCAGGATAATGCAGGTGACGGGGCGGATGCCCAGCACCGTGACGGCGATGACCGCCGCGGCAAAGCGCGTGTCCCCCGCTCCGCGCAGACCGCCGGACACGGTAAACTGATCTGCCTGGAAAGGCTGGCTGGCGGCCAGGAGCACCAGGATGGGCGCGCCGAGGGCGATGACCTCCGGCGAATTTTTGAACATGCCGATGATCTGCCGGTTGAAGAAGATCATCAGGATCATCATAATAAAGGACACGGCGATCCCCACATTCCTGGACTTGCGCATATAGATGGAAGCCATGTCGTACCGCAGCTTGCCGATGCACTGTCCCATCAGGGTGGTGGCGGCGTTGGCGGTGGCCTGGCCGATCATAAATGTCATGCCCTGGATGCTCATGCACACCTGATGGGTGGCGTAGATGACATCCCCAAGTCCTGTGACCTGACGGGTGTAGATGATGATGCCCGCCCGCATGAAAAGCTGCTCCACCATGGAGGGAAGCCCGATGTTGACCATGCGCTCCATAAGGCCGCGGTCAAAATGAAATTTCTCCCGCAGGTCGATGAAGACGTAGTGCTTTTTGCCCAGGGATATGTACATGGCGATGAAAAACGCCACGGTCTGCCCGATGATGGTGGCAAAGGACGCGCCTGCCACGCCCATTTTCGGACAGCCGAAGTGCCCGTAGATCATCACGTAATTGAAGCCCAGATTGACTACGTTTGCGATGGTGTTGTAGATCATGGGGGTGCGCGTGTCCCCGATGCCCCGCAGGGCGGCCGTCACGGTGATGCCCAGACACAGGGGGATAAAGCCGTATAGCTGAATATTCAGATATTGTACGCCCAGATCCAGCGTTTCTTCGCTGATGCCGGAGCCGCCCATGAAGCGGATCAGCTCCTCGCTGAAAACAAGGCCCAGCGCCATAAAAAGGAAAGACATGACCAGGTTCAGGATGATGGCGTGGCGGAACACCAGGTTGGCCCGCCTTTGATCCTGCTGGCCGCGGAAGCGGGCGATCAGAGCCGTGGCCCCCACGTTCATGGCCTGTATCATGGTCATCAAAAGAAACTTCGGCTGCATGGCAAGGCCCACGGCGGCCAGGGCCATAATGCCTTCCTGGCCCGGCAGATGGCCCACCATCATCTGATCCGCGATGCTGGTCAGCTGGGTGAGCACCAGTTCCACCAGACTGGGCCATGCGATGAGAATGATATCCCGGTAGAGCTTCTTTTGGGTGACGCCTTCCGGAATCGGGATCTTTCCCACCTTTCCGGAGGCAAAAGAATCGTCCGCCCGGCCGTAGGGCAGACGATCCAGAGTCGTCTCCAAGGTGGCTGCTTTTTCGCTGGTATGTGCAGACATTGTTCATCCATCCTTTTGTATATGTCCGATAATTTTCAATCTTCTATCTTTCTGCCGCTTTTTATCCGGCAGTTTTTATTTCCCCAAAAAGCCTGTTATTTTTGCATATTTGCGAATTTCGTATACTGAGACAGCCATGCGAGCTCGATGGTGCCGGTGGAGCCGTTTCGCTGTTTGGCGATGTTGATCTCGGCCACGTTGGGCTTGGGACTGTCATCGTGGTAATAGTCATCGCGGTAAATGAACATCACAACGTCCGCGTCCTGCTCGATGGCCCCGGATTCACGCAGATCCGAGAGCACAGGGTGGTGATCCGGGCGCTGTTCCACCGCGCGGGAGAGCTGTGACAGGGCCACCACCGGAACGTTCAGCTCTCTTGCCAGGCTCTTTAAGGCGCGGGAGATCTCGGATATTTCCTGCTGCCTGGATTCGGCGCGCTTGCTGCCGGACATCAGCTGCAGGTAATCGATGATCACGATCCCCAGATTATGTTCCAGTTTATATTTCCGGCATTTGCTCCTCAATTCCATGATGTTGATGCCGGGGGTGTCGTCGATGATCAGATTGGACTGCCCGATCACCCCGGCGCCCTCGATCAGTTTTCCCCAATCCTCGTCCGACAGATCGCCGGTGCGGATGGCCTGGGAATCCACGCGGGATTCCAGGGAGAGCAGACGGCTTACCAGCTGCTCCTTCGACATTTCCAGGCTGAACACCGCCACGCCTATATTCTCGCGAAAAGCCATATACTGTGCGATGTTCAGCGCAAAGGCGGTCTTTCCCATGGAGGGCCTTGCCGCGATCAGGATCAGATCCGAAGGCTGAAAACCGGCTGTCTTGAAATCCAGGTCGATGAAGCCCGTGGGCAGCCCGGTCACCTTCCCGCTGTTTTTGGACGCCTTTTCCACATTCTCCAGCACATTCAGCACCACGTTTTTGATGGGCACAAAATCGCCCCGGAGATTCTGCTGGATGATATCGAAAATGCGCTTTTCCGTGACGGCGAACACCTCGTCCAGGGTATCCTTGCCCGCGTAGCAGGTGTTGGCGGTATCCTCGCACGCCCGGATCAGACGGCGCAGGGTAGACTTTTCCCGCACGATCTCCGCGTACTGGCGCACATTGGTAGAAACGTAGGTGCTGTCCAGAATGTCCCGCAGAAACTCCAGCCCGGCGATCTCCGGGGCCACTTCTTTTTGCCTCAGGTGGTTCTGCAGCATCACAAGATCCACGGTCTTGACTTCGTTATATAATTCCACAATGGCGTCAAAGAGCACGCCGTACTGTTTTTGGTAAAAGTCTTCGCTGGTAATGACCTCGGAAGCGATCAGCACGGCGTCTGTGTCCATGATCATGGAGCCGATCACCGACTGCTCCGCCTCCGTGCTGTGGGGCATCACCCGCTTGATAATAGCTTCTTCCACGGTTTCACCTCATCCTCTCCGGTATCTTTCCTTCTCTGCAGATATCGCTTTTTCTTCGCAAAGAGCGCTCTTTCTATGAAGCGCGCTCTTTTTTCACGTGATTTCTTTTCTCAGGCTTCCTTTACAGTGACCTTCAGCTGGGCGGTCACTTTCGGGTGCAGCTTCACGGGGACGCTGGAAGTGCCCAGGGCCTTGATGGGAGCGGCAAGCTGGATCTTTTTCTTGTCGATGTCCAGGCCGTGCTGCGCTTTCGCGGCGTCCGCGATTTCTTTGGAAGAAACGGAGCCGAAGGTTTTTCCGCCTTCCCCCACTTTAATGGAAATGAACACTTCTTTTGTGGAGAGGAGTTCTGCAAATGCCTGCGCCTCCTCCAGCTGCTCCTTTGCCACTTTTTCCTGATTCGCTTTCTGCAGCTTGAGATCGTTCATATTTTTGGCGTTTGCCTCCACGCCCAGCTTTTTGGGGAACAGCAGGTTCCGGGCGTATCCGTCGCTCACATTTACGGTGTCGCCCTTTTTCCCCAGTGATTTTACGTCCTGCAGTAAGATAACTTTCATGGTCAGATCGCTCCTTCGTTTGTCATAGTCTGAATGGTTTCTTTTAAGGTTTCTTTTGCCTCCTCCGGGGTCACGTCTTTCAGCTGCGCCCCGGCGATATTCATATGTCCGCCGCCGCCCATGCGCTCCATGATGATCTGCACGTTGATCTCATCAATCGAGCGGGCGCTGATATATATTTGATGGTTGTAGTCCGTCAGCACAAAAGAGGCTTTCACGCCGGTGATGTTCAGCAGCTCGTTTGCGGCCTGGGCGGCAATGGTGGTGGGACTGTCCAGGCTGCCGGAGGGCAGGATGCTCACCGCATAGCAGTCCATAAACACCTCTGCGTGGCGCACGGCTTCCGCTCGGGCTTTGTAGGAAGCCATATCATTGCGCATCAGTTTGCGCACGCGGGTGGTGTCGGCGCCGCAGCGGCGCAGGTACGCGGCCGCCTCAAAGGTGCGCACGCCGGTTTTGGCCACAAAATTGTTGGTATCCACCAGGATCCCCGCATAGAGGCAGTCGGCCTCGATGGCGGTCAGCTTCACGCCGTCATCGAAATACTGCAGGATCTCTGCCACCATCTCGCACGCGGAGGAGGCAAAGGGCTCGATGTAGGAGAGGGTGGCGTTTTTGATCACATCGCTGCTCTGGCGGTGATGGTCGAACACCGCGATGGTCTTCGAGCGCTCCAGAAGCTCCGGGTATTCCGTGTTGCCGGGGCGGTTGGTGTCCACCACCACCAGCACGGTGTTGGCGTCGATCAGTTCGTCCGCATCCCGGCGGTTGATGAACATGTCTTCCTCGTAATCCTTGTTGCCGCGGAACATATTCAGGTAGGGGCGTATGGACGCGCTGTTTTCATCGATCAGGATGTACGCCCGTTTCCCCAGCACCCGCGCGGCGCGGTAGATACCGATGGCTGCGCCGAAGGTATCGATGTCGGTCACCTTGTGGCCCATCACGATCACATCGTCCCGGGCGATGATAAATTCCCGCAGCGCCTGGGCTTTCACGCGGGCCTTTACGCGCGTGCTCTTTTCAATCTGCTGGGACTTCCCGCCGTAGTAGGAGATGCTGTTGTTGTCTTTCACCACCGCCTGGTCGCCGCCCCGCGCCAGGGCGAGCTCGATGGCGGCGTGGGCAAATTCGTAGGTCTCCACATAGCTGGTTCCGTTCGCGCCTATGCCGATGCTCAGGGTGAGTTTCATATCGTTTCCGATATTTACGGTCTTCACATCTTCCAGGAGAGAAAAACGGTTGGTCTCCAGCACTTCCAGGTATTTCTGCTTGATGATGATATAGTATTTGTCTTTGTCCAGTTTTTTCATGATCCCGTTGTGGCTGCCGATAAACTTGTCGATCTTCCGGTCTATAAGCGCCAGCAGCAGGGAACGGCGCACGTCGTCTATGCTCTCCAGCACCTCATCGTAGTTGTCGATGTAGATCAGCCCCACCACCAGGCGCTGCTCCTCGTTGGCGCGCAGCGCGTTCTTCAGATCGGTGATGTCGAAGATGTAGAGGGTGTAGAGATAGCACTGCTCCTCCGGGATGGAAAGCAGATCTGTGGAGGCGTGCCATTCATCGATCTGCAGCTTTTTCAGCTCCGCGCGGTAGCTGCGCTCGTTCATGCGGAACTCGAAGGTTGCGGGCTCTCTGGAGTCCGGGAAGCGGTCCGCAGAAATCTGCGGGATCAGATTGGTGATGCTCTTGTGATAGCGGTTGCTTTTTTCCAGCAGCATGCGCATGTGCTGGTTCATCCAGATCACTTTTCCGTCCAGATCCAGAATACCGTACGGGATGGAAAATTCATCCAGCATCTGCTTCTGCACCTGCCCGTACTGGGAGGCGAACGCCACCAGGTCGGCCATCACACGCGGCTTGTACAGGAAAAACAGCACGGCCATGACGATGAGGCATACCACGGTGAAACATAAGACGATAAGCCCGGAATACAGATCCACAGAGCAGACCGTTATGGTCATAAGGATGAGCAGCAGAGCGACAAATATCGGCCACTGCAGATAAAATTTCAGGCGGCCGCTGTATTTTGCCTTTGATTTTGTCATAAGATCTCCTTTCGGATCACGGTTCGCTTGCGCGGGCACAACATTGCC